>JAYSNJ010000176.1:0-10703 GCA_043723905.1 Holophagaceae bacterium
GGGCCCTGGGTGTCCCGTGCTGACCCGACGCCCTCACGCGGGGGGTCTCGCGCATCCGCGCAGCGGATGCCGAGCGGATGGCCTGTGGTCTGGGATGCGGGTCGCGCGGGCCCTGGGTGTCCCGTGCTGACGGGTCCGAGATGACCCTGCCCGGATCTGCCCTCTACGTCGGCAGCGTGCGCCATCATCGCCTTCAGCCGAAGGTGCATGCCTTCCGCTACCCGGTCTTCCTGGCCTTCCTGGATCTGGACCAGTTGGACGAGCTGTGTCAGGCCTCCCCCTTCCTGAGTCGGAACCGCTTCAACTGGGCCAGCATTCACGACGCGGACTACCTGCCGGACCGCCCCGAGGGCACGCTGCGGGAGCGCTTCGCAGCTGCCGCCCGCGAGGCTGGGCACACGCCTCCGGACGGGCCCGTCTTCCTGTTGGCGAATCTCCGCTACCTGGGCTACTGCTTCAATCCCGTTGCCTTCTACTACGCATTCGACGGCAACGGTCGCCTGGCGCTGATCTGCGCCGAGATCACCAACACCCCCTGGAAGGAGCGCCATCGGTACTGGATGGAACCCGCCGGGCCGGCGGGACCCTGGGTCTTCGAAATGGCCAAGGTCTTCCACGTGAGCCCCTTCATGCCCATGGGACTTCGCTACCGCTGGGGCTTCACGGAGCCCTCGGAGAGGCTCGGGATTCACATGGCGCTTTCCGAAGACGGGGCGCTCTGCTTCAACGCGAATTTGGACCTCGCACGACGGCCCTGGCAGGCATCAGAGATAGGTCGGACGCTGGTCCGCTTTCCCTGGATCACTCTCAAGGTCGTTGTCGCCATTCACTGGGAGGCCCTATGTCTGTGGATGAAGCGGGTGCCCGTCTTCACCCATCCGAAGAAGCCCGGCCTGCGGGAGGGTTGAGCGGGATCGCCAGATCGCTGCTCCTCACCACGCTCTCGGGCCTGGATGAGGGCTATCTGGAACTCCGGGAGGGCCACGAGGTGCATCGTTTCGGGGACGAGGCTTCCCTGCTGCGGGCTGAAGTGCGCATCCGGGATCCCAGGGCCTTCGAGCTGGGGGCCTTCCGGGGCGAGGTGGGCCTGGGGGAAGCCTACATGCGGGGGTATTGGACGAGTCCGGACCTCGTGGCGGTGGTGCGCCTAGCCGTGCGCAACATGGCCACCTTCGACCGGAGCGGGGGACTCCTCGCATCCTTCGGCAAGCTCCTGGCGCGGCTGCGCCACCTTTCCCGGGCCAATGACCGGCGCGGGTCCCGGTCCAACATCAGTGCCCACTATGATCTGGGCAACGATTTCTACCGCTTGTTCCTGGACGAGAGCCTGGCCTATTCCTGCGCCTTCTTCGAACACCCGGAGATGGATCTGGCCTCGGCCCAGAGGGCCAAGTTCGAGCGCATCTGCGGGAAGCTGAAGCTCGGCCCCGGGGATCACCTCCTGGAGATCGGCACGGGCTGGGGCGGCTTCGCGCTCCACGCCGCCCGGACCCGGGGCTGCCGGATCACGACCACCACCATCAGCCGCCAGCAGCATGACTATGCCCAGGAACGCTTCGCCCGGGAAGGCGTCCAGGACCGGGTGACGCTGCTCTTCGAGGACTACCGGGACCTCCAGGGCCGCTTCGACAAGATCGTCAGCATCGAGATGTTCGAGGCCGTGGGACTGAAATACTACGATGCCTTCTTCGGTGCCGTGGACCGCCTGCTCACCGAGGATGGCCTCGCCCTCATCCAGACCATCACCATGAACGAGCGGCGCTTCCCCGCCTACATCCGGGGGACAGACTGGATCCAGCAGTACGTCTTCCCGGGGGCCGAACTGGCCAGCCTTTCCGAGATCCTCAGGAGCCTGGGGCGCGGCGGCTCGCTCAATCTCCATCATCTCGAGGACATCGGGGTCCACTACGCCCAGACCCTCCAGCTCTGGCGCGCGGCCTTCCAGGGGAAGCTCGACCAGGTGAGGGCCCAGGGCTTCGACGAGAGCTTCCTACGGATGTGGGACTACTATCTGGCCTACTGCGAAGGGGCCTTCCGGGAGCGCTACATCGGCGATGCCCAGCTCCTCCTGGCCAAGGCGGCGACCTCCCGGGCCCTCATGGAAGAACCCTGGGGCCGGCCATGAGGGCGGCGCTGAGGGCCTGGTTCCTGCTCGTCCTGTTGCTCATGGTGGGCCTCACCACCTGGGCGAGCCTTCACGAGAACGTGGGAGTCGCCTTCCTCCGGCTGGCCCGGGATCCCTGGGGCCTGGCCACCCTGGCCGATGCCTATTTCGCGTTCCTGGCCTTCTGGCTCTGGGTGGCCTGGAAGGAAGGTTCCTGGCCTTCCAGGCTCCTCTGGCTGACCGCCATCCTCCTGCTGGGGAACCTGGCCATGGCTTCCTACGTGCTGATCCAGCTCGCCACGGCCGATAGCATCGAGGCCCTGCTGGCCCGGAGGAAACCATGTGCACGCTAGCCCTTCCCCTGCTGGCCTGGGGGGCCATCGGAGTCTTCGAGCTGATGGGGCTCACCTGGCTGCTCCATCTGCGCACCGGCAATGCGGGCTGGGTGGACGTGGCCTGGGCCTATGGCCTGGGTGGCCTCGCGGTGTTCTTCGCACTGGCGGGGCCAGGCGACCCCCAGCGCCGTCTCCTGGTGGGCCTCCTGGGAGGACTCTGGAGCCTGCGCCTGGGCACCTACCTCTTCCTCCGCGTGCTCCATGATCCCCGTGAGGATGGCCGCTACACCAGACTCCGTGCGGAATGGGGCGGCCACCTGGCCCTGAAATTTCTGGCCTTCTTCCAGTTCCAGGCCCTGTTGGACCTGATCCTGGCCTGGCCCTTCCTCCTAGCGGCGCTCGACCCAGCGCCGAGGCTTCACACCGCGGCCTGGGTGGGAGCAGGCCTGTGGCTGGTCTCCCTCCTCGGCGAGTCACTGGCGGATCTTCAGTTGCGGCGCTTCAAGCGGAGCCCCCTGAACCGCACGCGCGTCTGCCGCGCAGGCCTCTGGAGCCTCTCCCGCCATCCGAACTGCTTCTTCGAGTGGCTCATCTGGGTGGCCTTCGCCCTGGTGGCCACTGCCAGTCCCCTGGGATGGACGGCCTGGACCTGCCCCCTGCTCATGCTCTACTTCCTTCTCAGGGTGACGGGCATTCCGGCCACCGAGGCCCAGTCCCTCCGCAGCAAGGGGGAGGAATACCGCCGCTATCAGCGGGAGGTGAGCCCCTTCATCCCCTGGTTCCCCCGAGGCAAGCGATGATCCAGAAGCTCCTGGAGAGAGATCTCCTGCCCGATGTTCTGATCCGCTGGCGGATCCGCCAGTTGCTGAAGCAGCGCCTGGAAGAGGAGGCGCGGGGGGGCGTCGAGGGGGTCCAGGAGCGGCTCCGGGCCCTGCTGAAGGCATTCCGGGAGGGACCCATCGCCGTCCACACGGGGGATGCCAACGAGCAGCACTACAAAGTCCCGCCGCGCTTCTTCCAGCGGGTGCTGGGTCCGCACCTGAAGTACAGCTGCGCCCTGTACGAAAAGGGGGATGAAGAGCTGGGAACTGCGGAGGCGGCCATGCTGGCCCTCACCTGCCGCCGCGCTCGGCTGGAGGATGGGCAGAGGATCCTCGAGCTGGGTTGCGGCTGGGGTTCGCTGACCCTCTGGATGGCGGAGCGCTATCCCCAGGCCCAGATCACGGCGGTGTCCAACTCCCGGGACCAGCGGGGCTTCATCGAGGCCCGAGCGCGGGAGAAGGGCTTCCAAAACATCCGGGTCATCACGGCGGACATGAATGCCTTCCAGCCCCCGGAGACGGGCTTTGATCGCGTGGTGAGCGTGGAGATGTTCGAGCACATGCGCAACCACGAGGCGCTGATGAGCCGTGTGGCCTCCTGGCTCAGCCCCGGTGGGCTGCTCTTCGTCCATGTCTTCGTCCACCGGGACGCCACCTATCCCTTCGAGGTGCGCGACGAGAACGACTGGATGGCGAAGTATTTCTTCACCGGCGGCATCATGCCTGGGGACGGCTACCTGCTGAGGTTCCAGCGGGATCTGCGGGTGGTGGACCACTGGCGCGTGAATGGCCTGCACTACGCCCGCACCTCCCGGGCCTGGCTCCGGAACCAGGATGCGCATCGCGGGAAGGTGCTCGAGCTCCTGCGGGAGGGCTACGCCGGGGAGGCGCTCAAGCGCTTCGTTTACTGGCGCATCTTCTTCATGGCCTGCGAAGAACTCTGGGGCTGGGCGGGGGGGGAGACGTGGTTTGTCTCCCACTACCTCTTCGAGCGCCCGGCCTGAGGCTTCCCATCGGGACGGCTTGGGGGCAACCTGGGTGAGTTCCCAGGGTGAATTCCGTGCTCCAACACTACTTCTTCTTCCTGCCCCCGGAGGCGTCCCAGCTGGTGCTGGTCTTCTTTCTCTCCTTCCTCATCGGACTGGAGCGGGAGGAATTGAAGCAGAGCGGCCGTCGCGCCTTCGGCGGTGTGCGGACCTTCCCGCTGCTGGGACTGCTGGGCTACACCATCGCCTTCCTGGCAAAGGGCCTCATCGTCGCCATTCTCATGGGCTTCTTCGTGGTGGCGGCCTTCATGCTCGTCTCCTACTGGTTCAAGCAGCGCCACAGCAGCGAGGCAGGCATCACCACGGAGATCTCGGGGTTGGTGGTCTACCTCATGGGGGCCCTGGTCTGCGCGGGCCACATCTGGTTCGCCTGCACGCTGGTGGTGGCCAATCTGCTGCTGTTGGAACTGAAGGACCTCCTGGAGGGCCTCACCGATCGCATCAACGGCGAGGAGATCGCGGCCTTTGCCAAGTTCATGCTGCTTACCTTCGTGATCCTCCCCTTGGTGCCCAACCAGGAGATGGGCCCCTTCGCCATCAACCCCTTCAAGACCTGGCTGGTGGTGGTGGCCGTGAGCGGCGTCTCCTACGGCAGCTACCTGCTGCTGAAGGCCGCCAAGGGGCGCGGCGGGGTCTTCCTGACCGGTGTCCTGAGCGGCCTCTACAGTTCCACCGTGGCGACGGTGGTGCTCTCCAAGCGGGCGGCCAGGGCCAATCGCCCCCACGCGTACAGCGGTGCCATCCTGACGGCCTCCGGCCTGATGTATCTCCGCATCGTGGTCCTGGTGGGCTTTTTCAACCGGGCCCTGGGGCGGGAACTGGCCCCGGCCTTTCTCTCCCTGGCCCTGCTGGCAGGACTGAGCGGTTGGGTCTGGTCGCACAGGCCCGATCCGGCCGCCGATGAAACGCCCCATGAATCCGTGGCCCACAACCCGCTCCAGCTGCGCACGGCCTTCGCCTTCGCCGCGGTCTTCCTGGCCGTGCTGGTGGCCACCCATCTGGCCGTGCAATACCTGGGACAGAGCGGCGTCTACAGCCTCGCCGCCCTGATGGGAGTCACCGATGTGGATCCCTTCATCATGGGCCTCACCCATGCCGCCGGGGGCGCCACGACCCTCCATGTGGCCCTGGGCGGCATCCTCATCGCCACCGCCTGCAACAATCTCGCGAAGGCTGCCTATGCCTGGTTCCTGGCCGACAGGCTCACCGGCCGTTGGGCGGCAGGCGCGCTGGCAGTCCTGGCGATCCTGGGCATCCTGCCCCTCCTGTGGCTCTGAACCCGGATTGTGCATTTCGAGTAGCCGACCGCCGCAGGCGGTGGCGTAGAGCGGCGCGGCACAGGCTTGGGCGAAGCCCAAACTGTGCAGTGCTGCGGCTCGAAATGCCGTAATGCGCCACTCGCTGGAGACAAACCGGCTGAACCAAACGCCCGTTCCAGGCTAAAACTCCTTGCGGGGCAAGGGCCTTCAGGACGCTTCCGCCACCCGCCATTTGGCCAGGGGCCGGTCGGCCAGATCCCAGACCTGGAGCCCCCAGGGTAGGCGCCGGGTGTTGAGGCGCTGCCGGATGAGGGTCCGGGCCTCCTCCAGATCCCTGGCATAGACGGGACCGTATTCCATAAAGTAGCTGGGAAGTTTGTAGGCGAAGGAGCGCATGGTTCACCTCGTTCTCCTAGATTTTCGTTCATTTTTCGTCTTATTCAACATAATTTCGCTTTTCATGTTACCCGTTTCATTTCAATCAATGCACTCCATTGCCGACACTGGGTGTCCAACTCGCGATGTTCGGCATGCGAATGCAAGGGCCTTTAGAGGGGCAAATGCCCCCCGGGCCGCATTCTCCACTGCCAAGATAGATATGGATCAACCTCGGGAACATCCCTTCAACGACTCACAGGCAAGGAATCCACATGACTCAAGACTGGGATCAGGCGCGGGCAGAACTGGATGCCTGGAAGGAAGCCCCGCTCACCGAACTGGTGCAGCACATCCTGAAGCGGTACCACCGGGAAACGCGCTTCGGAATGGCCGAACTGGAGAGTCTGGCGGAAGAGGCGGCCTCGCTGGAGGGGCATCGGATTCCCGTGCTCCTGGCCATCCGCGACGAAGTGGATCTGTTCTGCACTGAGATGCGCGCCCACCTGAAGATGGAGGAAGTCACGCTCTTCCCGGCCATTCTCGCCAAGGACCAGGGCCGGGACGTGGATGTGAAGACCGAACTCCAGGATCCCATCGAGCTCTTCGAGGACGAGCACACGGCTGCGGCCGGCCTCCTGAAGCGCATCCGGAGGCTCACCAACGGATTCACGCCCCCGGCGGACGCCGTCCCCATCCAGGCGAGCCTCTACGTGGCCTGCGAGGCCTTGGCCGATAGTCTCGTCCGGCACATCTACCTGGAGAACGAGGTGCTCTTCAAGCGGATGCCCTGACACCAAGGTGCATCCCCCGGTAGCCGCCGACAGGAGTGGCGGCATGGGGCCCAGCTCCGCGAGCGAAGCGAGTGGGAGCAGGCTGCGGTGCAGCCTGCGATAGCTGGGGGAGCAGCTCGAACCAGGCTCGGTGCCCCCGCAGGGGGTGCGCCGCGAAGGCCGAACTGCGAGGGGCGAAGCGGGTAGCGAAGGGCGCATGCGCCCGGAGCTGGGACCCGCCGACCCGAGTCGATGCGTCCGGGAGTGCCCGATTGAACAAGGTGCATCTCCCGGAAGCCGCCGACGTAGGAGGCGGCGTAGAGCAGCGCGAACCAGGCTCGGCCAGGGGCCGAACTGGGGCGTGATGCGTCCGGGAGTGCCCGACTGGGATTGCGGGCGGGCTGGCTACCGCTTCAGCCTCGCGTCTCCCCAGGCGGCGTGATCGGCATTGTGTCCATCGCCGCCGTTGTCCACTTCCAGTCGGAGGGTCTGAGCCCCCTGCACGGACACGTTGATCTCCCGGGTGGCGGGGGGAGTGGGGAAGCGGCCCTGTTCGACGACCTTCCCGTCCACCAGGATGAAGTAGTTCATCGTGCCCTTGCCGTAGTTGCCCTGGTCCGCGGCGGAGCCAAGGGTGGCCTGGAAGCGGCTGAAATGGCCGCCCAGCGGGTATTCGACGAAGGCTCGCGCGGCGCTGGGGCCGGGGCAGGTGACGAGGCCCTTGGCGAAGCGCCGTCCGCCGAGGAGCAGCACCGGCGCCCAGTAGGGGCGGTCCTTCCCCAGACCGCCATGGATATCGCCACTGCGGCTCTCCGCCATGTCGGACAGATAGACATCCGGGCCGCCGGATGGGATGGGACGATGGGGCTGTCCCGTCGGGGGCAATCCTGGTTGCGAGCCACCGGTCCCCTTGCCTGGAGAGATCCGGTAGTTGAAGGTCTTCACCAGGGATTCGGCCTGGGTCTCCCGGTTGACCAGGAAGACATCGACGCGGTAGCTCCCCGGGGCATAGTTCAGCTGGTAGGTGCCCCAGCCTTCATCCGAGAACGTGTAGGTCCCGCTCTTCCGGACGGGGTCCCCCTGCCGGCTTTCCCAGAAGCGGTAGGAGTAGATGGCGGTACCGAAACGGTTCCGGAACGTATCCGGCCGGGGCCCCACGATCCAGAACATGAAGGCACGCTTTCCTCCGAGCTGGGCCGTGAGGTCATCCTGGAACCACACGCCGCGATCCCGTTCCAGGATGCGCGGCGGCCGCTGGGCCTCGTCCAGGATGCCGATACCGGCATCGGTGAGGCTCCAGCCCTGGCCCATGGCGGCGGGGGAGAGAAGGGCGGCCAGGGAGATCCCAAGACCAAGGCGCGACACGTTCATGACGACTCCTTTCGGGTTAATGCACGGAGCTATCGCGCTGGGCTTTCCAGTAAGCGCCGCCGCGTATAGGGGACCAGGCCCCCGGCATCGATGATGGCCTGCCTCGCCGGGGGCAGGGGCTGGATGGGGAAGGCCTGGCCCGTGGTCCGATTGAGCAGTTGCTCGCCCTCGAAGACCAGTTCGTGGCCCTCCTCGGCTCCTACCGTCGGGCAGATCACGATCCGCAGGCCGAGGTTGATGGCGTTCTGGAGGAAGATCCGCGAGACGCTCCGGGCCACCACCACGAGTCCGTAGCCGTGGATGGCGCTGGCGGCCTGTTCCCGGCTGGATCCGCAGCCGAAGTTCTCGCCTCCCAGGAGGATGCTCCCCGGTTCGAATTCCTTGGCCCTGAGGCGGGCATTGAAGTCCGTGCGGTCCGCGAAGCAGAACTGGGGTGTCTCGGAAGGCAGCACCGTGGCCATGTAGCGGCCGGGGTAGATGTCGTCCGTGCTGATATCGGCGCCGAGCTTGATGATGACCTGGGCCATGTCACTTCCCTCCCTTGCGCGGATCCGTGATGACGCCGGTGATGGCCGAAGCCGCCGCCACCGCGGGACTGCAGAGGTAGACCTGGGACTTGGGGTTGCCCATGCGGCCCTTGAAGTTGCGGTTGGTGGTGCTCAGCGCGGTCTCGTCATCGCCCAGGGCGCCCTCGTGGACCCCCAGGCAGGGCCCGCATCCTGAGTTCATGACAACGGCTCCGGCCTTCATCAGGTCCTGGACATAGCCCAGGTCAAGCGCCTGGCCGAAGATCCTGCCCGAGGCGGGAAAGACCAGCATCCGCACGTCCCGGGCGACCTTCTTCCCCCGGAGGATCCCGGCCGCGATGGCGAGATCGTCCAGGCGCCCGTTGGTGCAACTGCCGATGACGATCTGCTGGACCTTCGTGCCCTCCACCCCTTCGATGGACTTCACGTTGTCCACGGTGTGGGGACAGGCGATCTGAGGCGTGAGGGCGCTGACATCGATCTCCACCACACGCTCGTATATCGCATCGGCATCCGGTGTCGTCAGGGGAATGGCGTCCGGAACCCCCGCCTCCTGGCGGAGGTAGCGCAGCGTCTCGTCGTCCCCTGGCACGATGCCGCTGGTGGCGCCCGCTTCCACGCTCATGTTGCAGATGGCCAGGCGCCCCGAGGTGCTCATCTTGCGGATGGTCTCGCCGTGGAATTCCAGCACACGGAAATTGGCGCCCTGGGCGGTGAGCAGGCCGATGATGTGGAGGATCAGATCCTTGGGGCCGACGTACTGGGGAAATTCGCCGTTCACCACGATCTTGATGGTGGCGGGCACTTCCACGTTCACGGCGCAACCCAGCGTCCACACAGCGGCCATCTCCGTGGCGCCGATGCCGAAGGAGAAGGCCCCCAGGGCGCCGTGACTGGTGGTGTGGCTGTCCGTGCCCACCACCACGAAGCCGGGGCGCACATAGCCGTACTCCGGGAGGATCTGGTGGCAGATGCCCCCCACATCGCCGCGGATATCGTGGAATTTCGCGATGCCATGAAGCGCCACGAATTCCCGGATCCGCTTCTGGTTGGTGGCCGTCTTGGGCGATTCCGCCGGGACCCGGTGATCGAAGATGATGGCGATGCGGGAGGGATCCCAGGGCCTCGCCTCCCTCCCCGTGCCTTCGAAGACCTCCTTGAACTGGTTGATCACCAGGGCCGCATTCTCGTGGGACATGGCGAGATCCACCCGCGGCTCCACCACGTCTCCCGCCCTCACGGAAGCGAGCGCAGACGCCCGCGCCAGGATCTTCTCAACGACGGTCATTCCCATGCATCACCTCTAAAGGGGAAAGCTGCTTCCTAGATCACGCCCTTGGATTTCAGTGCCACCAGTTCCGTTTCGCCCAATCCCAGGCGGCCCAGGATTTCCAGGTTGTGCTGGCCCAGCGTGGGGGGTGGAGTCTCGACATCTCCCCGTGTCTTGTCGAAGCGGGCCGTGAGGCCGAAGACCTCGATCTCGCCGATGCCGGGCGTATCCACCTTCTGGAGGACGCCCCGATGGGCGATCTGGGGCTGGCGCAGGGCCGCTTCCAGGTCCAGGATCTCCCCGCTGGGCACGTCCCTGGCGTTGAGGGCCTCCACCCATTCCAGTGTGGGCCGCTCGCAGAGCCTGGCCTCCAGCAGGGGTGTGAGGGCCTTCCGGTTCCGCTTGCGGGTATCCCGCTCCTGGAAGCGGGCATCGGTCTTCAGTGCCGGGGCCCCCAGCACGTCGCAGACGGCCTCCCACTGCTCCTGCTTGTTGGCGGCGATGTTGATGAAGCCGTCCCGGGTGCGGAAGGTTCCGCTGGGGGCGGCGGTGAAATTGTCGTTGCCCATGACCACGGGCTGCGATCCCCCGATGAGCAGGTTGGCCGACACCCAGCCCATGAGGGGCATGATCGAATCCAGCAGGGCGATATCGATGAACTGGCCCTCCCCGCTGCGCTCCCGGTGGAAGAGGGCCGCCATCACCGCGAAGGCCGCGTTCAGGCCCCCCACGGTATCGCAGACCGGGAAGCCCGCCCGCAGAGGATTCAGCCGCTCGTCGCCATTGATGGCCATCTCGCCCGAGAGCCCCTGGATGATCTGA
>JAYSNJ010000177.1:0-1925 GCA_043723905.1 Holophagaceae bacterium
GGCCTGCCTGGCCCGCTTTGGCGTGAAGACCGATGGGAGGCTGGGCCTCCTCACCCGGGCGGCGGCCAATTTCTGGGATCTGGCCGAGGCCACGGGAGGCCGGATCGACCAGGATCCGGCTCACGCCCTCCAGTTGGCGGACGACCTAGTGCGGCGGGAACCCCAGTGCGCCGGGGCCTGGGCCACCCTCTCCGTCCTCCACTACTGGCAGTTGGGCCGACAGGCCGGCCGGACCCATACAGAGCAGTTCCACCACTGCGAGAGCCTCTTCCGCCGCACCTTCGAGTTGGTGCCCCACTTTCCGAGAGCCGTGGATGATTTCGCTGGCTACGAGACCGATATCGGAAACGCGCGGGTGGCCATGGAAACCACCTTCGCGGCCCTGGAGAGGTATCCCCGGGTGGCCCATCTCCACGGTGCCCTGGCCTATCCAGCCCGGGTCTCCGGACTGCTGGAGGGAGCCTCCCGGTGCCTCCGGGCCCGGGATCGGCTGGTGGGTCTCCATCGCTTCGAGCGGGACCAGGTGGAGAACACCTACCTCTACCGGGGCGACTGGGATCTTTTCGAATGGACACTGGGGCCGGGTACCGATGAGGCCCCCGAGCCCAGCCGGGATTTCTACCGGGGCTACATCAATCTCCTGAAGGGCCATCCGGACCGCGCACGCCCCTTCTTCACTCGGGCCCAGGGCGTGCGCGGGAGCTGGGTGCAGTTCGAGACCCTGGCCCGCGTCTTCGAACTCGCCCTCTCCGGCAACCGGAAGGGCGCCCTCCAGACCCTGCGCATCCTCAAGGCGGACCGGGCCCGGCTGCGGGTCCCCGATGGCGAATTCACCTTCAAGCTGGCGGAGGCCTTCGCCTACCTCGAAGAGCCGGAGGAGGCCACAGAAACGGCCCTGCGGGCCTTCGCCCAGGGCTTCGGCTGCGCCCGCTGGTACCAGGAGAGCCCCCTGCTCGCGAATGTCCCCCGCCAGGCCCGCTGGAATGCCCTCACCCAGCACCTGAAGGAGCGCCAGGAACTGCTGGAAGAGGCCTTCCCCGCCCGGCGCTTCGGACCGAATTGAGCCTCAGACCCGGCTCAGCTCCTCCAGCATCTGCTGGAAAACGTTGCCCGTGACGACGCGGCGGTATCGCGCGCTGGAACGGATATCGTCGATGGGGCTGAAATCGCCCATCAGGGCCTCGCGAGCCGCCGCCAACGGGAGCTGCGCCAGGGGACTGCCCAGGATCACGGCCTCGGCCTGCCGGGCCCGCACGGGACTGGGCGCCACGGAGCCCAGACCGACCCTGAACTCCGCAACCACACCGGCCTCGATGCGGGCATAGGCGGCCAGACACAGCTTGGAAATGGCCTGGGCCTGGCGGGTGCCCACCTTGCGATAGAAGTGGAAACCCAATCCCTGGGGCTTGGGCACCCGGATCCCCGCCACCAGCTCATCGGGCGCGAGATCCATCCGCTTGTAGCCAGTATGGAAGGCCTCGTAGGCGACCCTGCGCCGCCCGCGGGGGGAGACCAGTTCCAGCTCCGCCCCGTAGGCCAGGAGGCTGGGAGGGGTGTCTGCGGCCGGACTGGCGTTGGCAATATTGCCGCCGAGGGTGCCCCGGTTCTGGATGGCCAGGGCCCCGGTGGCCCGGGCGCTCTTCACCAGGTTCGGGAAGTGCTTGTGCACGGCGGGGCAGTCCCGCATCTCGCTGAAGGTCGTGAGGGCGCCGAAGGACAGGCCCGTTTCATCCTCTGCAATGCCCCGCAGTTCCTCGATCCGGGACAGGTCCAGGAAACGGCTCCCAGGCAGGTGGCCGGCATTGAAGACCACCATCAGGTCCGTGCCCCCCGCCAGGGGACGCCAGACTCCGGGCTCGGAAGCCAGTGTCTCCAGGGCCTCGGCCAGTGTGGCGGGCACCTTCACTTCGCAGTCCGGAACGTAG
>JAYSNJ010000178.1:0-9394 GCA_043723905.1 Holophagaceae bacterium
CCGGGCCTCGCGCATCCCCTCGAAGGCGTCGAACATCTCGCCGATCATCGTGTCCGAGAGCGCATTGCGGTGCTCGGGATGGTCCATGGTGACGGTGCCGATGAAGCCGTCGAGGCGGGTCTGGATCATGGGCATGGGGTTCTCCCGGGAGGGCGGAATGGCGGACCCTGTATCAGGGCGTGACGGGTTCCCAGCGGGTGCGCTCCAGCCAGACCATCACCTCGCGGCCCTTTTCGTCCTTGCCCGCGTAGCGCAGCTTCACGGGACCCGAGGCGTCCTTCCGGGTTACCTTGACGCCGGTGCCGACGCCTTCCGTGACCAGCCGGTAGAGGCCCTCGCAGCTGCCCAGCTGGGGCAGGAAGGGCAGGGGCAGGGCCGCCAAGTTTGGGGCCATCTCGTCCACCTTCTGCCTCGGGATCTGCACACGGTAGCCGCCGGCGCGGGCTCCGGTGAGCAGCACCAGGCGTTCTCCCAGTCCATGGATTTCCAGCACGACCCTGCCCGTGGCGGGCTCGAGCAGGAGGCTGAGGGTGCCCTTGCCCTCGCCCTCCGGGCCGGCGTAGCCCCATCCGTACTGGGCGCGCAGGGGCTGGGCAGCGGGGGCCTGGGCAGTGAGGGCCTGGTCCGCCTGGGGAATGGGGGGGGGAATGGGCAGGCAGATCACAGGGGGGCCTCATCGAGGTCGGGTTCGAGCGGCGCCGAGGGCTCCTCCGGGTCTGGCGAGACGGCTTCCGTGTGCTTCTTGGCGATCCGCGTGCGCAGTTCCCGGACCCGCTCCTCCAGCGTCTTGCGCTCCGGGAAGGCGAAGGCCAGCGCCCGCTCCCACTGTTCGAGGGCCTCTTCCATGCGGCCCAGGGCGAGGAGGGCCTCCCCGAGATGCTTCCGGGTCTCCGGGCTGAAGGGGACCAGGTCCGCGGCCTTGCGGAGCGTGTCCTCGGCCTCCTTGAACCTGCCCTGGCGGAAGAGGGCCCAGCCCCAGCTGTCCATGGTGTTGCCGTTCCGGGGATCCTGCTTGAGCGAGGCCTCGATGAGGGCGGAGGCCTCCCCGAGATCGCCCCCCTTCTCCAGCAGCAGGTAGCCCAGATTGTTCTGCAGCATGGGATGGCCGGGGTTCATCCGCTGGCCCTCCCGGAGGACCCGCATGGCCTCCTCGGCCCGCCCCAGCTCCTGGAGGGCGTTGCCCTGGAGCAGCAGCAGTTCGATATCCCGCACGGGGGCAGCCTTCCGCGCCAGGAGCACGCATTCGAGGCAGCGGTCCCAGCGGCGGAAGTCGGCCAGAATGCCGGCCATGATCTCCAGGTCCAGCTGGGTGAGGGCCATCCGGGATTCCTTCTTCTTGAAAAATCCTTCCTCGAAGCGCTCGGCGGGAATGCTGCGGGCCAGCTGGAAGATCCCCATTTCCGGGAAGCGGGCCATGCCGTCCCGGAGCACCTGCCGGGCCAGCTTCCAGGACTGGGTCTGGATGCACCCCTGGGCTTCCAGGGCCAGGAGCTCCGGCTGCTTCTGGGTCTCGGGCCAGGTCTTGAGGAGGGCGAGCAGCTCCTGGGACCGGCCTTCCAGCAGCAGGGAGGTGGCCAGGAGGACCCGGGCGCCGGAGGCCAGCTGCTCGTCCTCCTTGGTGAAGCGCTGGGTCTTGAGTACGGCCGTCCAGCGGGGTTCTGCTTCCTGGAAGCGCCCCAGCTTCATGAGGCACAGCCCCGCATGGTAGTTGCCCCGGGAGGTGGGGCGGAGTTCCTCGGCCCGGCGGAGCGTCTCCAGGGCCTCCTCGAAGCGGGCCGTCTGGATCTGGATGAGGGCGATGTTGTCCCAGACCGCGGGCTCCTTGGGGAGATGGCGGCCCAGCAGGGCGAAACCTTCCTCGGCGTGGCCCAGGAAGCCCTTCTCCACCTGCTCCCGGGCCAGGTCCTCCAGCATGCGGAGGCTCTGGGCATCGGGGTACTTGCCCTGGCAGAGGGCCAGGACGGCCTCCCGCCGAGCCTCGTAGTGCTTCAGGTTCCCCGCCAGGGCCGCCACCCGTTCCCAGGCGACATCCCCCAGCGTCTTGCCCTGGATGAGGAAGGGGGGATGCAGCCGCCCCACCCGGATCCAGGCCTTCAGGGCAGCGGCTTCATCCTTCCGGGTCTCGGCCACTTCGGCCAACCGGGTCCACAGTTCGGGATCGGTCGGCATGAGCGAGGCCGCCTTCTGGAGGGCCTTCTGGGCCAGGGGCTGGGCCTCCGGGAGCTTCCGGCCCCTCAGATACTGGAGCATCCCGAGATGAGCCCAGGCTTCGGCGTTCTGAGGAGCCAGTTCCGTGGCCCTGATCCCAGGCGGGACGGCCCCTTCTAGATCGCCGGATTCCAGGAGGGCCTCGGAAAGCCGGAGCTGGGCCTCGGCGCTCCGGGGCTCCAGGGCCGCGGCCTTGCGGTAGAGAGCGGCGGCCCGGGCGGGATCATCCCCGCCTCCCCGGTGCTGCAGGGCCCGACCCTGGAGAATGAGGGCTCGCGGGTCTTCCGGTGTCTGGGCCGGGAGGGCGGCCCCCGCGGCGCCAAGCAGGATTGGAAGGATCAGCGATTTCAATGGGTACACGTCGTCGTCTCAGGAAAGGGAGGCCAGCAGCCTTGCGTGGGCCGGGCCCCAGGCTTCGGCCGGGAGGAAGCGCAACTCCGCTGGACCTCCGGGCCGGGGCAGAACGCAGTGTATCGCCCCCCCGCCCCCTCCGGAGACGGCCTTTTTGTCCCGGAGGAGCCAGGGCAGGCAGCGTTCCCAGGGCGGGATCCAGGTGGCCAGGGGCGCCAGACGCCGGCAGAGTTCCTGGAGAAGGTCGGGGGCGAAGGGCGGAAGCCCCTGGGACTGGGCCAGATAGCAGGCGGCGAGGGTGCCCAGGCCCACGGCTTCGCCGTGGAGGAGCCGGTATTCCGAGGCCGCCTCCAGGGCATGTCCCAGCGTGTGACCCAGGTTCAGGAGCTTGCGTTCGCCCGTCTCCCGCAGATCCCGGTGGACGAGCTGGGCCTTGCTGGAGAGGGCCCGGACCAGGGAGGCGCCGGAGGGGCTGGCTTCGGCGAGGATGCCCCTGGCCCACTCCCCATCGCCTTCCAGGAGGGCCGTCTTCACCAGTTCCCACCGGCCGCTTTCGAGCTGCCGGGGCGGCAGGGATTCCAGGAAGGCTCGGCAGGCCACCATGCGCTGGGGGGGGTGGAAGGCCCCGGCGAGGTTCTTCCCGGCTTCGAGGTTCACGGCGGTCTTGCCCCCCAGGCCCGCGTCGATCTGGGCGAGTAGGGTGGTGGGCCAGGCCTGCCAGGCCAGGCCCCGGAGGAAGAGGGAGGCCGCGAGTCCGGCCATGTCCGTGAGAACGCCTCCGCCCACCGCGACGATCACCGCGTCCCGATGCAAGGGGATGGAGGCCCAGTGCTCCAGCCAGGGCATGAGAGTCTCCAGGCGCTTGCTGGACTCCTCCACCCGGACCCAAAGGGAGCCCAGGGGCTCGGGCATGGCCGCGTCGCGCCAGGCCTGGCGCACGGCCATGTCCCCGATCAAGACCCAGGAATCATCGGGCAGCAGTTCCGCGTCGAGCCGCTCCAGGACATGGACCTCGGTGGGAAAGGACTCGGGGAGTTCCAGTCGCATGGTTCAGTGTCCCGTCAGTCCAGCAAGGCTCAAGCAACCCAAAAGCGGAACCACAGAGGGCACGGAGGAAAAGGGAGGGCACAGAGAAAAGAACTCTAACGAGTGGAGTCTCTCCCTCCGTGTGTTCCCTCTCCTTTCTCCGTGTCCTTCGTGCACTCCGTGGTTCATCGGTTTCTCTCGCGGGCCGATCTCAGGCGCCTGGGTTCCAATCGGGCACTCCCAGTTGCCCTGCGCCCCAGTTCGGCCCTCCCGGCGCACCCCCTTCGGGGGTACCGAGCCTGGTTCGCGGGGCTCCTCTTCGCCCTTCGGACTCAGACCCACTTCGTGGATCCCAATATCGCCATCGCCTCCAGCGCTGGCTACTGGGAGCTGCACCCTCATATCAGAGTCTTTCTCTGTAATCGTCGGCATCGTCGTCGACGCCGGGATCCTTCTTGAACCGGTCGATGAACTGGTCCAGCTCGATGTAGCGGTCGGCGGCGTCCATCACGCGGTTGGCCATGGCGCTCCGGAAGCCGGCCACCTCCACCCTCACACCCTTCTGGGCCAGGACCGTCAGGGGATAGGTGAAGTCCTCGTCGCCGCTCACCAGGATCACCAGATCGAGCTTGTCGGCATAGCTCAGCATATCGGTGGTGATCTCGACTTCGAGGCGCGCCCGCCGCGTGCCGTCCCGCTCGATCTTCACGGCCTTCTGGACCACGCGAAAGCCGTTGCGGCGCATCCAGTGGAGAAAGCCCCGCTGGCGGTCCGCCCCCTCGTCCACGCCCGTATAGAAAAAGGCCCGGAGCAGTTCGCGATCGCGACCCACCAGGAAGGCCAGCAGCTTGGTGTAGTCCAGTTCGAAGCCGAGCTGCCGGGCCGAATGAAAGACGTTGTTGCCATCGATGAATACCGCGCAGCGCATCACGGGAAAATCCTTCTGGAAGGCGGAGGCAGTCCTCCGGGAGCTTGAATAGGTGTCTGTAAATGGCCCAGGTCCATGATGCCAGGGGCGGGCAGGGTCCATAGTCGCAGACCTGTGGGCGACTTCGCGGCCATCGGGAGCAGGCGGTCCCCCTTTCATGGCCGTGCAGGGCCCGGCCGTGGAAGAATGGCTTCATGGCCGATAGCGCAAACACCTTCTTCCAGAGCGATCAGGTGGACCAGCAGCCCATGCGCCACACCCTGCTCTTCCGGCTGGTGGGCTACCTGAGGCCCTACTGGTTCTCGCTGCTGGTGCTCGTTCTGCTGATGGCCGCCGGCGCGGTACTGGAGGTCCTGCCCAGCGAATTCACCCTGCGGCTCATCGACCATCATCTGGCCAAGGGCTCCATGGCGGGGGCGGGGCCGCTCATCGCGGCCTTTTTCGGCTTCCTGGCCCTGGCCTTCCTGGTGCACATCACCCGCTATATCCTGCTGGGCTGGGTGGGCCAGATGGCCATGCTCGATCTGCGGATGCAGCTCTTCGCGCACCTCATGCGCCGGAGCACCCACTTCTTCCACCGGAACCCCGTGGGCCGGTTGATGACGCGGGTCATCAGCGATGTGCAGAACCTCAATGACATGTTCTCGTCGGGCTTCGTGGCCATCGTGGGGGACGCCCTCTCCCTGCTGGCCATTGTCATCTGGATGTTCAGCAAGCACATGGGCCTGGCGGCCGTGGCTCTGGGGATCATGCCCTTCCTCCTCATCGCCACAGAGGTCTTCCGGCGCCACGCGGGGGATGCCTTCCGCGAGACCCAGGGCCGCTATGCGGCCATCCAGGCCTACCTGCAGGAGCAGCTTTCGGGCATGAGCCTGGTGCAGCTCAACGCGCAAGAAAGCCCCAGCCGCATGGCCTTCATGGGACTGAACCAGAAATACCTCTCCGCCTTCATCCGCACGATATTCGCCTACGCGGTGTTCTTTCCGGTGGTGGAGTTCATCACCAGCGCTACTCTTGCGGCCCTCATCTTCTATGCGGGCTTCCAGCTCAGGAGCGGCGCGCTCACCCTGGGCCTCCTCCTGGCCTTCATTCAGCAGTCCGCCCGTTTCTTCAGGCCCATCCGGGAACTGGCGGAACGCTACAACGTCATGCAGACGGCCATGGCCTCCAGCGAGCGCATCTTCCGCCTCCTGGACAACCGCGACGAGATTCCGGAGTCCGGAGACCCCGCTCCCGCGCATTTCCAGCGGGAGCTCGCCTTCGAGAACGTCTCGTTTGCCTACGAGGAGAAGGGGCGGAGGGTCGTCCAGCAGCTTTCCGGGGCGATTCCCAAGGGGCGGCGCATCGCGGTAGTAGGGCACACGGGGGCGGGCAAGAGCACCCTCATCAACCTGCTCATGCGCTTCTACGATGTGAGCGAGGGGCGCATCCTGCTGGACGGGACGGACCTCCGCGAGCTGCGTCTGAAGGAACTGCGGGGCCTCTTCGGGTTGGTGTTGCAGGATGTCTTCATCTTTTCGGGGAGTCTCGAGGAGAACATCCTCCTGGGCCGCCCCAGGGACGAGGGGCGCCTGTGCCTGGTGCTGGAGCAGAGTCAGCTGGACGACATGGTGGACCGCCTTCCGGAGGGGCTTGCGACCCAGGTGGGCGAGCGGGGCCAGAGGCTCTCGGCCGGCGAGCGGCAGCTGGTGGCCTTCGCCCGGATGCTCTACGAGGAGCCCGCGATCCTCTTGCTGGACGAGGCCACAGCCAACATCGACAGCGAGACGGAGCACAAGATCCAGACGGTCATCGAGCGGGTCAGCCACCGCCTCACCACCTTCACCATCGCCCACCGCCTGAGCACCATCAAGGATGCCGACGAGATCTGGGTGATGGACCAGGGTCGGCTCATCGAGCGCGGCAATCACGAGACCCTGATGGACCAGGACGGCCACTACGCCAAGCTCGTGAGGCTCCAGTTCAGCGAAGCCGCGACGACCTGAGTCCAGGTGCGAACCTTCGGTGGGCTGGGGTTCTCCCGGCTGCGCCCCGGCCTAGAAGATGTCGGGTCCAGGTGATCCTATCGAATTGATGGGGCCCAGTCATTTTGATAAAGGTCCATCAGCTGGGCGGCATTCGTTAAAACCAATGGGCGCATGCGCTTGTAATTGCCGAAGGGGACGGCACAGGGCTTGCTTTTCCTGCTCGGCGCCATGCCACAAAGGAAAAGATCATGGGCGAGATCATCGATAAGACCAAGGGCAGGATCAAACAGGCCGTGGGCAGCCTCACCGGCGATCCGAAGCTCAAGGAAGAGGGCGAAAACGACGAACTCAAGGGAGAGCTCAAAGGCGTGGTCAAGGACGTCAAGCACGCCGTGAAGGATGTGAAGCATGCCATCGCGAAGGCTCTGAAGCAGGACGTTTGAGTCTCCACGTCTCAATACGTTTGAAGGGTAATGTCGTCTGCTTCTGTTTTAATTCACGCTTCAATAATCGATAAAATTTGTAGTTTGTTTGCCTTGAAGGAGGGTCGGCAATGCGATCGATTACGGATGCAGGGTGGTCCAGGATCAACGCGACACCAGTCTTCCAGGAGGCCCCCTCGAGCTCGCCCCAAGCCTTCTGGGCATGGGCGCGGGAACGGGACGCCACGGTTCAGCGGGTTGCCTGGTTCCTCCTCCGCATGGCAGATGCCATGGAAGTTCCGGACCAATTGGAAAGTTATCAGATCGTGGGCTCAGGGTTCGATCCCGACCGGGTCTGGATCCTGGAGAAAGAGACCCGAAGCCTGATGGCTGACTTCATCCAGGATCCCGTGCGGTACATCTCCTGATCTGAGCCTCTGTCCCCCCTCGAAAGCCCGAAGAAGGTTCCCCCCATGAAGATGCTCTCCAATTCCATTCTGATATCGGGCAATCTGGAGGGCATTAGGGCCATCCTTCGCAGCGTCGAGCACCGATCTCATCGCCTCGGGGCGGAGGAGCGCAGGAAGCTGGATCCGGAAATCCAGGCCATCCACTCGGCCCTGGACCGCGCTACCCATTCCCTGCTTGAGCGTCTGGGGGCGGCGAAGCCCTGGGACGAAAACCCTGAAGAGATATAGCAGGGAGCCTGATGCAAGGGGGCGCTCGAAGACCGCGATCTGCGGAGTGGAGCCCGACGAATGCAGGGGCGTAGCTTGGCCTGTTCCCGAGGGCCGAGGCTGCGAGGCAAGGTGGTTTTGGCTGGCCTCCAGGGAGTGGCTTGTGGCTCTGCCTGGGTTCCGAAGCCTAGGTGGGCCTCAACTTCGCTTATGCACTCGCCCATCCGGGCGGGAGGGCCGAAACCGGTCTGCAGTGCGTGAAGAGGAAACGCCGGGGGCACCGTGAAGCGGCTTACTTGCGGTCGATTTCGATGTTTTCCTTGGTGCCGCTGTGAGACACGCTGGCCATGATGCCTGCTCCGATCAGGATGACGACTCCGATCAGAGTCCAGGCTGCGCCGATCCTCTCCAATACCCCCATCTTCCAGAGCGCGGCCAGGAGCCCGCCGATGAGGATCATAAAACCTAAAAAATAGATGCCAGTCCATTTCATGGCGGGTCTCCAATCGATCAAATCCTGTTGTTTGGGGAGAGCGGTGGAGGGTTTTCGATATCCGATCCGCGGTGCGCCCGAGCTGGTTTAAGCATTTTTGGAGCCACAAGCATAAATCAAACAATTTTAATATTTATGTAAAATGGGCGCCCCGGGCCCCATCGCCTTTCCATCAAGTTGAATCACCGGCCCATTCGCCATTCAAAGATGAGGTCGCAGAATCGCCAGGGGGTACTCTGGTGCCATCATGCTCCAGCTCCCGCCCCTCTACCCCATCACCGATGCCCGGAGTCCGCTGTCCCTGGCCGAGCAGATCCGCCGTCTGGGAGCAGCGGGCTTTCCGCTCGTGCAGTTCCGGGGAAAGCCGCTGGACCCCGCCGGGCAGTGGCGGCAGCTCCGGGAGGCCCTGGAGGCCTCCGCAGCCAATGGCGGCTGGCCGCAGATCTGCGTCAATGACAGGGCGGACCTGGCTGTCCTCGCCGCTCGCGAAGGCCTTTCTCCCTGGGGCCTCCATCTCGGGCAGGAGGATCTGCCCCCCCTTGACGCGCGGCGGCTTCCGGGCCTTGGCGCGCTGCACTTGGGAACCTCTACTCATGGGAACGGAGAGTGGGGCAGTGTGGATGAAGCCAGTGACCACGCGGGCCTGGGGCCCTTCCGTGCCACCGCCACGAAGGAGGATCATGCGCCGCCCATCGGTCTGGACGGGCTGCGCCGGGGTTGCGCGGCGCTTCGGGCCCAGGACCTGGCGCCCGTGGCCATCGGCGGGCTCACCCTGGCGGATGCGGGAGCCTGTTTCGAGGCGGGAGCGGAGAGTCTGGCCATGGTCGGCGAGATCGCCCAGGCCCAGGCTCTGGCCGAACTGCTCTGGGCGGCCCAGCTGGCCCGGTGGCGGGCGAGGCCCCCCCTTGTCGCAGGCGCGGGCGTGATCCTCATCGGGGGCAGCGGCAGCGGGAAGTCCGCCCTGGCCCGGGGCCTGGCGATCCGCCTCGGCCTCCCCGCCGGGGATCTCGACGAGGAAGTCGAAAGGCGGGCAGGGCAGTCCATCCCCCGCATCTTCGCCGAGAGGGGTGAAGCAGGATTCCGCCGCCTGGAGGAGGCCACCCTGCCTTCGCTCCTCGAATCACCGCGGGTGGTGGCCCTGGGGGGCGGTGCCTGGGAGAGCCCGGAGAATCGGAGCAGGGTGCGGGAGGCGGCCTTCCGGGTCCTCTGGATCGCGGAGAAACCCTCCACCGCCTGGGAGCGGGTGGCCCGGGACCCGGAGCGGCCCCTGGCGGTGGACCGGGTCGGCTTCATGGAGCGGTGGAGATCCCGGACTTCCCAAT
>JAYSNJ010000179.1:0-8998 GCA_043723905.1 Holophagaceae bacterium
GAACTCGCCAAGCTGGGCTTCAGCGCCTTGTTAACCCCACATGAGGCGATTCGTTAACTCATTTTATTTCAGGGCGTTCGGATCGACTTTCATGGCAGGAGCAGCTTCATATGGAACTTGTCCCATACCTTGGTGAGGCCAAGGCGTGGCACGAAGGAAGACTCGAAGGCGCTGTGGGTTTCGTAGCGGGCCCCCAGCGTGACGTTCACGAGATCCGTTTTGAGAAGTCCCTGGGCATAGTAGGCCCTGCCTGTGTTGTTGGCCAGGGGCGTGGGCGCGGTGGCGTCCATGTAGAATTCCCTGCCCTTCTGGTTGAAGGCTTCTGCGCCCATGAGAACGTTCACGGCCTGGGTGGGATCCCACATGATCTGGAGGCCGCCACTGGTGCGGTCCACTTTCCTGTTGGAATAGTAGATGTCGTTGGGGTCGGCCAGATCTTTTCGCACAGGGTCCGAAGCCCAGGGGAACTGGCGCCGGAACTGCACGAAGGGGGTTATGGTGAACGTGTCGCCCAGGCTGAAGGCCCTCCTCAGGTCCAGGTAATAGCTGTTCCAGCGCTGCGTGATGACGTTGGGCATGATGGTGGGATTCCAGTGGTCCCGCTGGTCGATGCTGTAACTGTCCAGCAGGCCCCGGAACTGGACGCCGTAGTACTCGAGTCCCAGACTTCCGAACGTGGAGGAGACATCGCTTTGATGGGACATGTCATAGGTGTTGCCTGCGACGTCCTGGTAATCCCGGTTGGACTGGGGGGAGCGGAGCGCTGAGAGGGACAGGCTGAATTTTCCGTCCGGGAAGGCCTTGGCGACCGACAAGGCCGATGACCGGCGCCCGTCGGTTCCCTTGATGTAGCCCAGGCCCTGCACAAAGGATCCTGTGTTCGCATCCCCGGCACTTCGCGTGACCACGTTGATCACGGCCAGCTCGGCAGTGCCGCCATAGATGGCGGAACCAGGCCCGCGAATGATCTCCACGCGCTGGATGATGTCTGCGCTGATGTGGTTCTCGAAAGGCACGTTGCCATAGAGCTGTTCGTTGATTTCCATGCCGTCGACGAGGAGCAGCACTTTCCCCTCGAATCCATAGAGGCCCCGGATACCTGCGCCCAGGGTGCCCTGGGTGTCCTTGGCGAAGGCGAATCCGGGGACCATGTTGAGGATGTCGACCAGGTCCCGGGCCCCGCTGGCCTGGATCTCCTGGCGCGTCACGAGGCTCACGATGCCGGGCTGTTCCCGGATGGTCGATGCCTTCTTGGAGGCCACGGTGATCGGAGTGTTCAGGAGGGCGAGGAGCTCGTCCTCCATATTCGGGGCCCCCTGGCCCAGCAAGGGGAAGCCACAGACCAGAATGGCGGAAGCCCTGGTGAGGAATCGGTCCCTTCGCACGAGGACCCTCCGTTGGATGTTTTCGACCTTATCGGTCCCCTGGGGTGGGCAGGTTTAGAACTGCACCTTTTCAGAGAAACCGGAGGGCTTTCCCTTCGGGCGCGAAGCCCTGGCGCACGGCCTTGTCGAAAAAGAGGGCCAGGCTCCTCTGCTCGGCTTCGCCCAGGTGGTAGCTGATGTTTTCCGTGAGGTACTCCCTCAGCTCCAGCTTGGTCCATCCGATGGCGTGCCAGGCCTCGTCGATGATGGCCGTGAGGTTCTGCTGGCCCATCTCCAGGCTCTTGTGGAAGAAGGGGGCCACGCCGCCGGGCGCCTTCAGTTCTTGCGCTTTGTCCCGCACCATCCAGAGGGCGAACACGAAGGGCAGGCCCGTCCAGGTGTGCCACTCCTCGGCGAGATCCATGACGATGAGCCCTTCCTTCCGGGCCCGCATGGCGGGGTCCCCGATCACCAGGGCAGCATCGTGGGCCTCCAGCATGGCCGCCAGATCCGGGCCCATGGTGTGGGTCTCGGGGCTGGCTCCATAGCGCTCCCGCAGCAGGATCTGGCCCAGGACCACCGAACTCCGGCTGGAGGTGTCCAGGGCCAGGCTGCGGATCTGCTCAGGGGGCACCTTGGAGAGGATCACGACGCTGCGGACCCGCTTGGGCGAGGCGATGCAGAGGCCCGGCACGATGCTGAGACCCGGGATCCGCAGGAACTCGATGGAGCTGATGAGGCCCGCGTCCACTTCGCCGGAGCGGAGCTGGTCGGCGCAGAGGGAGGGCACCTGGAACTTCAGGTGGAAATGCTCGAAGCCCAGGCCCCGCTTGAATCCGTAGTTGAGGGGGGCCGAGTTGAGGTAATCGATGATGGAGATGCGGAATGGGCGGTCGGTCATGGAAGGAGTTTAACGCCTGGGAGGGGTTCCTTTTCCGTGCACAGGGATTTCCCCTTCCCGTGGGAAACTGGAGGGCTAGGAGTTTTCATGGCCATCGCCCTCAGTCTGGTCAAGGTGAGCAAGCGCTATGGCGCTCAGCCCATCCTGGAAGACCTTTCCTTCGGCCTTCAGCAGGGCGAGAAGGTCGGCCTCATCGGGCGCAACGGCACCGGGAAGTCCACGCTCTTCAAGATCCTCTCCCACGAGGAAACCCCCGACTCCGGCGAAGTGGTCACCACCCAGGGCCTGCGCGTGGCTAGGCTCGCCCAGGATCCCCACTTCGCCCCAGACGCCACCGTGCGCCAGGCCCTGGAATTCGCCTTGGCCGACCACGCCGCCCTCATCAAACGCCACGGCGAGATCCACGAGATTCTCCACCAGCAGGGGAGCCAGGATCGGGGTCTGGAAGCCCGACTGCACATGGAACTGGATCTCGTGGAGCACCATCTGGCCCACATGGGCTGGGACCTGGAGCCCAGGCTGAAGGAGGCCCAGACCACCTGGGGCCTGGTGGACCTGGATGTTCTGGTGGAATCCCTCTCGGGGGGCTGGCGCAAGCGCGTGGCCCTGGCGCAAGCCTGGCTCAAGGACCCGGACGTGCTGATCCTGGACGAGCCCACGAACCATCTCGATCCCGAGCAGGTGGAGAAGCTGGAAGCCTGGCTCCAGGGATTCCAGGGCGCCCTGCTCCTCATCACCCATGACCGGCACCTCCTGGATGGCGTGGTGGACCGCATGCTGGAACTCGAAGAAGGCCGCCTCAGCAACTACGAGGGCAACTACAGCGACTACCTGCTGGAGAAGTCCGACCGGGAGTTCCGGGAATCGCGCCTCACGGAGCACATGCAGAACCGCCTGCGCCGGGAGATCGCCTGGCTGGGCCAGGGTGCCAAGGCTCGCACCCGCAAGAGCAAGCTGCGCATCCAGGACGTGCTGGACCTGAAGGACGAGGTGGGCGACCGCATCCGGGTCGAGGGCCGCCAGTCCATCCAGTTCAAAGGGGGCGAGAACCGCAGCGATGCCCTGCTCCATGTGAAGAAGGTGTTCTTCTCCTACGGGGACGGCCCCGAACTTATCGGAGGCCTGGACCTGGCACTGCAGCGCGGCATGCGCGTGGCCTTGCTGGGGCCCAACGGTTGCGGGAAGTCCACCTTCCTCAACCTGATCCTGGGCGACTTGACCCCCAGGAGCGGCGAGGTGAGCCGCCATCCCAAGCTCTCGCTTTCGGCCATCTCCCAGGGCCGGGGTGAGCTGGACGGGAACCTGAGCATCCTGGAGAATCTGGCGGATCGCGCTTCCATCGTGAAGATCCAGGACACGACGATCCTCGCCCATGTCTACCTCACCCGCTTCGGCTTTCCCGTGGAGCAGCAGGGGCGCCTGGCCTCCACGGCCTCGGGGGGCGAGCGGAACCGCCTGCTGCTGGCCAAGGCCATGCTGCACCCCTCCGATCTACTGGTGCTGGACGAGCCCACCAACGATCTGGACATCGCCACCCTCCAGAACCTGGAGGAGGCCCTGGTGGACTTCCCCGGCACCCTGCTCCTGGTGAGCCACGACCGCTTCTTCCTGGACCAGGTGGCCACCCATACCCTGGCCTTCAACCCCGAAGGCATACCTCGCTGGGAACTCTACGAAGGCAATCCCGCCACGGTGAAGAGCCTGCGCACCGCCCGAGCGGCCCAGGAGGCTCCTGCCAAAGCGGAGGCTCCCAAGGCCGCCCCCCGGAACGATGGAAGCCACGCCAAGAAACCCGGCCTCAGCCAGAAGGAACAGCGGCGCGTGCTCGAAATCGAGGCAGCCATGGCCGTCCTCCACGCCCGCATCGAGGAGATCGATCTACTCACTGCGGACCCCAGGGCCTTCGCTACGGCGGAAGCCTCGGGGCATCAGGCCCTGAAGGACAGGGATGCCGCCAAGGCCGAGCTCGACGCCTGGGAGATGGCGTGGCTGGAGCTGGAAGAGAAACGTCAGGGGTAATCGAGGAGTGCGGAAATGCTGTCACGCCAGGAAGCCTGGGATCTGCTCTGCGCATGGACCCCTTCAGACCGGCTGCGGATCCATGGCCGGTCCGTGGAACTGGTCATGCGCGATTTCGCCCTGCATCATGGCCAGGACATCGAGGCCTTCGGTCTGGCGGGCCTCCTCCATGACGCGGACTATGACCAGTGGCCGGAGGAGCACCCGAGGCGGATCGTGGCCCATCTCCGCGATCTCGAGGAAGAAGAGATCGCCCACGCCATCAGCGCCCACTTCACCAGGTGGGGCGTGGCCTGCGAGACCCTGATGGACCGGGCGCTGCTGGCCAGCGACGAGATCACGGGCTTCGTCATCGCCTGCGCGCTCGTGAGACCCCAGCGCATGGAAGGGCTGGAACCCAAGAGCGTGATGAAGAAGCTGAAGACGCCTGCCTTCGCCGCCGGTGTCGACCGCCATGAAGTCGCGGCGGGATTTCGCATGCTGGAGGCAGCCGTCGGGCTGTCTGCGGAAGCCCACCTCCAGCGCGTCATCGATGTGCTCCATCGGCACCGCTCGGAGCTGGGGTTCTGATACCAGGGTGCGTTCCGGGAAACACGCTGGGCCAGCAGCTTCCACATGGGAAAGGGCCCTTGGTCTCTATGACCCCGCCAGGGCCTGCCCCGTGTAGGATTCCCTGCAGGCGGCCACCACCTCCGGTGGCCCCTCCACCACCACGCGGCCCCCGCCGGCGCCGCCCTCGGGCCCCAGATCGATCACCCAGTCCGAGGCGGCGATGAAGTCCGGATCGTGCGCCACGGCCACCACGAGATGGCCTTCCCGGGCCAGCCGCCGGAGGGCCGCCACCAGCCGCTCCACATCCTCGAAGCCCATCCCGCGGGTGGGCTCGTCCAGCAGGATGGCGGCTCTCCCCTCCGGGGGGTCGGCCAGCAGCCGGGCCAGGCGCAGGCGCTGGCGCTCCCCTGCCGAGAGGGTGCTGCCCTCCTGCCCCAGCCGGAGATACCCCAGGCCGAGCTCCTTCAGGGCCTCCAGGGATCTGCCCAGGGCCTCCCCGGCGAAGGGCTTCAGCAATTCCGTCACGGTGGACTCCATCATCTCGGCGATGGTTCTCCCTTCCAGGAGGCACTCCAGCACGTGCGGCTGGAAGCGCCGGCCTTGGCACGCCTCGCAGCCCACCGTGACATCCGGCAGCAGGTCCATGGCCACGGTGATTGTGCCGCGGCCCTCGCAGGCCTCGCAGCGCCCGCCGGGTGTGGCGGTGGAGAAATGCTTCGCCGAAAGCTTCAGGGCCCGCGCCCGGGGCGTTGCCGCGAAGCGTTTGCGCAGCGTTTCCCCCCCACCCGTGAGCGTGAGGACCGTGCTGGTCCCCGCAAGGCTCAGAGCCTCCTGGTCAGCGGCGATCACGCCCGCGATGGACCCGGGGAGATCGATCCCCTCGCAGCCCACGGGCCCTCGCCCTTTCAGAAGATTTCGCAGGGAGGGTGCGAGGACCTCCAGGACGAGGCTCGATTTCCCGCTGCCCGAAACCCCGGTGACCGCCACCAGGGCGCCCAGGGGGAACCTGACATCGATCCCCTGGAGGTTGTGGAGACGGGCCCCCCGGACCCGAAGCCTTGGCCCTGGCGGGACCTGGGGCCGCACTCCGGGGTCAGTGCGGCCGCGGCGGAGCTGGGCCCCGGTGCGCGATGCTGGGTTCCTCTTCAGTTCCTCCGGACTGCCCGTCGCCACCAGGCGCCCCCCCTCGGGCCCAGCTCCCGGTCCCAGCTCGAGGATGTGATCCGCTCCAGCGATGAGGGAGCCTTCGTGTTCCACCAGGAGTAAGGCATTGCCCGCATCCGCCAGACCCCTCAGCACGCCGCCCAGGCGCTGGATATCCCGCGGATGCAGCCCCTGGGTGGGCTCGTCCAGGACGTAGGTGACGCCCACGAGGCCCCCGCAGAGGGAAGCCGCGATGCGCACCCGCTGGGCCTCGCCCCCGGATAGAGTCGCCATCTCCCGATGCAGGGACAGATAGCCGAGCCCAGTCTCCGAGAGGACCCGGAGCCCTCTGAGGACCTCGCCGCGCAGGCCTTCCGTGAACCTGTGCACATGGGAGGGAAGTCCCCGGGTTTCCAGGTTGGCGAACCACTGGAGAACCTCATCGATGGGCAGGACCAGCAGTTCGGGAAGGCGGAGCCCCCCGAAGCGCACGGCCCGGGATTCCTCCCGCAGCCGCTCCCCGCCGCATTCACGACACGGGCTCTCCCCCAGGAGGGGCTCCAGGGCCGCACCCCTGGGGTCGGCATGGACCCGCTCGTACTCCCGGTCCACCAGATTGGCGAACCCGGCCCAGGCGGTCCGCAGCTGGTGCACCCCCTCCACCTTGCCGCGGCGGAAGCGCCAGGCCACTTCAAGCACGGTGTCCCCCGTGCCGAACATGGCCAACTGCCGTGCCGCCGGTCCCAGTTCCCGCCAGGGGCCTGTGATGTCCAGTCCACTCTTTTCTGCGGCGCACTTCCACGTGGCCACGAACTGCCCCTCCCCTTCGCCCAGGTAGGCGCCGAAGCGCGTGCCGTCCATGGCGCCCTCGCCCAGAGGGCGGTCGGGATGGCTCACCAGCCGTTCGGGGTCGCAGCGCTGGAGAAAGCCCAGTCCCTTGCAGTTCGGGCAGGCACCGCTCTGGGAATTGGGGGAGAAGGCCGCAGCCCAGAGCGCCGGGAGGATCTGCCCGCAGGGGCAGTGCTCGCCCAGCACCGTGCGCCCGCAGACGGGGCAGGGGCGTTCGCCCCCCCGGGCGAACAGGAGGCGCAACCGTTCGTCCTGCTCCGTGACGGTGCCCACTGTGGAGCGGGGATTCCGGCGTCCCGGGTGCTGGGACACGGCGAGTGTGACCTGGAGACCCTTTGCGCTGTCGAGTTCGGCCCCGCCCTTCCGGGGCAGGAGGCGGCGCGCCCAGGGGGCCACCAGATCATTGAAGCGGTTCTGGGCCTCGGCCAGGAGCGTATCGAAGACCAGCGAGGACTTGCCGCTGCCCGAAGGCCCCGTCACCACGGTGAGGCCGCGCGAGGGGATGGTGATATCCAGCTCCCGGAGATTGTGGGTGCGCACACCCAGCAGCTCGATGGCAGGAGCTTCCTGGAGGAGAGGCGCAGGAGGAAAAGCGATCGTCTCTTCCCGCAAGGCCGCTCCCGTGAGGGATGCCGGGCAGGCGGCGACGGTATGGGGTGTGCCCGTGGCCACCAGGCGGCCCCCCTCGGGACCGCTCCCGGGACCCAGGTCCAGCACGTGATCTGCGTGGCGCGGGACGTCCAGATCGTTGTCCACCACCAGCAGGGTGTGGCCCGCGTCCAGCAGGCGGTCCCAGGCCTCCAGGAGCACCGCCACATCCGCGGCGTGGAGGCCCGTGGTGGGTTCGTCCAGGGCGATGAGGGCCGGACCGCTGCCGGCCCCGCTGCTGGCTTTGGCCAGTTCCGTGGCCAGCTTCACCCGCTGGGCCTCGCCCCCGGAAAGGGTCGTGGCGGGTTGGCCCAGGGGCAGATAGCCCAATCCCACGTCCAGCAGGGCGTCCAGGATGCGCCGCAGCCTGGGGTGCCCCGAGAAGAGCTCCGCGGCCTCTTTGATGCTCCCCTCCAGCACATCGGCGATGCTGCGGCCCGAGAACCTCACTTCCAGGACCTGGGAATGGAAGCGTCGCCCGCCGCACCCATCGCAAATCAGTTCCACGGTGCCCAGATGACGCAGGCCGACCTCTTGCACGCCCGCGCCTTCGCAGGCCTCGCAGCGGCCTCCTGCCGTGTTGAAGGAGAAGTGTCCCTTGGTAAGGCCCCGGGTTTGGGCGTCTGCGGTGGCGGCGAAGAGATCCCGGATGAGGTCGAAGGCGCCCGTGTAGGTGGCCGCGTTGGAGCGGGGCGTGCGCCCGATGGGATCGGCGTCCACCCTCACCATGCGGCGGAAGGGTGCGCCGGGGACCTGGCCCCCCAGGAAACGCGCCACCAGTTCGTCCAGGAGGGAGGTCTTGCCCGCTCCCGAGACCCCGGAGATCACGTTGAGGGCGCCGAGATGCAAATCCAACGAAAGCTCCTGGAGATTGTGCCGCCTCAGGCCCTCCAGGTGCAGTGTGCCCTTCTCCCTGCTCGGCCCGCGGGGCTTCGCCGAATAGGATCCCGCCAGCCAGCGCTGCGTGGGCGTGCCCTCGTCGTCCAGAGGCTGGGTCAGGAGTTCAGAAGGAGGCCCGCTCCAGAGCAAGCGGCCCCCTGCGCGCCCGGGGCCGGGCCCCAGGTCGATGAGCCAATCGGCGGAGCGGGCCAGGAGGGCGTCGTGTTCCACCACCACCACGGTCTGGCCCTGGTCGCGCAGGCGCTTCAGCACCTGGAGGAGACGACCCACATCGTGGGGATGGAGCCCGGCTGAGGGTTCGTCCAGCACCACCAGCAGTCCGCGCAATTCCCCCAGGGCGAGGCCGATGAGGCGCAGCCGCTGCCCTTCGCCCCGGGAGAGGCTGGGGGCCGGGCGGTCGAGGGTCAGGTAGCCCAGGCCCAGTTCCACCATCAGGTCGCACCGGGCGAGGAGTTCCCTGCGGATGGGCTCCAGAACTGCGGATTCCTGGAAGGAGCCCGGGGCGAGGGAGGCCAGGTATTGGCCCAGTTCCCCGGCGGTCATGGCGGCCAGGTCCACGATGCGCTGGCCCTGCCAGGTGACGGCCAGGGCCTCCGGGCGCAGCCTCGCTCCCTGGCAGGCC
>JAYSNJ010000180.1:0-3620 GCA_043723905.1 Holophagaceae bacterium
CCGGAGCTGGGACCCGCCGCCCCGAGTGCTGCGTCCGGGAGTGCCCGACTGGGTGCAGTTCCCTGCAGTCCGTCCCCGTGGCGCCCTTACAGGATCTCCACCCACCCCCACTGCCGTCCTTCGGTGTCCCCCCGGCGGTAGCTATAGAGGAGTTCGGGTTCGCACATCGTGCACCGCAGGACCGACCCATCCTTGGCGGTGTCCAGTCCCAGGTCCAGGGCCTGGGCCCGGAGGAACCCGTGCAGATCAAACTGGAATTTCCCTGCCCCCTTCGGCTCGGCGAGAGCTTCGCTCCAGGCGGGGTCCTGGCGGGCGGCCTCGATGACCTCGAGGCCCACCTCGAAGTGGCACCTGCGGATGCCGGGCCCCAGGGCCCAGGCCAGAGCCTCGGGTCGGCCACCCTGGTCTTGGAAAAGGGCGACGCCCCTGCGCAGGATGCCCGCCACGGCTCCCCGCCAGCCGGCGTGAAGGGCCGCGATCCAGGGACCGCGTTCGGCCAAGCCCGCCAGGAGGACGGGGACGCAGTCCGCCACGCGCACGCCGATGGGCCTTCCCGGGTCCATGGTCCAGAGCCCGTCCCCGGACTGGACATCCTCTGCCGCGGGATGGATCTCGCAGCCATGGATCTGCCGCAGGCGCACCGGAGGCTTGCATTCAGGGTCGTCCAGGCGGGTGGTGAAGCCCCAGCGCAGGGGGAAGGGGACGGGAATTCCAGGGACGAGCACGGCTACCTGGGCCACATCAGGAGGAGCAGGCTGAGGTCCGTCACGGCCCAGGCCGCCAGGGCACGGTACATCCCCGCTTCGTGCTGCTTGGAATCCCAGTTCCGCCACTGGATCAGCCACACCAGGAGAAGGGCTCCCCAGATGCCTGCCGAAGGGACGAGGCCGATCAGCTGGCGCCCGCTGGAGCCTGCGAATGTCCAGAGTCCCCAGGTGAAACAGCCATGGGCCGCGATCATCATGAGCAGGGCGAGGACCAGGCTGCGGGTCTCCCCCAGCTGGATGACCAGGGTGCGGTCGTTCCTAGCCCGGTCCTCCTCGATCTGGTAGATCTGTGTCAGAGGGTAGAGGGCTCCGAAGAGGAAGGCGAAGCCGAGGGTCACGGCCAGGAAGGCGGGTGTCAGAGGGCGCCCCGTGAGGCCCCAGCCGGCCAGCGGCGTGAGCAGGCCGAAGCCGAGGCCGTTGATCAGCAGATCCCAGCCCGCCCGGGCCTTGAGGCGGACGGGGGGGACGGAGTAGAGGACGGCCATGAGCACGCACAGGGCATTGCTCCAGGCGAAGACCGGGGGCAGCAGGAAGCCCAATCCCAGGCTGAGAGCCAACATCAAGGCCGCGACGTGAAAGAGATGCCTGGGCGGCTTGGGTGGCCGCTTGAGATAGCCGATGTCGCCATCGTCCTGGTCGAAGGCGCTGTTGATGGCCAGTGTACCCCCGTTGAGCAGAACCACGAAGACGCACCAGCCCAGCAGGGCCCCCTTCAAGGGGAGGTGGAACCCGACGGCGAGCAGCGTTCCGAGCAGGAAGTGGGCCGTCATGATGGGCCACTCCAGGGGGCGGAGATGCAGGATGTAGGCCATGAGCGTGGGACCGAGGAGCCCCTCTAACCTCTGACGGAGGTGGAAGGGCTCGGCCTTCCGTGGTGTCGAGGAGGGCTGCCGATTCATGCAATTCCCTCGCGCTGCAGGGGGCGCACCTTGGCTTCACTGTCGCGCCTGGGCTCCACGAGGAGCTCCATCGCGGCCCTCAGATGAGGCACGTTGAAGCTCGTGTCCACGCACATGCCGTGGGACAGCTGGAGCGGGATCGCATAGACGGGCACCTCGGGCAGCTTGATGAGGCCCTTGAGCAGGCGGTCCGCGCAGCTGACGGCCACGATGAGGTCGGGGCGGAACTCCCGGGCTTCGCGGTAAGCCTTGTGGCTGCGGTTCGTGATCCGGGCGTCCCAGCGGCCCTGCAGGCTGGCCTGGAGGTAGTCGCCCAGGGGGCAGAGGCCGCATTCATAGCAGTTCGAAAGCTCGTCCAGGATCTCGGCCTTGCAGCGGGCCATCTGGACGCAGTGGGGCAGGAGGACCAGGGCCTTCCGGGCCGGGCGGGCCTCGAAGGCCTCCCGGACCTTGCGATTGTTCCAGCCGCAGAAGGAGAGGATCCAGGCCTCTTCCCGATCCAGCCACCGGGCCAGGGGGCGGAGTGCGGCCACCCAGATGCCATCCCAGCGGATGATGGCCCGGCGATTCTTCAGATAGGAATCCCCCCGCTTGAAGGTCGGCCCCACCTCGGCCAGGCAGGCGACGGAGAAGAGCAGCAGCCAACCTCGGCCGCCGGGATGCAGGAGCGTCGCCAACATCCCTGCAAGCGACAGACTGAGCGGGATCCCGCGCCGGAGGGCAAGGAAGGGCCAGGCGCGTTCAGGGGGAAGGGGACGGGATTCCATGGCGCTTCTACTTGCCCGCTCCCACCAGGCCGACGAGCTTCTTCTTCGCCTGCCTCGCAGGCGAAGGGGTGTGGCGGCCCATGGGTTCCATCGCACGAGAATGGTTCACTTGCCAGCTCCCACCAGGCCGACGAGCTTCTTCAAGTCATCGTCCTTCCAGCGGATGCCGCCGCCGGCGAAGAAGGTGCGGAGGTCCTTGTTTCCGAGATCCTGGCCGCCGGCCTGCACGTACAGGCCCTTCCAGAACTGGTAGCTGGTGGTGGCGCGGTAGCGGGGGTTGGGCTTGTCATCCCGCTTGGCGAAATCGTAGGCCAGGCCCCCGATGCGGAAGCGGTCATCCAGGTAGCGCAGTTCGGCGCCGGCCCCACCCTTGCCATCGATGAGGCCTGCATGGAGGACGAAGTGGTCCCCCAGGCGCTTCACGAACTCGGCCGAGAGGGCCATCACCTGCTCGGTGTTGATGGTGCGGTACTTCTCCAGGGTGCTGGTGGGCAGTCCGGTGATGGGATCGATCCTCGTCACCGTGCGCGTGCTGTCGGAGACCTTGCCATCGGGAGTCGAATTCACGGCGATGGAGTACCAGTAGTCCTTGCGGGGGGCGATCTCGATGCCCAGGCCGATCTGGCTGTCGTGGCGGGCGGTCCACTGGGCGCCCCCCATGTCCAGCCGCAGTTCCATGTTCTTCATGCCCCCCAGCATCTCGTTGACGCTGTCCACGGCGGTGTTGAGCTTCTGGACCGTGCTGTCGTCGTTGAGCAGCTTGCCGATGGTGCCCTCGCCCCGGTTCATCTTGTCGGTGATGGAGCGGATGTTCTCGGAGGTGGACTGGAAGCCCTGGGCCAGCTTGCGCACATCGCCCATGAGGCCCTTCAGCTCGGGCTTGCCCTGATCGACCATTTCGTTGAGATTCTTCCCCAGGTCCTCGAACTGTCTGGCGATCTTGGGCAGGCGATCCCGCATCTCCAAGGTGATGCCTTCCACGTTGGCCATGGTGTTGTTGATGGCCGCGTGGTTCTCCTGGGCCATCGGAGGCGAGAACGGTCGCCAGAAGATCGACGAGATCGTGGACAACATCCGCATCCTCACGGCCGAATTCCGCTCCATGGCCCAGGAGAACCACGCGGCCATCAACAACACCATGGCCAACGTGGAAGGCATCACCTTGGAGATGCGGGATCGCCTGCCCA
>JAYSNJ010000181.1:0-13155 GCA_043723905.1 Holophagaceae bacterium
CCCACAAAGGCGAACCCACCCCCCAGTTCCAGCAGGAAGCGGGTGATGTGCCGGACCAGCGCAGTTTCGATGTCCCGCTCCAGGGCGTCCTCACCCAACCCCAGGAAGTCGAAAAGATAGGGATCTTTCAAGGATTCCTGGGCTAGGGCCGCCTGAGTGGCGGGCAGCCGGACCTCAAAATTCGTGATGGCCTGTCCTTGACGGTCGAAGAGGCGGTTCTTGATATGAGTCTGCAGGGTGGCGCGAGACCAACCCTGCCCAACCGCCTGAGTAGCAAGCCAGGCGCGCTCGCTATCAGCATCCACCTGAGTCAAAAGGGTCACGAGGTGAAACCAGGGCAATCGGTCAGCAGGCTGCTGACCAATTCGAAAGTCAGGGCATCGCTCCGCAAAGAAACGCATGTATTTGAGGTTGGAACTCGAGAAGCCCTTCATGGTTGGGAATGCGGCCCTGAGATCCCCAGCCAGGCGATCCACAACCTTGGCGCCCCACCCCTCAGCGTCCTGCCTCTGAAGAATCGTCTGACCGATTTCCCAGTAGAGGCGGATCAATTCCGTGTTGACCGCAAGGGCAGCGCGGGTCTGGGCAGATTGGATGCGGGCCTTGAGGTCCGCAAGAAGCCCGGTGTAGGAAGAAGAGTCGGGGATCATGGTTGTTCCTTCAATCCATTGTTCCCGGGCAAGCCCATACTGGCGAGCAAGAGGAATGTGCCTCAGAAGAGCGCACTCGACTTTCCGCGGGCATCGCCAGGGTATTGCCTAACGACAAAGGCCCCGCTGCGCGGGGAGGGCTCATTACCTCGGCCGGTTATTGAATCACAAGAAAGGTATCGAAGTTCTAGGGATGAGTGGTGGCGCCGCTTTGCATGCAGGAATTGAGTGATCCCCACATATACACCACAACAATCCCGGCCTGTCGTTGCGGTGGTGATGGTTTGCGTAGGGGGCACGCATAGATGAATACCTGCCAGCTAGAGGAAGTGATGGGCACCAAGCAACGGGTCCCCTACCAGCGGTTATTTCACCGTCCCTGGATCTCTCCGAGGTCCGGATCGCGCTCAAACCGCAACACTGCCAGGACGCGGATGACATCCTTTTGGCGCTGGTAAATGACTCGAAAGGGTGGCTCGATGATTTCCCTCAAGGAGGGATCCTCGATCTCCGGCACCATGCGACCCAGGTCAGGAAACTGGGTAAGCCGCCCCACTGCGCCGTGGACCTTGTGTCCGATGCGGTCGGCGGCCTCGGGGGCCTCTACGGCAAGGTAGTCCAGCGACTCCTCTAACTCCCTCAGGGCCGGTCCGGCCCACAGAACCCGCATCAGTGAGCCCGCTTCTTGAGGCGGGCTCCTGCCTCCTCATGAGTGACGAAGTCACCGGCCTCGAAAGCCTTCTGCCCCTGTTCGACGGCTTCTACAACTCGGGCCCTACGGGTCCAATCATCCACAAGCTGGGCGATGCTCACGCCCTTCTCGGCAGCCATGACGCGCATCATCCGAGCAGTTTCCTCAGGGACCAAGACGGAAACCTTGGTAGTCGGACCTTCAAAAGACTTAGGACGACCGATGGCCATGGTGAACTCCCTTCAGGGATTTTAATTCTTTTAAGTCAATTTACAACCCCTGGCTTCCGCTGATCGACTTCTGGGAGAGCCCCAGATCAAAGCATGGCCTTGTCCCGGGGCAGTAAAACAAGGGACGGCTTATTTTAGTAATCGTGCCTTTTCTAGAATAAGCCCATCTCCGCCTTGGCTTGCCGGTGCTAGAGAACCCTCACCTAACAACACCCAGGGGATCTTGGGTGCCGCCTCTTCCACCTCTAATCACCTCATTCCTGTCAGCAACTCAAGCGGACATCCCTCCGGATGCGCCCCATTCACTGCTTACGAAACTGGGGTGGGTGGCAGGGAGCAAGGTCAGGTCGGTCACGCCCGAAGAGGCCACCGTGCTGGTCTTGGTGGATCGCGATCCCTCTCGGGGGGGACACCCACCCAAGGCTGTAGGTCCCCTCGTGGCCATCGCCGAGGGCCGGGTTGCCATCCAAGAGGCCCTCCTGGTTCCCGGCGAAAGATCAACCCTGTTGCAGTGGACCTGCATCCCCTGGGAGGAAGGCCTGGGTGGTTTTGAGCCCATGGGCTACCCGGAAATCATGGTGGCCCTTGCCTCCCCGTCGGGCTGTCTCGACGAAGGAGGGGATGGCCAACGCCTGGGCAGTCTGCCGCTTCGCGACTACCTGGAGGTCGACAAGGACCGTCCGCTCCTGGCTATCACCGGGTCCCCGGTCTCTGGTCTCGGCCTGGGCCGGTGTGGAGCATCCCTCCTGGTCAATGTAGGCGGCGGGTATGCGGTGCTGGACGACCACCAGGGTCCCTGGAAGGTCCGAAGTCTGGATGCCTTTAACGCGGACCTTTGACCTGCCCCGCCAGGGAGGGCTCGATGTCCCGGTTCAAGGCCAGCGCCACCCGGGTGGTCGCCGGGTGTTAGACGGGCACCACCCAGACGCCGAGGAGGTCCCAGGTGCTCTACGAAGGGTCAGAGGGGGCACTCCATATTCCCGACACGGAGCCATCATACCACCCCCGGTGGTGGGGCCGAAAAAATCACCCCACAAATACACCACAACCAGCGGGTCTCAGTTGAAAAACAAAGGACTTACGAGCACTGAAACGCACCCAGTAGCACCGAATTGCACTCAGGGCCCCAGGCATGAAAAGCCCCGAAGACGTAGTGTCTACGGGGCTTTTGATCTGGGGCGGCTGAGGGGACTCGAACCCCCGACACCTGGAATCACAATCCAGTGCTCTAACCAACTGAACTACAGCCGCCGTTGGAGCCCATCAGATTACCCCGAAAGCCCCTCGCTGACCAGGGTGAAACCTTTGCAATGCTGGCATCATGTTGGGTCTGACCCGGGACCTCGGGTCTTTCCTAAGAGGTTGAAGCATGAATCGCACGGTCAAACAGACACTGGGACTCTCGGCCTTTGCGGCCGGATGCCTGGCCCTTGGCATGGGGCTCAGCTACCACTGGGTGGCCCAGGCCCAGGAGGAGAAGCCCGTAGCGGTGGACGCCAGGGGGCTGGATCGTCTGCCCCCCATCTCCGAAGTGGCCGAAAAGCTCAATCCCACGGTGGTCTCCATCAAGAACACCAGCTTCGTGAAGACGCGCCAAGGTGGCGGGAGCCCCTTCGGGGGCGACGAGTTCTTCGACTTCTTCTTCAATCCCCGCAATCCCGGCCAGGGCATCCCCCGTCAGCCCCGGGGCGAGGAGGAACAGAAGATTCAGGCGGGGGGCAGCGGCGTGATCATCAGCGCCGACGGCGAGATCCTCACCAACCACCACGTCATCGAGGGCATCCACGGCGGCGAGGCCGAACTCGAGGTCAAGCTCTCGGACGGCCGCACCTTCAAGGCCAAGGTGCTGGGCAAGGACAAGGAACTCGATATCGCCCTCATCCGCATCGATGCCGGCCACCTGCCCTTCGCAGCCCTGGGGGATTCGGACAAGGCCAAGGTGGGGGAATGGGTCGTGGCCATCGGCAACCCCTTGGGCCTGGATCACACCGTCACCCAGGGCATCATCAGCGCCAAGGGGCGGAACGCCAGGGCCATGGGCGGCCCCAATGGCCTCGAGTCCTTCCTCCAGACCGATGCCGCCATCAACCGCGGCAATTCCGGCGGGCCCCTGCTCAATCTCCGGGGCGAGGTCATCGGGATCAACACGGCCATCCGCGCCGATGGCCAGAACATCGGCTTCGCCGTGCCCATCGACATGGTAAAGCGCATCCTGCGGGATCTCCGCTCGGGTCGGCCCGTGAGCCGGGGCTACCTGGGGATCACCACCGCCGAACTGGATGCGGTCTACCAGGAGGCCCTCAACCTCAAGCAGGGTGTGGTGGTGAGCGACGTGATCCAGGGCCAGGCCGCCGACAAGGCCAAGGTCCAGCGCCTGGACGTGATCACGGCCATCGACGGCCAGCCGCTCAAGAGTCCCGAGGAACTGGTGGGCCTCATCGCCAACCGCCGGGCCGGGGATGTGGTGAGGCTCTCCATCATCCGGGAGGGCAAGGCCAGGGAACTCAGTGTCACCCTGGGCGACCGCAGGGAGATCGAGAAGGAAACGGGCGAGGAGGAGGACAAGGATTCCTCGGGCCCCAAGGACAACGCCCCCCAGTCCAAGAAGCTCAATCTTGAGAAACTCTACGGGTTCGAAGTGGCGCCTCTGGATGCCGCCACCCGCCACCAGTACCGGATCGCCGACGACCGCAAGGGCGTGGTCGTCACTTCCATCGCCACCCGGGCCGCCACCGCCGACAAGCTCCGGATCGGCAACGTGATCAGCGCCGTGGGCACGAAGAACGTCGATACCCTCGCCGAGTTCTACGCCGAAGTGCGCAAGTACAGCGGCAAGCCCCTCCTCCTCCTCGTGCGGGCCCAGCAGGGGAACCAGCAGGTCACGGTGGCCATTCCCCCCCGCTGATCCAGAGCCTCCCCCAAGAACACGCCGCCGAGTCTCCTTCGGCGGTGTGTTTTTTTGGGGGGATTGGGTTTAGACTACAACTCCACTCAAGGAACTCCCCATGGGCAATCGTCTCCTCTTCGTGGATAGCGACAGGAGATTCATCCAGGATCACCAGGTCGCCCTGGAATCCACCTTCGATGTCGATTTTCTCTTCGGCACCGATGGCGTTCCCCAGCGCCTGGAGACCGGCCATTACGCGTCGGTCCTGATCTGCGTGGAGGTCTCCGAGAACAAGGGCTATGCCCTCTGCTCCGCCATCCGGAAGAATCCGCACCTGGCTAACGTGAGCGTCATCCTCATCAGCGCCAAGGCCACCGAAGAGGAGTACAGCCGGCACCGGAGCCTCAAGGGGAAGGCCGATCTCTATCTCCACAAGCCCATCGATTCCAGTTCCCTGGTGAGCGAACTGACCCAGCTGGTGCCCCTCCGGGGCGTCGATCCGGACAACCCGCTCGGGGACCTCTCCGGCGCGGACCTCGGCGAGGAATGGCTGGAGAGCCTCAAGACCGAGCTGGAGACCGAGGAGGCTCCCGCCCCCCAGCTCTTCACGCCCCCACCCGCGCCGCCTGCACGGAGCACCAGTCCCCTGGCGCCCTCCTGGCCCACGGTGGCGATCCCGCTCCCTCCGGTACTCCCGCCCCCCCAGATCGACAAGGACGCCGGAAAGGTGGAACTGCTCGAGGCCCGGGTCAGGGATCTGGAGACCAAGCTCCACGGCATGGGAGAGCTGCTGACACACAAGGACCAGGAACTCGAGGGCCTCCGCGCAGAGCACGAGCGGGCCACCCGCAACCTGGACGAGGCAGCCCAACGCCAGGCCGAACTCGGGGAGTTCCAGCAGAAGCTCAAGGACACGGAAGAGGCCCTCCTGGCCCAGGAGAGCCACGCCACCCGCGCCGAGAGCCAGACCACCCATCTCCAGGAGAAGCTCGAGGACACGGAGAAGGAACGGGAGGAGCTCCGGGGCCGGCTCGAGGCCCGCGAGCGCGAGGCCGCCGAACGGGAAGAGGCCCGAGCCAACTCCGAACGCCAATGCACCGAGCTGGAGGAAGCCAAGATCTCCGCGGAGCACCGAGCCGCCGAATTGGCAGAGTCCATGGCCTCCCTGGAGCGCCGAGCCGCCGAACTGGAAGAGTCCAAGGCCTCCGCGGAGCGCCGCTGCGCCGAACTGGACGAGGAGATCTCCCGACTGCGGGAGCATGAGGCCGCGAACCAGGGCACCCCGGAGCGACTCCGCGATCTCGAGGGACAGCTCAACGCCTTCGAGGCCCGGGTCCAGGAACTGCAGAACCAGCTGGAAGCCCGGAACAGTGAGCTCTCCGAGCGGGCCAAGGAAGGCGATGCCCTGAAGGTGGATATCGCTGGCCTGGAGGCCACCCTCCGGGGCCAGCGCCGGGAGCTCGCGGACCAGGGCGGCCGGTTGGGGGGCCTCACCCGGGAGTGCGAGACCCTGCAGACCAAGCTCACGGAGCACGAGTCCCGCCGCCTGGAACTCGAGTCCACGCTCCTGGACACGGATGCCCAGCTCCAGGCCGCCAGCTCGGAGGCCGCAGGGCTCCGGGAACTCCGCCAGAACCTGGAATCCCGACTCTCGGAGCTGGAGCGGGAGAAAGCGCAGACCCAGGCCGCCCACGAGAGGCAGCAGATGGAGCTGATGCAGGGCATCGACGAACGCGAAGCCCACCTCAACCGCCTCAACGCCGGCATCGACGCCCAGCGGGAGCGCATCGCCGCCCTGGAGCGGGAGAAGCGGGACATCGAGGGCCACCTCAACGAGAAGAGCGCACGCCTGGAGGCCCTCAGCGAGGCGGTCTCGGACCTGGAGACGGGCATCCGCCGGGCCTCCGATCTGACGCGCCCCGTCTAGCCACCGACATGACCGCCCTCATCCTCGCGGGCACGCTGCTCGTGTTTTCTGCCTTTTTCGTCCTGGCCGAATTCGCCATCGTGCGCGTGCGGCCCACCCAGCTGGAGTCCATGGCCGACCAGGATCCCCGGGCCCCGCTGGCCCTCGAGGTCCAGCGGAACCTCAGCCACCACCTCTCCAGCGTTCTGGTCGGGATCGCCATCTGCACCATCGCCTTCGGCGCCATCGGCGAGGATCTGCTCGCAGGCCCCCTGGTGATCCTTTTCAGGGGACTGCCCTGGCCCTGGATCGTCCATCCCCTGGCCTCCGTGCTGGCCCTGCTGTTCATGACCACCATCCATGTGGTCCTCACGGAGATGGTGCCCCGTTCTTTTGCCATCCGCAGTGCCGCCCTGTGGTCCCTCCGCACGGCCACCCCCCTGCTGCTCTGGTCCCGCCTGGTGAACCCCCTCACCTGGAGCCTCGGCTTCTTCAGCCGGGCCGTGGAGCGGGTCCTGGGCCTGGCGCCCCAGCCCGAGGGACACACCGAAGACATCCTGCCCACGGAGGACGAGTACCGGCAGATGCTGACCCGGAGCCAGGCCAGCGGCGCCCTGGAACTGTCCCGAGCCGAGCTCATCGAGAACATCTTCGCCTTCTCCCGGCGCACGGTGAAGGAAGTTGCCATCCCCCGAAGTGAGATCGTCTTCTTCGATCTCCGGCGCGGACTCGCGGAAAACCTCGAACTGGCGAGGTCCTCCCCCCATACCCGGATTCCGGTGGCCGAAGGCGATCTCGACCACGTGCTGGGGGTCATCCACCTCAAGGACCTGCTCTGGGCCCTCCACGACCAGGGGCAGGACCTCGACCTGCGGGCCCTGGCCCGGCCCGCCTTCCTGGTGCCCGAAATGCGGCTGATCCAGGATCTCCTCCTGGATTTCCAGAAGCAGAAGCAGCACCTCGCCCTGGTGGTGAACGAGCACGGGGGCACCGATGGCCTCGTGACCCTGGAGGACGTCCTGGAGGAACTCGTGGGCGAGATCCAGGACGAGTTCGACCGCGAAGTCATCAATCTGCGCCGCACACGGGGCGGCGCCTGGCTCGCCCAGGGCACCGTCACCCTCGAGCAGCTGGAGGACCACCTGGATCTCCGCCTGGAGACCGAGGCGGGTTCCGTGAGCCTGGGGGGCTTCTTCCAGGAGAGGCTGGGCCGCATCCTCCGGGTGGGCGACGAGCTCCAGCTCCTGGGCTGGCGCATCCGCGTGCTGGAGATGCGCGGCATGGCCCCGGGCAAGTTCCTGCTGCGCCCCGCGAACGGGAACGGCCATGCCCCGCAACCTTGACGGCTTCATCCTCGCCGCCGGCCTGGGCACACGCATGGGGGCACTCTCGTGCGTCCTGCCCAAGCCCGCATGGACCCTTCGCGGCCTGCCCCTGCTGCGCTGGGGTGCCGACGGAATGCGCGACGCTGGGCTGGAGCACATCGCCTGCAACGCCCACCATCTTCCGGACAAACTCAGGACCGCCGCCGGAGACGCCCTCGAGGTCTGTCTTGAACCGGTCCTGCTAGGCAGCGCCGGGGGCCTGCGCCACGCCCTGGGAAGGGCGGCGGATCCTCTCGCCGCATGGAACGGCGATGCCCTGGCGGAGGTCCCCTGGGCCCCCTTCATGGCCGAGCACAGGCGGCGCGGAGCCGAACTGAGCTGGCTCCTGGTGCCCCACGAGGGGGGTCCCTGGAACACCGTCTGGCTCGATCGCCAGGGCCATATCCTGCCCCAAGGGGAGACCGGCGAGGGCCCCTACCATTTCACGGGTGCCGCCCTCTGGGGTGCGGCGGCCCTGGCCTTGCTGCCCGAAGGGCCCTCGGATACCAAGCGCGATCTCCTCCCCCGGCTCCATCACCATGCGGGCATCGTGCTGGAGCCCTTCCCCTGGCTCGATATCGGCAGCCCCGATCACCTCATCGCCGCCGCTGCCGAGATCGCGCCCCAGGCGGAGGGCCGCCTGCCCGGCTGCTACGTCCATCCCGAGGCCCATCCGGCGGGGACCCTCCACCGCTGCGTCCTGGGACCCGGCGCCGAGCCCCCCCCAGCCGTGCGGGATGCCGACGCCCTCTGGTACCTGGAGGACGGGCGGCAGGTGCGAGTCGGACTAGACTAGGAGCATGGAACCCCGTCTGCAGGCCGTGCTCGAACGCTGGGATTGCCGCAATCCCCGTCCCCTCAGTGGCGACGCGGGCGCCCGGCAGTACTTCCGGGTGGAGCACCCCCAGCTGGGGACGGCGCTCATCGTCCTGTATCCGCTCCAGGAGCCCGGACAGACCGATGATCCCTACTACGATTACCGCGCCCTCCAGGCCTTCCTGGACCCCGTGGTGCGCGTGGCCACCATCATCCAGTGCGCCGACGCGGAGCGCGCCATGCTCATGGAGGATCTGGGCGATGTCTCCCTGGAGAAGCGCCTGACCCTCCACCCCGAGGAGGAGCTGCACTGGGCCGGAGAGGTGGCCAAGCTCCTGGTGACCTGGCTGGGGCTCCTCACCGAAGGGGCCCCCGGCCGCGCCTTCTTCATGCTGCGGGCCTTCGATCAGGCCAAGTTCGAGTTCGAATGGGCCTACTGTCGGGAGAACTTCTTCCATGACTTCCTGCAGAAGGAGCCGCCCCACTGGCTGGAGCGCCTGATGGAGGAGGTCCATGGCGGGCTGGAACCCCGGGCCCGCTTCCTGGCCCACCGGGATTTCCATGTGCGCAACCTGATGATCCAGCACGGCGACCGCCTGATGATGCTGGACTTCCAGGATGCCCGCAGGGGGGCCGCCACCTACGATCTCGCCTCGATCCTCTTCGATGGCTACTGGGACTGGTCCCCGGAGGCCGGGAGCCTGATGGTGAACCGCGTGCGGGAGGAGCTCGGCTGGTCCGAGCGCCTGCTCTGGGAGGAGCTGAACCTCAGCGCCCTCCAGCGCAACTTCAAGGCCCTCGGCACCTTCGCCCACCAGTTGCTGCACAAGAACAAGGCCTACTTCGCCCCCGCCATCCCCCGCACCCTGCGCCACATCCTGAGCCATTTCCACCGGGTGAACCACGGCGAGGGAGTCCTGGCCGCCGAGCACTGGATCCGCATCGCGGAGAAGCGGCTGCTGAAATGATCCCCGAACGTCTTCAACGGGCCGCCGCCCGTCTGCGCGTGCCTTCCGACTGGTGGACGGAGGGGCGTCCCTGGATGGGCTACGTCCTTTTGGCCGCCGCGATCCTGGTCCTGCTGGGTGTCCTGTGCCTCGTGGCGGCAGGGCTCATTGTGCTTTCGATCGTAGGCGGAAGGGAGGGTTCGGACTTTTCGAAGGGCATCCCCATGGCCCTCCTCTGGCTCTTTGGAGTGTTTTTCGCCCTGGGAATCGCGGCCTTCTATTTCTGGTGGGCGCTCTTCCGAGGGGATCGCCCCCGCCGTGGTCATTCCGATCTAGAGGCTGCCCAATCGGGGGACGGCACCGCAGCCCACCGTCTCGGGCTGCACTACCGTGACCGGGATCCCGCCTCGGCCCGGGCCTGGCTCAGCCAGGCCGCCCATGCCGGCGTGGCCGAAGCCATGGTGGAACTGGCCCAGGATCTTCGCCTAGGACGAGGGGGCCCCAGGGATCTGGCCTCGGCCCGAGCCTGGCTGCTCCGGGCGGCTGCGGCCAGTGCCCCCCGGGCCCAGGCCCTCCTGGAGGAGGTGGAGGCCCAGCTGGGGGACCGCCACTCGGAGCGGGGGATCTGAGAATGAGCCGACACCTCTCTCTTCCCATGCTGTGCCTACTTGCCATCTCTGCGGAATTCATGCCCGCCCAAGCCCCCCGATCTGTGGTGATCTCACCTGCAGAGACGGAACCGAAGAAGGGCTTTCTCTTTTCAGCCATCTCCTTCTCCGATTCCCCTCTCGGCATGCTCTGGGCCGGACTGCGTCCCCAGGCTCAGATCCGCTTTCCCAACCTCAAAATGAAACGCGTCGAGGATCTGCACATCACGATCGTCTTCATCGGCAGCGAATGGAAGGAAGAGGATCTGACCAGGATCCGTGCGCACGCGCTGGTGAATCCCCAGGGGAACACAACCGTTGATTCGGAACTCGTCACTCTGGGACGCAACGACCAGGTCCTGGCCCTAGAACTGCATGGCGCGCCTCAAGCATGGGTGGACCTGGTGGTTGAAGCAAAGGGTCAGCTCAACAAATTAGAGCTCAAGAAACCCGACGCCTTCGACACAAGTTTCCGCGCCCACATCACCCTTGCGGAATCCAGGCATGCCCGCCCCACTCCCGAGGAGATCACGGAATTGAAGGCCTTCAAGTCATGGCTCCGCGACCCTCTCCATAATGCCCTGGAGGAACAGCCCCTCAGGATTGGCGTTCACACACCGGTGCGCCTGATGCTGGCGGGCGTCATGCATTCAGAAGACGGCCCGGATTACATCACCCTGGAAGCCTCCCTTGCCCTCCAAAGGGGAGACGCACCCAGGAATTGAATCCCCTTAGACGCGACGAGAAGCCCAATGGGCCGCGAAAGCGAGACACCAGGGATCCGATCACCGTTTTCCACGTCCTCACTGGCTGTGATTCATTTGGCCGGCGAGAAGGGCTTCAATCGCGGCAGTATCAGACCTCGGCGATCAGTTCGATCTCGACCTTGGCGCCCCTGGGGAGGGCGGCCACCTGGACGGTGCTGCGGGCGGGCTTGGCACCGCCCAGGTGCTTCTCGTAGACGGCGTTGAAGACCGCGAAGTCCGCGAGATCCGTGAGGAAGACGGTGGTCTTCAAGACGCGGTCCCAGCCCGTGCCCGCTTCGGTCAGTACCGCGTCCAGGTTCGCCAGCACGCGCTGGGTCTGGGCCTCGATGGGACCCGTCACCATCTCCATGGTCTCGGGCACGAGGGGAATCTGGCCGGCGGTGAAGAGCAGATTGCCCGTCACCTTGGCCTGGCTGTAGGGGCCGATGGCGGCGGGAGCGTGGGGTGTGGCGATGGTCTTCATGGTCAATCTCCGGGAAGGGTGCGCGAAAAACAGGCGCCATTTCGCTCGATGCGGAAGGAATCAAGGAAGTGATCGATGACGGGATCGTCGTGGTGGGATCCAGCAGAAGATGCCACCACTCGATAGGCTCTGCCTGAGACAATTACGATTCGAGTCCACACTCGCACCTTGCCACTATCGCGCTGAACGTCTAGGGCGATACCAGTTGATTCTCCGAGCCCGAGCGGTGATTCCCGCAGGATCGTATAGCCTTGCTGGAGAAAATTGGCCTTCATTCCAGCAAATCGTTCGGTATCGGGTAGATTCGGCCCACCCGGCGGAATAGGGCTGAACGATAGGAAAAGCGCAATATCCTTTTGGGGCATGTTGTAGACAAGACTCTTCCGCGAAACGCTCACTCCATTTTGGGTATCGGTCTGCTCCTTGGCTTCGGGCGACCCAGGAAACTCAGCAGAAGCAAGGCCGTCGCTGGTGGAGCGTCGGCTCCAACTTGGCAAATCAGTCGAGCCGACGAAAAACGAGAAGAGGCCAAATAGAAGCAACAATGGCCCACAGATGCGAAAAATTCTTGTAGCTCGATGTTGATTTGGTGTCGGAACACGACTCGGTGGTGTCGGTCGATAGCCGTAGAAGCTCACGAGGAGCCCGGCAGAACCGGAGATCAATGCGTCGATGTGTTGGGCAAGGAAAGATGGAATCGACATTCAAGCAACCTAACGTGGAATATGCGTTTGGGCACACATCACCTTAATGACCCAACCAGCGGAGTGCATCGAAAAGGACGAAGGCCACGGAGGAAAGAATCGGGCAACAGGGGATTCCCCTTTTTCTCTGTGCTCTCTCTTTCCCTCCGTGTTCTCCGTGTTTCATCTCTTCTTTCCCCTGCTCGATCTCAGGCCGAACCCTACTTGCTCCAGCGCCGCTTCTTCCCGCGCCAGCCCTTGTGGGGGGTGGGGACCGGTGGGGGCGGCATGGGACTTTCGAAGGGCGAGGCGGGCGGGGCATCGCCCGGCATTTCGGGGTCCTCGAGGGTGCCGATGCCCTCCTCGATCTGGGTCTGCACCACCTGGGCCGTGCGGTGCATGAGGGCGGCCAGACAGAGGCTGGCCTCGATGCGGGCGTGGGGCAGCGGGCCCAGCTGCACGAAGACACTGGGATCGGCAGGGAGATTCCGGGGGATGATGATTTCCGGGATGGGCGCGGGGAGCACATCGAAGGCTTCGGGCGGGATGCGCAGCCAGGGATCGGCGAAGGCGTGCCTGCGGGCCAGGAGTTCCAGGAGGGGAATGACCTTCTTCGGCCTTCCCCGCTTCCGGGGCGCGGGTTCGGTCGCCTGGTTCGAGGCGTCCAGAAGGGCCTGGAGAGCCTCCAGGACCTCGTCCTTGGTCTTGCCCCGCAGGTCGAAGAGCAGCCAGGGGTCCCGGTCGAGAGCCTCGGCCATGATGTAGCAGGCTGCGGCCACATGCTTGCAGGGGTTGGCCCAGTCGGGACAATCGCAGTGGGTCTGCAGTTCCTTGGGCACCCTGGGGTAGAGGCTGGCACCGGCCTCCCGGAAGGTCTCGTCCAGCCCCTGGGGCATTTCGCCCGCCAGCAGAGAGGCCACGAAGCGGCTCTCCAGGGCGATGCGCTCCAGAGCCTTCTCCCACTGGTGGGAGCTGAGGGCCGGCAGGCCCAGCGTCACGTTGTAGGTCTTGCGGCCGTGCACCTTGGCCTGGATCTCGCCGGGCGTCACTGTGAAATGGCTGACGGCGCCTTCCTCTGCGTACTTCTTGCCCCGGGGCAGGCGG
>JAYSNJ010000182.1:0-12258 GCA_043723905.1 Holophagaceae bacterium
TCCTTGACGTTGATCCGCCAGACCGTGAGGTCGCCCTTCCAGCCCACTGCGTCGTTGGGATTGAAGGGGTAGAACACCTTGGTGATCTGGTTCTGGCGCTTGATGTGCACGGCCCATTCCCGGTCGGCCCCCTCCTGGTAGGGCTCCAGTTCCGGCGTGTCGATCATGGCCGGGTCGAACAGGGCATTGGGCCCCAACTGGTTGCGGTCCGGGATGGTCACTTCGCTGAAGCTCTCGATGAGCAGGTAGCGCTGGGGCCCGGTCCCGGGCAGGAAGCGGTAGGTGGTGCCCCGGGGCAGCACCAGGTAGTCGCCCGTGGCGTAGTCCAGGACCCCGAAGGTGGTTTCCAGCCGGCCCCCACCGGCATGGATGAAATAAACATCATCCCCGTCGGCGTTGCGGTAGAAGAAGTCCATGGAGCCGGGCGCCACCCAGTGGAGGGCGACGTCCTCGTTGTAGAGGAAGCAGACCGGGGCGTAGGTGGCCTCCCTGGAACCCCGCAGGGAGGGCTCGGAGCCTGTCGCGCCCAGGTGGTTCAGGTCGTAGCTGTGGGGGCGCAGGGGCCCCTCGATGCGCGTCCAGGCCGTGACGGGGTGCGTCCGGTAGAGGTGGGTCGTGCGCCCGAAGAAGCCGTTGCGGGCGAACTCCTCCTCGAAGGTGCCTGTGGGCAGGTTCACATGGGCCTGCCGTGTGATCCTCCCCTTCTGGAGGGGGAAGAGGGGGGTCTCGCTGGAAAGGCGCATGGGAATCTCCGGACGTGTTCCAGATTTCTTGGATGCCGCCCGCTGCGCGGCATCCAATTCCCGGAAGGCGGTCCCGCCATTCTGGGCCGCGTCGATTCCGGAGCCCCGCCATGTCCGATCCCACTTTTGCCGTGAAGGCCCCCGTGAACCCCCAAACGGCCACCAACCCCCTGGGGCTCATCGGTATCGACCATTTCCAGATGACGGGCTCCATCGCGAGGCTGGAGAGGCTCTACCGGCGCCTGGGCTTCGCCCGCGTTGCCTCAGGGCAAGGCCCCTGGGGCCGTGTGGTCCATCTCCGCCAGCAGCGCATGGATATCCTCATCTTCGAGGCGGACGAGAGCCATCCCGCGGGCCGCTACTTCCAGGCCCACGGCGAGGGGGTCTGCGCCTTGAACTTCCAAGTGGAGAACCTGGACTCGGCCTTATCCCAGGCCCTGGAGCGGGGCGCCCCCCTGCGCCTGGCACCCGAGAGCCATGGAAATCTGCGCTTCGCCGCCATCCAGGGCGTGGGCGAGGTCTGGAACTACCTGGTGGAGCGCAGGGGCTCGTCTGGCGCCTTCTGGTCCGGCCTGGAGCCCGATCCCGCCCCGGCCCTCTCGGATCCGGGGCTGGTGCGGGTGGATCACCTCACCAACAACGTGGGCCCGGGCGAAATGGAAGAGCTGGTGGCCTTCTACGAGCGGGTCTACGGCTTTGTCGTCACCCGGGAATTCCATATCCGGGGTGCCCTGGGCACGGGACTGGATTCCAAGGTCGTGCAGAGCCTGGACAACCGCATCATCATCCCCATCAACCAGCCCACGGACCACAAGAGCCAGATCCAGGAATACGTGAAGCGCCATCGGGGCCAGGGCGTCCAGCACATCGCCATGTCCACCAACGACATCTTCCACACGCTGCGCACCCTGAAGGACCATGGCTTCCGCTTCCTGCAGGTGCCCGACACCTACTACGAACTGCTGCCCGGGCGCATCAGCACGGGCGGCTACACGGTGACAGAAAGCCTCGAGACCGCCCGGGAACTGGGCATCCAGATCGATGGGGACGCCAGCGGGTATCTCCTCCAGCTCTTCACCGAGGACCAGATCGGGCCGCTCTTCTTCGAGATCATCCAGCGGCGGGGCAACATGGGCTTCGGTGAAGGCAACTTCAAGGCCCTCTTCGATAGCATCGAGCTGGACCAGAGGAAGCGGGGGGCGTTGTAGGCGGATCTCCGTGCCGCTTGCCTGACGGCGGTCGGCTACTCGAAATGCACGATCCTGGATCAGGGCTCTTCCCGGAATCCCAGCACCACCAGCAGGCAAGGGCCCCCGGCGATGACTTCCAGGCCCGCGGCCTCGGCGGCACGCACGGCTTCTAGACTCTCGGAGCCGGGCTGCATCCAGATGCCTTTCACGCCGGCCCGGATGGCCTCCTGGACGACGGCCTCCGTGATCTTGGGGGGCGTGATGACGGAGATGCCTGCGACCGGCCGAGGCAGGGCCTCCAGGGAGGGATAGGCCTTCAGGCCCTCGATTTCGGTGGCTCGGGGGTTGATGGGAAAGACCTCCAGGCCATGCTGCTGGTAGCAGCGCAGCACCTTGTTGCCGTACTTCTCGCGATCGGAGCTGGCCCCCACGACGGCGTAGGGGCCGGAGGCCAGGAAGGCGCGGATGCGGGATTCGAGAGGCGTGGGCATGAGCCCTCCGGGAGAGAGGTCAGGATACGCCGCACCCGCACCCCTTCGGAGGGTCCCAAAGAACTACGTAAGGTTCCGTTGACATCCTACGGGCGAATACGTAGATTGGTGCCAGCCCCCTGGAGTTCCCCATGCCCCTGCCTCGACCTGCGGATTTCGAACTGGCTATTCTGCGTGTGCTCTGGCGGCGCGGACAGGCCACGGTGAGGGAGATTCACGAGGATCTGCTCGCCGAGCGCCAGCAGGGCTATACGACGGTCCTGAAGAGCATGCAGATCATGTTCGAGAAGGGGCTCCTCACCCGGGACGATTCGCAGCGGACCCACGTCTATTTCCCCGCCGTCGAGGAGGCGGCCACGCGAACGAACCTGGTCCAGGACCTGGCGGACAAGGCCTTCGGGGGTTCGGCTCTTCAGCTCCTCATGCACGCCCTTCACCGGGAAAGCCCCCAGCCCGAGGAACTGGATGCCCTCCAGGCCCTCATCGAGTCCAAGCGATCTGGGGCCGAGGGCCCTACGGTCCAGCGGCCCGGGGGCGATCGGAAGGCGCGGTCATGACTTCCCTGATGGATGCGTTGGGATGGACCCTCCTTCATTTCCTGTGGCAGGGCGCGGTATTAGCAGCCGGGGTCGCCCTGGCCCTCTGGGCCCTGGAGGGCCGCGATAGCCGCCTGCGCTACGCCGCGGCCTGCGCGGGCCTGCTCCTGGTGTTGGGGGCTCCTCCGGTCACCTTCCTGCGAATACGGGCACAGGCTCAAGTCCTGCAGCAAGGGGCCTCTGGAGGCACCACGACATGCCCTGTCGCGGCCACGGCTCATCTCCCCACCCTGGCCCCGGGGCGGGATAGGCCCGGCCATGTGGACCGGGTGCTGCCATGGCTGGTGATCCTCTGGGCTTCGGGGAGCCTCGCCATGGCCTTGCGCCTGACGGGAGGGTGGCTGTGGCTCCAGTGGGTAAGGCGCCGACCCGACACCCAGCCCGCTCCGGATGAAGAGCAGCTTTTGCTGCTGCGGCTCTGCCAGAAGATGAAGGTGGGCAGCAATCTGCGCCTCCTGCTCTGCTGCTCAGTGCCGGGACCGACGGTGATGGGCTGGCTCAGGCCCGTCATCCTCATGCCCCCCGCCATGCTCACGGGCCTCAGTCCCCAGCAACTCGAACTCATCCTCGTCCATGAACTGGCCCACGTGCTCCGCCACGACTACCTGGTGAATCTCCTTCAATCCATCGCCGAAGTCCTGCTCTTCTTCCACCCGGCCGTGTGGTGGATCTCGAAACAGATCCGCCAGGAACGGGAGCAGGCTTCGGACGACCTAGCCGTGCGCTTCCAAGGGGACGCCCTGGATTACGCGCAGGCCCTGACAGCCCTGGAGGCGCTCGCCTCCAGGATCCATCCTTCCCACTCCGCGCCGCGGCTCGCCCTCGGTGCCCAAGGAGGCGACTTCATGTCCCGCATCCACCGCATCATTTCTCCCACGGCCCCCACGCAACTCGCCCCCCGGGCGGGGCTGGTGGTCCTCCTGGTCCTGGGGTGCGCCTTCGCCCTTCCGGCTCGCACGCGGACCGCACCCCTCCAGTCTGAACAAGCACCCCCCGTGCAGAAGGGCACGGTACAGCTGCGCCGCTATGACGTGGACAGTCCCGACGGCAAGGTCAAGGCCGGCACCGTCGATCTGCGGGCGAATTCGGTCCCCGTCGCCACCATGGAACGGGCCTTTGCAACGGTCCAGAGGCTCCCCGCGAACACCTCCGTGGGCTTCGTTGACCAGGATGTGGCCGTGGAACCTGGTGAAACCGGTGGCCTCTATTCCTTCAGGTTCACAGGCGTTCACCCGGCTGTGGTCCTGGGCATCATCCGGGGCTATTCGGCCCTGGCTCCCATCGAGAAAAAGTCAGGCCTGCTCGTCATCCAGCGCATGAACAACTTCACGCACCAGGCCGCGCTCCTGCCCAGGGGCCTCCATGTGGAGGTCTGGGCCGGTGATGTGCCCGCAGACCTGGTGCTGGAAGCCCTCAACGAACTGGAGGCCATGCAACCCAAGGCTGGCATCCCCCAGGAAGTCCGACGGGAAATTCCCTCAGGGGCGGGCAGGGGGCCCAAGATCATGCTGGATCTGAGCGGCGCGGACCCGCTCCAGGTCCGAGACACTCTGGAAAAGGCCCTGGCGAAACCCTGATCCTGAATACCCGGGTCGCCAGGATGGAGGCCGGGCAGGCCGTGGGGAGAATCCCGGATTCTCGGCGCGGCCTGCCCGGCAATCTGTGGTGCTTCCTGAAGCCACCCCCCGAGGCAGGATGCCTCAGGGTGGTAATCTCGACTCCAGACAACTGGGCGCGCTGGGACGTGTTGCAGCGAATGAGAGGAACCATCTTATGGACTCCACCCCGCCTGACCGCATCGCCTTTCTGGGGGGCTTCCTGCCCCGGCTCTGCGGCATCGCCACCTTCACCCATGACCTCTGCGAGGCGGTGGCTGCTGCGGTGCCAGGTTCCCAGTGCTACGCCGGGGCGATGAATGACCGCAGCGAGGGCTACGATTATCCCCCCCGGGTGCGGTTCGAATTGGACCAGAAGGATCTGGATTCCTACCGGCGGGCGGCGGATTTCCTGAATTTCAACAATGCGGATGTGCTCTGCGTGCAGCACGAGTTCGGCATCTACGGCGGATCGGCCGGGAGTCATCTGCTGGCCCTGCTCAAGGAAGTGCGGATGCCGGTGGTGGCGACCCTGCACACGGTGCTGCGGGAACCGAACGCCGATCAGCGGAGGGTGATGGAGGAACTGGTCCGGCGTTCGGACCGCCTGGTGGTGATGGCCCGCAAGGGCGCGATGATCCTGGGCGAGACCTACGGCGTCCCGGATGCCAAGATCGACATCATCCCCCACGGCATTCCGGACATGCCCTTCGTGGACTCGAGCTTCTACAAGGCCCAGTTCGGCGTGGAAGGCCGCAGGGTGCTGCTCACGTTCGGTCTGCTGGGGCCGGGCAAGGGGATCGAATACGTCATCGAAGCCCTGCCAGAGATCGTGAAGCGCCATCCGAACGTGGTCTACCTCGTGCTGGGGGCCACCCATCCCCATCTCGTCGCCCGCGACGGCGAGAGCTACCGCCTGGGCCTGGAGCGGCTGGCCGAGGACCGTGGGGTCAAGGAACACGTGATCTTCTACAACCGTTTCGTATCCCTGGAGGACCTCAAGGAGTTCATCGGCGCGACGGATGTCTACCTCACCCCCTACCTCAACGAGGCCCAGATCACCTCAGGCACCCTGGCCTATGTGTTCGGTGCCGGGAAGGCGGTCGTCTCCACTCCCTATTGGCATGCCCAGGAACTGCTCGCCGAGGGGCGCGGCACCCTGGTGCCCTTCCGCGATCCCCACGCCATCGCCGAGGGGGTCTGCGGGTTCCTGGACGATCCGGCCCGCATGCAGGAGACCCGCGAGAAGGCCTATCTCGCCGGGCGCGAGATGATCTGGCCCGCGGTGGCGCAGCTCTACCTCGAGACCTTCCAGCGGGTCCGCAGCGAGCGAAGGGCTGCGCCTCGAGCGGCCTTCGCCGAGTGGACGCTGGCCAGCCGCCCCTACGATCTCCCCCCCCTCCGGCTCAACCACATCGTGCGCATGAGCGATGGCACCGGCATTTTCCAGCACGCCATCTTCAACGTGCCGAACTTCCAGGAAGGCTACTGTACCGATGACAACGCCCGGGCCTTCGTCTTGTGCAACCTCCTGGATGAAGTGGGGGGGAGGCCCCCGGAGGAGAATCTCGATCGCCTGGCCACGAGCTACCTCGCCTTCCTGTCCGCGGCCTTGAACCAGGAGACCAACCGTTTCCGCAATTTCATGAGCTATGGACGGCAGTGGCTGGAAGCGTCAGGCAGCGAGGATAGCCAGGCCCGGGCGCTCTGGGCCCTGGGCACCGGGGCGGGGCGGTCTCGGAACGAAGGGCATCGCAAGCTGTCCGCACAGCTCTTCGAGCGTGGTCTCCCGGTGGTGGAATCCTTCTCCTCCCCCCGCGCCTGGGCCTTCACGCTCCTGGGCCTCCACGAATACCTGCGCCGCTCCCCCGGCCACCCCGGGATGGTCGCTGCCTGCGAGGCGCTGACCACTAAGCTGGTGCGGCTCTGGACCGACTTCGCTACCGAGGACTGGCCCTGGTTCGAGCCTGTCGCGACCTACGACAACGCCCGGCTCTGCCAGGCCCTCCTCCTCAGTGGTCAGTGGACTTCCCATTCCGAGGCGCTGGAAATCGGCCTCAAGTCCCTGCGGTGGCTGGCTTCCCTGCAGAGGACGCAGGCGGGCCATTTCAGGCCCATCGGCAGCAACGGCTTCTACGAGAGGGGCGGCGCCCGGGCGGACTTCGACCAGCAACCGGTGGAGGCGCAGGCGATGGTCTCGGCCTGCCTCGAGGCCTTCCGCGCCACCCAGGATGTCTCCTGGTCCCGGGAGGCGAAGCGGGCCTTCGAATGGTTCCTGGGTCGCAATGACCTGGGCCTTCCGCTCTACGATTCCAGCAGCGGAGGCTGCGGGGATGGGCTCCATGAGGATCGGGTGAACGAGAACCAGGGTGCCGAATCGACCCTGGCCTTCCACCTCTCCCTCGCTGAAATGAACCTGGCCGGACACCTGATCGCACCTCCCTTGAGCGCCGCCCGATGACCTCCATCCCCCTCCGCCGTCACGAGATGGCCCTCGTTCCCGAGAGCGCCCGGGTCATTCTCCGCCCATTCATCCCTGCCAGCCCTCGGATCACCACCATCATCGGTCGTGCCCTCGCCTTGAGCGAGGAGGAGGTCGAGCGCGATCTTGAAGCGGTGCTGCAGGAATTCGATTCCCGGCACTTGGATATGGAATCGCTCCTGCTGGCCAATTTTGAACGGGTGTTTCCCCATATCTTCACTCAGCGTCCCCTCGCTCCCGCGCGCAAGCTGCTCATCGGCGCGCTCTTTTCCGGGGAATACGCGCTGGAATCCGCCGCGCTGTTCAATCCCTCCATCGTTCCCCATCCCGACCAGGAGGGCGTGCCGAAGGGGGGGCTGCGCTTCGTCATGAGCCTGCGCGCCACGGGGGAAGGGCACATCTCCTCCATCGAGTTCCGCAGCGGCCTCATCGCTCCCGAGGGCGATATTCGTCTCGATCCCGTCTCCCGCTTCGTCACGGTGCCGGAGCTCGAGCCCAATCCCAGGTACAAGAAGATCCCCTTCATCGTCAAGCTGCACGAGATGGGCTTCGATAACGGGGCTTCCAGCGCCGTGATGGAGCCCCTCGGGGAGGGCTTCACGCGGAGCGATCTGAACCGCAGCGTCGGCCGCGTCCGACGGGAGACCCAGCCGGTGACCCAGGGGCTCACCAGCACTCTCAACTGCATCCAGTGGCTCGCCGATTCCAATTACGAAATGAACTTCTCGCCCAAGCTCGCCATGAGTGAGCGCGTCATCTTCCCCGTCTCCCCCAACGAGAGCAACGGCATCGAAGACGCCCGTTTTGTGCGCTTCCAGGAGGATGACGGCTCGGTCATGTACTACGCCACCTACACGGCATACAACGGCCACGCCATCCTGCCCCAGCTCATCGAGACCCAGGACTTCCTGCACTTCCGCGTCCTCACGCTCAACGGCGCGGCCGTGCAGAACAAGGGCATGGCCCTCTTCCCCCGCCGCATCGATGGCTGCTATACGATGCTTTCGAGGGAGGATGACGAGAACCTCTTCATCATGTTCTCGGACAATCCTCACTACTGGAGCGATGCGAAAGTGCTCCTGCGCCCGGCGGAGATGTGGGAATCCGTGAAGATCGGAAACTGTGGATCGCCCATCGAAACCGAAGCCGGCTGGCTGGTGATCACTCATGGGGTGGGGCCTCTGCGCAAGTACTGCATCGGGGCAGCCCTGCTTGACCTGCAGGATCCGAGGAAGGTCCTGGGGCGCCTGCGCGAGCCCCTGCTTATGCCGGAAGGCTCCGGAAGGGAGGGCTACGTGCCCAATGTCGTCTACAGCTGCGGGTCCCTCCTCCACGGCCGGGAGCTCATCCTGCCCTATGCCATGAGCGACAGGGCCTCCGCCATCGCGAGCGTGCCCCTGGATGAACTGCTCGCCGCGCTGCGAGGTTGACGCTCGATCTCATACCGGATGTTGCGGTTGCTTCAGCCGATTTGTCTATAGCGAGCGGTGCATTACGGCATTTCGAGCCGCCCCCCCCTGACGGTGGTCGGCTACTCGGAAATGCACGGTCCGGTATCAGTCCTCGAGGCGGATCGCGGCAAGGGCCTCCATGGCGCGATCGGCGCAGGCCTGGTGGCGTTCCCGGCCCGTGAGTTCCGGGGGGAGGTCGGAGAAGTCCACCGGAGGCCCGGGAACGATCGTGATGGGACCCAGGCGAGGGAATTTCGCGCTGCGGGGGAAACACTCGAAGGCGCCGAAGATCCGCAGGGGGATCACGGGCACTTCGCACCTGGAGATGATGAACCCGATGCCGGCCTCGGCGCTCTGAAGCGTCCCGTCGGGCGATCTCGTGCCTTCCGGGAAGATGAGGACCCGATTCCCCTCCTTGAGCAGGTTCAGGATGCGCTTCAGGCTGGCGATGTCGCCCTTACCGCGGTCCACGGGCAGGACCTTGATGCGGGGCAGCAGCCAGCCCAGGAAGCCCTTGAAGAGGGATTTGCGGCCCAGACAGTAGATGGGTTTCCGGAAGGCGATCGAGATCACCGGCGGGTCCAGATAGCTCACATGGTTGGCCACGAGGAGGGCGCCGCCCCGTTCGGGGATGAGCTCCCGGTGGAGGGTGCGGTGGCGGAAGAACAGGTGGCCAACGATGCGGCCCAGGGAGTGGGTGATCCAATAAATCATGGGAGTATTCCGGCGGTTTCCTTGAGGAGAGGGGGCCCGGGGCTGTTTGGGCAGGGCCTTCAGGATTTCATGCCCGGCCCTTTTCCGCGATCATGGATTCCTATGAGCACCCTGCGAACGATCCTGCGCTTCTTCTTCTCGGCCATCGGCCTCCTGTTGGCTTCGGCCATGGTGAGCGGGCTCCACCGGGGCACCTTCCTGGAGCTGCTCGCGGTGGCGGTCCTCCTGGGGGCCCTGAACGCGACCCTCGGGATGCTCCTGAAGTTCATCGCCTTCATCCCGGTAGCCTGCTCTCTGGGCTGCTTCAGCCTGGTGATCAACGGGCTGGTCTTCTGGCTGGTGGGCAATCTGTCTGAAACACTGGGCCTGGGTTTCCGGGTGGACAGCTTCTGGGCCGGCTTCTTCGGCGCCCTCGTCACGAGCGTGGTGGCGGGGCTGCTGGAGCGCGTCCTTCTCGGCAAGGAGCAGCCCCGGGGGCCCGAAGCGCCGAGGCACATCAAGATCGTGAACTAAAAAAACGCCCCCGGGATCCGGGGGCGTTTTCATCAGGCAGGGCAATGACCTAATCGGTGACGGCGAAGACGACCTTGTCGTTCTTGAAGCGGTCCTTGGTCAGGAGCTTGATGGTGGCGGTCTGCTTGTCCTCGCTGATGACCAGGCTGTAGTGCTCGTCCTTGACATAGGAGCCGGGCACCACGGTGACCTTGCCGATCTTGGCCAGGCCCACTTCGGTGGCCTTGATCACGAGGCTGTCGGCGGAGCGGAGGTCCAGGGACTTGCTGAAGACATCGTCCTTCCAGGCCTTGCCGGCGCGGTCCTTGGCGAAGATCGGCACGATGATGACGCCGCTCTTCTCGAGCTGCTTGCGGTCGCCGACCACATAGTGGAGGCTGTTCAGCTTCGACTTCTGCTCTTCGTTGGTGGCCGAAAGGGCGTTCATGTCCTCGATGAGCTTGGTCTTCTCGGAGCGGAGCCCCTCGATCTCGGAGGTGATCTTGGCCTTCTGGCTGAGGAGGTCGTTGACCTCTTCCGTCAGCTTCTCGCCCTGGGCCACGGCTGTGTCGCGCTCGCCTTCGATCTTCTCGCGCTCTTCGCGGATCAGGTCGTTGGGGGTGATCTTGGCTTTGCCCTGGCTGACCCAGGTGCCATACACGCCGTTGCTGTAGAAGTGGTAGACCTCGAAGCCGGGAGCGAGCTTCTCCATGATGTTCACGCGGCTGACCAGGCGCTTGGCCTGTTCTTCGTTCACGCCCTTCTTCTTCAGGAAGCGCAGGGCCATGGTGTAGTGGTTATCGTTCTCCCTGGCCATGTCGGGCTTGGGGAGCTGGGCGCGGAGCTTGACGATCTTCTCGTTGAGCTCCTTCATCTCCTTGTCCTTGTCCAGGACTTCCTGCAGGAGCGCCTGGTAGGAGCTGTTCTTCTCGGCCTTGATGCGCTCCTCGAGGGCCTTCTTCTGCTCCTCGGTCAGCTGCATGGTCTCGCCGGGCTTGATGTCCGTGACGCCGGCCTCCTTGAGCTTGCGGGCCTGCTCCTGGCTGGCCACGTTCTGCTTCTGGCTCAGCTTGTCCATCTCCCCGACCTTCTGGGAGATGTCCTTGAATTCCTTGGGCTCCTCGGGGCCCTTCTTGCCGCAGGCAGGGGCCAGCATGAGCAGGGCCACGGCGAGGGCGCCGATCAGGTGTTTGGTAAAACGGGTTAGGGTCATGGGACGCTCCGTTGGAAAGGGTCGGATGTCGACGGATTGGGTTTCACCACCATAACAGGGGCACACCAGGGAAGAAATGCCTCGCCCTGATATGCTGTACCGCCTCCGGCGTCCGAGCATCCAAGGTCAACGAAGCTTTATGGGAGATATACGCATGGCGAAGACTGGCAGGCACCTGTTCACCTCCGAGAGCGTCACCGAGGGGCACCCCGACAAGATCGCCGACCAGATCAGCGACGCGGTGCTGGACGCGGCCCTGGGCGATGATGCGGCGAGCCGGGTGGCGTGCGAAACCCTCGTCACCACGGGCCTGGTGGTCGTGGCGGGCGAAATCACCACCAAGACCTACATTCCCGTGGCCCAGCTCGTGCGCGAGGTGGTGCGGGGCATCGGCTATGACCACAGCATCAAGGGCTTTGACTGCAATACCTGCGGTGTGATCGTGACTCTGGACCAGCAGAGCCCCGATATCGCGATGGGTGTGGACACGGGAGGAGCCGGGGACCAGGGCCTGATGTTCGGCTATGCCACCCGGGAGACTCCGGAGCTGATGCCCGCGGCCATCGAGTACGCCCACAGTCTCACCCGGCGCCTGGCGGAGGTCCGCAAGGACGGTACGCTCCCCTGGCTGAGGCCCGACGGGAAGTCCCAGGTGACCGTGGAGTACGACGGCGACAAGGTGAAGCGCATCGACGCCGTGGTCGTCAGCTCCCAGCATGACGATGCCATCACCAACGCCACCATCCACGCGGAGATCGAGAAACTCGTGATCCGCTACGCGCTGCCCGAGGAGCTGCTGGACGCCCGGACCAAGATCTACATCAACCCCACGGGTCGCTTCGTCATCGGCGGTCCCATGGGCGACTGCGGCCTCACGGGCCGGAAGATCATCGTGGATACCTATGGCGGTGCGGGCCACCACGGAGGCGGGGCCTTCAGCGGCAAGGATCCCAGCAAGGTGGACCGCTCCGCGGCCTACATGGCGCGCTACATCGCCAAGAACATCGTGGCCGCCGGCCTGGCCGACAAGTGCGAACTGCAGCTGGCCTATGCCATCGGCGTGGCCGAACCGGTCTCCGTGAGCGTGGACACCTTCGGGACCAACCATGTCTCGGATGAGGCCATCGTGAAGGCCATCCGCGAGGTTTTCAGCTGCACCCCCAAGGCCATGATCGAGGCCCTGGATCTGCGCAAGCCCATCTACCGCTCCACAGCGGCCTATGGCCATTTCGGCCGCCCAGAATTCAGTTGGGAAAAGACCGATAAGACTGAAGCCTTGAAGAGCGCCACG
>JAYSNJ010000183.1:0-10022 GCA_043723905.1 Holophagaceae bacterium
CCATCAGGTGCTCGTCGGTCTCGGCGACCATCTTGACCATGTGCTCGCGCCACTTCTCGGCCTCGGCCTGAAGCTCCGCGGGGATCTCGCCGTAGATGACGTTGAAGCCCTTGTCGCCCTCGTCGAAGGTCAGGCCCTGCATGGTCACCAGGTCCACGAGGCCCCTGAAGTTCTCCTCGGAGCCGATGGGAATGTGGATGGGCATGGGCTTGGCGGCCAGGCGGGTCTTCATCATCTCGACGACCCGGTAGAAGTCCGCACCGGTGCGATCCATCTTGTTCACGAAGGCCAGGCGGGGCACCTTGTACTTGTTAGCCTGCCGCCACACGGTCTCGGACTGGGGCTGCACACCGCCCACGGCGCAGAATACGGCGACAGCGCCGTCAAGCACGCGCAGGGAACGCTCCACCTCGGCGGTGAAGTCCACGTGGCCGGGCGTGTCGATGATGTTGACGCGGTGCTCGACGCCGGTCAGCAGGCCCGTCTGGGGGATCCAGGCCGCAGTGATGGCAGCGGAAGTGATTGTGATGCCGCGCTCCTGCTCCTGGACCATCCAGTCAGTGGTGGCCGCACCGTCATGCACTTCGCCGATCTTGTGAATCTTCCCGGTGTAGTAGAGAATGCGCTCCGTGGTGGTCGTCTTTCCGGCATCGATGTGGGCCATGATGCCGATGTTGCGGTAGCGCTCGAGAGGGGTCGTGCGGGCCACGGGGGCCTCCTAGCGGGTCAGAGAGATCCAAAAAGGTGCAAAAGGACAAAAGGCGGGGCCGACCCGATGATCGGCCCCGTTTTTGAACAGTGTGCGACTACCAGCGGAAGTGAGCGAAGGCCTTGTTGGCTTCGGCCATCTTGTGGACGTCGTCCTTCTTCTTCATGGCGGCGCCACGGAAGTTCATCGCGTCCAGGATTTCGCCGGCCAGCTTGTCGCGCATGGTGCGCTCGCCCCGGGAGGCGGCATAGGCCTTCAGCCAGCGCATGGCCAGGGACTGGCGGCGGTTCTGGGGAACCTCCACGGGCACCTGGTAGGTGGCGCCACCCACGCGGCGGGACTTGACCTCGACGGAGGGTTTGATGTTGGTGATGGCCTTGTCGAAGGCGTCCAGGGCCAGTTCGCCGGACTTCTTGGCGACGATCTCCAGCGCACCGTAGAGGATGCGCTCGGCGGTGGCCTTCTTGCCGCGCTCCATCAGCACGTTGACGAACTTGGTGATGGTGACGCTGTTGTAGACGGGATCAGGAAGAATTTCGCGCTTGGCGGGAGTACTGCGACGGGACATGGTCTACCTCACTTCTTCTTCGCAGCGGCAGCAGCACCGGCCTTGGGCCGCTTCGCGCCGTACTTGGAACGTGACTGGTTGCGGTTGGCGACGCCGGTGGCGTCGAGGGTGCCGCGGACCACGTGGTAGCGCACGCCCGGAAGATCCTTCACGCGGCCGCCGCGGATGAGCACGATGCTGTGCTCCTGCAGGTTGTGCCCCACGCCGGGGATATAGGTGGTGCACTCGATGCCGTTGGTGAGACGCACACGAGCGACCTTGCGAAGCGCGGAGTTCGGCTTCTTGGGCGTGGTGGTGAAGACGCGGGTGCAAACGCCGCGCTTCTGGGGGCAGGCGTTGAGCGCGGGGCTCTTCGTCTTGTTCTTGTAGGATGTCCGCCCGATGCGGATCAGCTGATTGATGGTTGGCACTCCAACCTCCTAGCTAGGGCACAGGAACGTCCTGGGCCGGGGCCCGAGAGGTCGAACACCGCAGGGGCGGCGACATCGGACAGACGTGAAACGCCACGACCCACCGGGGTCGGGAACCTATGATCGTAGCAAAATGCCGAGGGAAGTCAAAGGCAAATGGCAAGGCCCTAGAAAGGGGACCGCCTGCTCGCTGCGCTCGCGACGTCCCCCCTTTGACCCCCACGTGATGACCGGGCAAAGCCCGGGCATCACGTCTGGCCCTAGTGGCAGGCGCAGGATCCCCCGCACCCTCCCGTCGGCTTGACGGGTGCCGCGTCCGCCTTGGCGACCGCGGCTTCGGCCTTCTCGACGGCCTTGGCCCCACTGTCCTTGCCGTAGCCCTGGGCGTACCAGCCGCTCCCGGAGAGGGAGAAGGCCGCCACGGAGACCTGGCGCCGCATGCCACCCGGGCCCCCACAGGAGGGGCAGTCATGGTGATCCGGGGCGGAGATCCCCTCGAGCCTCTCTTCGGACTCCCCGCAGGCTTCGCATCGGTATTCGTAGAGCGGCATGGCTTCCTCGTGATCAGGGGGCCTCTGGCCCCAAGCCGTCAGGTGACAACGGCATCGGGGGCCGTAGTGTAGGATGCCGAAAATGTGTTTGGTAATCCAGCAACGGCCCCTAACCTTTAAGTCTACCGTGGACCTGGAATGCCTGCACTCGACCGTTTCTTCCCCGACCCCGAATCCTTCTGGCGCGCCTTCCCGGTTCGCCCCCGCAGGCTCTGTTTCACCAACGGGGTCTTCGACCTGCTCCACCCCGGCCACATCCAGTATCTGGAGGAGGTCCGGGCCCTGGGGGACTTCCTGGTGCTCGGCCTCAACAGCGATGCCAGCGTCCGGCGCATCAAGGGCCCCAGCCGCCCCCTCCAGGAGGAATGGGCCCGGGCCCGGGTCCTGCTGGGCCTGCGGAGCGTGGATGCCATCGTCCGCTTCGACGAAGACACCCCCCTGGCACTCATCCGGGCCCTCCAGCCCGATGTCCTCGCCAAGGGCGCCGACTACGCACCCGAGGCGGTGGTGGGCCGGGAACTGGTGGAGGCCCGGGGGGGACAGGTGGTGCTGCTGCCCTTCCTGCCCGGCCACAGCAGCACCCTCATCGAGGGCCGCATCCGCAGCGGGCAGGGAATCCTGCTGAACTGACCGCTATTTCTTGATGGCGGCGTACATCACGGCCAGGTTGGTGATGGCGGCCAGGTTCTCCTGCCAGGACACGTCCCGACGGACCTTGGCGGGCACGAGCACGGCATCGCCCGGTTCCACTCGCCGGCCCGAGACCCAGCTGTCCAGGATCCGGCCATCGGCCTTCAGCAGACGGATGTGCCAGGTATCGGCGTTGCGCGTCGTTCCGCCGGCCAGACTGAGGAGTTCCCGGACCTTCATGCCGTCCTTCACCCGGAAGGAGGCGAAGGGGCTCGCCGTCTCGCCCACCACGTAGGCCGCGTCCGACTGGCGGGGAATGATGAGCTCGTCGCCGTCCTGCAGCGTCACGTCGCTCTGCCGGTCGCCCTTCAGGGCCTCTGGGAGGTTCACCACCATCCGGCTCACCGTGCCCAGGACGAGCCCGTGGAACACAGGCGTCTTGAGCAGCTGGCCGGTGAGGGGCTGGCGCTTGGTCTCGCCGAGGCGGCCCAGGATCTCGTTGATACCGTTGCCCGTGGGATCACTGGTTTCCATGCCGATCAGATCCGCCGCCCGCCTCTTCCCGGGATCGATCTCGCCGAGCCTCCTGAGGAAGATGGCCCCCTGGGGCATGGCCTCGGTGGTCAGGCCTCCGGCCCGGAGCAGGAGATCCTTCATCCCGCAATCCTCCTTGTCCAGGGTGTACACACCCGGGCGCGCCACCTGGCCCGAGATCCGCACGACGCGATGGAAGCGGAAATCGGGCTTCTCGTAGACGCTCACCCGGTCATCCTCCCTCAGCCTGGGATTGAGGGCCTCGTCCCGGAGGGCCACAGGGCTCCCGGATTCCGTGGAGAGCAGCCTGCCCAGGTCCAGCTTCAGCACCTCGCTCTGGTTTCCGCTCGTTGTCCGGGCCAGTTCCACGAAGAAGCGGTTGGCGGACTTCTGGGGGATGCCCGCCCGGAAGACCAGATCGGACACGCGCATGCCGTCGTGGAGGTCGAACTCCCCGGCCGCCGTCAGCGGGCCGGAAATGGTGACCTTCTTGGGCAGCCGCATCCGCTGGAGGGAGAAGAGCTCGACCCGGTCCCGGTCCGCCAGAAGCAGGTCGTGGGCAGGGTCTCCGGCCAGGGCCTTGGCGACATCGAAGGCCAGGAAGCGGGTGGACCCGTCCTCCAGGGTGCGGACGACTTCGCCGCGCCCCAGATAGGTGTCGGGCATCACCTGGGCCTCCCGCTTCAGGAGATCCCCCACTCTGAGGCCATCGGGCCGGGCGAAGGTGCCGGGCACACGCACCCACCCCATCACCGACACCGAGCGCGTGAGCCGATCCCGCCGGGGGAAGGCCGAAACGACGTCCCCGTAATGGACCCGAACCCCGCCGAACTGCTCCACGGGAATGTCCCGGACGGTGGTCACGCCATCCTGGTCCTGGTGTCGGAGGGCCACGGAAGTGGCATAGGCCTGGGGCAGCAGCCCCCCCGCGAAGGCCACCATATCCTTGAGGGTCTCGCCCGGCAAAGCCTCGAACTGCATGACTGGGACCCTCCTCTCGGCCCCCCTCTCGACCGAATCCCGGCTCTCCCCGTCCTCGGCGTCCCCCTCCCTGGCGATGGCTTCTTTGGCAATAGCTTCCTTGGTGATCGCATCCTTGGCATCCCGATCCTTAACGGCCCCGGCGGCGTCGCGGCTCTGCTGCTGCTCCTTCCTGATCTTCGCCACGGAGAGGTCCAGATCCTTCGCCATCACGCGGACGAAGGCCCCCTCCAGGCTCACCCGTTCCCCCGCCAGGGGGACGAAGATCGTGTCCCCGTTCTGGAGGGAGAAATTCATGTTCCCCAGGCCCTCGGCGCGAAGAGGGTAGAGATCGACCCTGTGGACGATCCGGCCGCCCCTCATCACGCGGATATCCCTGAAACTGCCACCGGCGGTGGGGCCGCCCGCCAGACCGAGGACGTTCACCAGGCTGCTGAGACTGGGCACCAGGAGGCTGCCGGGTAGGTAGACCTCCCCCAGCACGAAGACCCGCACCTCCCGGAGCTTCACCACGGACAAATCGAGTCTGGTGTTGGAGAAGTTCCGGGCCACGCTGGCTTCCAGGAGCGTCCGGGCCCCCCCCAGGGTCTTCCCCGCCACCTTCACGGCCCCGACCTTGGGGATCACCACGTCCCCCCGCCCGTTCACCTGCAGGGGGATCTCGAAGTTGGCGCTGCCCACCGCCGTCGCCTGCAGCTGGTCGCCCACGCCCAGGACATAGTCCTCCGCGATCCCCCCCTCGGTGGCATTGAGCATCGTCTGGCGGGTCTCGAAGAGATCCGAGGCGAAGCGCCGAGGGGCGCCCTCCCGGGCCTTGGCCGCGGCGACCTTCTGCTCGCCCTTTTCCCGCTCGACCTTCGAGTCGGCTCCCGGCTCAGGCTTGAGGATCACGCTGGATTTGGGGGCGGCATCCGGCGCCTGGACACTGGTGCCCGCCTGGGTCAGGGACTGGCGGATGGCCTGGGGATCCAGCAGGGCACTGGGGTCCTGGGCCCACACCAATCCCGCGCCCGCCACCAATCCCAATACCCTCTTCGACCGCATCACGGTTCTCCTTGCATCGCGAAAAAGTTCACTCATTCCAGCCTACCCTGATCCGAGACGGGCCCTCCCGGTTCAGAGCGGAGAGGAGCCTCCACGCCTCTCGAAGGCCTTCTGCCAGGCCCCTTCGGGGAGCTGGGAGGACGCTTTGCGCCTCTCAGGAACTTCCGGCACTGCCCCGGCCTGAGCAGCCCGAGACTGGAGGGCCCGATGAGCCCGGATGGAGAAGAGGGCAAACCGGACCATCTGACCCACCAGGAGGGCCAGACCCGTGAAAGGGATCAGCCGCCAGGGGCCTCGCAGCAGGGCTCCCGAACAGCACAGGGCCGTCGTCAGCCACAGCAGGGGGACCCGGAAGCGCGCGTGCCTGCCCAGGACCCTGCCCCAGTGGTGGTGGAGATGGTTGCGGTCGCCCAGCCCCAGGGGCTGCCCCGTGGCGAAGCGGATGGCCACGACCATGGCGACATCCGCCACCGGGTAGGCGAAGAGCCAGAGAATGGCATCCGGATGGGTGCGCCCGAAGGTCCTGGCGGCGAGCAGGGCGAGAATCAGCCCCAGCGTCAGGGATCCGCAATCGCCGAGGAAACAATGAGCCCGGGGCCAGTTGAAGGCGAGAAGGGCGAGGACGCAACCCAGCAGGAAGGGATCCCCGCCCCCGGCGAAGGCGAGGGTGGACAGGACGATGACCGCACAGCCCAGGGCGAGGCCGTTCGCGCCATCGATCAGGTTGTCGGCCTGGGGCACGGCCCAGTAGAGGGCCACCAGGAGGGAACCCACCACGAGGGCGCTGGGGGGGACGGAAAACCCCAGCAGCGAGACGGCCCCCGGCTGGGGAAGGAAATACCAGACCTGGCTCCAGGCCAGGAACAGGGCGATCCCGAGCCCCATGGAGGCCTTCCACCGGGCCCGCAAGGGGAACCTGTCATCCAGGACCCCCATGAAGGCGATGAGGGAGACGCCGATCCACCCGCGTCCGTCCAGCATCTCCCCGCCCCGGCCGAAGACTGCGCCCAGAAGCAGGGCCCCGGCCAAGGCCATCCCCCCCACCCGGGGAATGGCCCCCTGGTGGCGCTTGCGCCCACCGGGGTGATCCAGGAACCCGAGAGGCCCCAGCCACCGGACCGCAGCCCAGGTCAGCACCAGGGTCGCGAGAGCCCCGGCCAGACAGAGGAGAAGAGAAGAGCGAGAGATGAGGGTCACCACACTAGAAGGATCGGAGGCCACGACAGGTTCTTAAATTATCGCCCGCAGCAGGGCCTGGCAACCCTGCCGCCCAGGAAGATATGCGCATGCAGAAGGGGCGAGTAGGAATATCCCGTTCCGACTCCCAAAAACCCAGATCCTGCTTACGCTTTCCCGCGGGTCGGTCCAGCCATCTTCCCCGTCAAGGGTACCCCCTGCCCCGGGTCAGCGGACCTCCGAGAATCCAGCCCTGGCGCGGCGACACCTGGGCGCCCTGGAAAAGGGAGGGCGAGGACTATTTGACCTTCTTCCCGGATTCCTGCCCCTTCTGCTGCTCACGGACGGCGGCCAGCTTCCCGTCGTAGCGCTCCCGCTCCTCCGGAACGGCCCAGCGCTGGGCCTCCTCGAGATCCTTCACGGCGGCCTCGGTCCTGCCCAGCAGGATATTGAGCCGGGCCTGGGTGAGGAAGAATTCCGGTTCGTGCGGCAGGAGCTTGAGGGCCGTCTTGATGCGCTTCTCCGCTTCCCCGTAATCGCCCGCGGCCATGGCTTCTTCGGCCAGGAAGCCGTGGAAGAAGGGATCCTTCTTCCGGACCACCTGGCCCAGAGCGCGGAAACGCATGGCTTCTTCCAGACGGCCCTGCTCCCGCAGCAGCGCCTCCATGTTCCCGATGGCAGAGCTATCCGCAGGATCGCAGACCAGAGCCCGCCGGAAGGCTCTTTCCGTTGCCACCGCCTCCCCCCGGGACTTGAGGATGACCCCCAGGATGTTCCAGCCGACGCTCATCACGGGGTCCGCCCGGATGGCGGCGTTGGCCTTCGCCAGGGCCTCGTCGGAAAGGCCCTCTTCCATCAGCTCCACGGCCCGGTTGGCGAAGAAGAGAGCCCGGACCCGGTCCGGGGGCAGGATTACAACCCGGTAGACACCGACCCGTCGGCGGAGCTGAGGCAGGAAATCCGCCACCACGTCCTCCAGAGGGGGAAGTGGCACGAGGGCCACCAGGTGCCGCTCGAAACGGATCACGGAGCCCGCGCGCCGCCAGCGGTTCGTGTTGACGGCCTCGGCGTAGTGAGCGCGGATGCCGATGGAATCGCAGGCCGCGACGTAGAAGGCGGTAAGGGAGAGGCAGTTGGCCTTCCGGTCCCGCCAGACTTCCGCCACCGTCCGGGTGTAGCCGTTGTCGTAGACCATCCCCAGGCCCCCCTCAGCCTCGGGTCGGAAGATCGCACTGAGCAGATGCTGCAGCTTGGATTTGGCAAGGTACTGCACGGCCGTGGCCCGCCGAGCAAAGGCCTGGAGTTCCGGGGGAACCGCCATGGGATCCTGCTCCTGCCCAAAGGCAGGAACGCAGAGGATCAGGGCTGGAACGACAGGGTGGAGCACGGGCACCTCGCAGGATCAAGATACAGCCCCCCCGAGGCCGGACAACGGCAAACAGGGGCGAAGGGCCCAGGCCTGGGGGCAGACCGGAACACCGAACTGCCCCAAGATGGAGTCCGGGAGCTATCAATGACCACAGCCATCGTCTGCGCCTATTCGCCCGTGGGCCGGGAGGCCCTGGCGGGGCTGCTGGAAGCCGGGATCGAGGTCCTGGCCCTCTACACCTATGCCCAGGCCCCCGACGAGGCCTGGTTCGAAGCCCCCGCCGCGCTCGCCGAGGCTCGGGGCATCCCCGTGCGCAGGGAACCGGATTTCAACGCGGATTCCGTCTACCGCGCCCTCCGGGAGGCGAAGCCCGATCTCCTCCTGAGCTTCTACTTCCGGGAGATGATCCAGGCCCGCTGCCTGGAGGTCCCCCGCCTGGGCGCCTACAACCTCCACGGCTCGCTGCTGCCAAAGTACCGGGGCCGGGCGCCCATCAACTGGGTGCTGGTGAAGGGGGAAGCCGAGACCGGCGTGACGCTGCATGCCATGACGCCCAGGCCCGACGACGGGGATATCCTCGCCCAGGCCCCCATCCCCATCGAATGTGACGACACGGCCCTCAGCCTCACACTCAAGGCCGCCCGGACCAGCCGTGGTCTGGTGCGCGAAGCCCTGCCCCGGATCGCGGATGGCAGCGCCTCCCGGATCTCGCAGAAGGGGCTCGGCCCCTCCACCTACTTCGGCGGGCGGAAGCCCCAGGACAGCCGCCTGGATTTCGGGATGACGGCCCGGGAGGCCTTCAACCAGGTCCGCGCCGTGGCCGATCCCTGGCCCAATGCCTTCCTGGAGTCCGGGCAGGGACGGCTCAAGGTGCCCTGGGCCCTGCCCAGCGCCGCCCCCTGTCCCCCGGGGCAATTCCGTTCCACCTCCGAAGGCGTGCTCCTGGGTTTCCGCGAGGGCAGCCTCAGGCTCGTGGCCCTGCGCCAGGGGGATTCCCGCAGCGAACGGCCCACGGAGCACGCCACCTGGCTCCGGGCCCTGGACATCCCCGAGGCGGGAATCTAAGCTTTGGCCGCCACTGCCGGGAGGACAGCCATGAACCGTCTCGCAGCCCTGCTCCTGGTGCCTTCGCTCGTGCTGGTGGCGGGCGATGGCCAGCCCAGGAAGAAGTCCCACCGGGGAGGTCCCGTCGCTTCGGCCAAGGAGGCCAAGGCCATCGCCGAGCGGGAGACCGGCGGCAGCGCCCTCAGCGCCCGGCGCGTCTACCTCAACGGCGCCTCCGGCGGCTGGGAGGTGGAGGTGCACATGCCCAGGGAGGACCGGGGCTGGCGGTGCATCATCGACGCCGATACCCATGCCGTCCACACCAAGGACCGCATCCCCAACCCCAAGGCTCCGAAAAGCCATCGCTGACCCCGTTCGGCGGTCCATTCCCCCCCCCGGGCGAGGGAGGGGCCCTTTTCGGGGGAAGAGAGGCCCCGTCTTGACCGGACGCTTACACTTGTCCTGCGGCGAAGGTCGCATCGGAGGCTGAAATGGGTTTGATGGACTGGGGCAAGGCCCAATTCCTGGACATCCTCGAGTGGCTGGACGATTCCAGCGACACCATGGCCTGGCGCTTCCCCATGCGCGGCCAGGAGATCCAGAACGGCGGCAAGCTGGTGGTGCGCGAAAGCCAGGAAGCTGTCTTCGTCAACGAAGGCCAGTTTGCGGACTGTTTCACGCCGGGCACGCACAATCTGACCACCCAGAACCTGCCGATTCTGGCGACCCTGAAGGGCTGGAAGTACGGCTTCGAGAGCCCCTTCAAGAGCGATGTCTACTTCCTGAACACCAAGCTCTTCAACGATCTGGGCTGGGGCACGCCCAACCCCATCATGATGCGCGACGCCGACTTCGGCATGCTGCGCATCCGCGCATTCGGCATCTACTCCATCCGCATCAAGGACTCCAAGAGCTTCCTGAAGAATGTCGTCGGCACCAACGGCCTCTTCACCGTGGCCGATATCCAGGAGCAGCTGCGCAAGAGCATCATCAGCAAGTTCACGGA
>JAYSNJ010000184.1:0-10422 GCA_043723905.1 Holophagaceae bacterium
ATCTGCGAAGCAGAGCGCGTCAAGCGCAGCAGCGCAGACCGGCCTGCCCCCGAAGGGGGTGCGACGAGGGCCGAGGCTGCGATGCAGAACGACTTCGAACGCCCGACTACATTCTCGATTATTGAATGCGAATCGGTATGAAAGCAGGATGCCAGGACGGACAGGATGAAGTCTCCAGGTCCGGCGTCCTGGTTCAGTTCTCATGTGAACCGGGCCACCTTGGCGGTGAACCTGTTCCTCGGGGCTGGGTCGGGGCCCCCTAGAACTCCGCCGCCCTGGGTGTGCGGGGGTAGGGGATGACATCGCGGATATTGCCCATGCCCGTCACGAACTGGACGATACGCTCAAAGCCGAGACCGAAGCCGGCGTGGGGGACGGAGCCGAAGCGGCGGGTATCCAGGTACCACCAGTAGGCGCTCGGGTCGAGGTGCAGGTCGGCCATGCGGGCCTCGAGGACATCCAGGCGCTCCTCGCGCTGACTGCCGCCGATGATTTCCCCCAGCCGGGGCACGAGCACGTCCATGGCGGCGACGGTCCTCCCGTCATCGTTCCCGCGCATGTAGAAGGCCTTGATATCCCTAGGGTAGTCCGTGACGATCACGGGGCGCTTCATGCGCTTCTCGGCCAGATAGCGCTCGTGCTCGGTCTGGATATCCATGCCCCAGCTCACGGGAAAGTCGAAGGCCTCGCCGGAAGATTGGAGCAACTGGATGGCTTCGGTGTAGGTGACGCGCTCGAAGGGGCTGGTAACGATGTGCTCCAGGGTCTCCACCGCGTTCTTCTCGATGAATTCGGCGAAGAAGGCCATGTCCTCGGAGCATTCGTCCAGCACGGTGTGGAAGAGATGCTTCAGGAATTCCTCCGCCAGATCCATGTTGCCCTGGAGGTCGCAGAAGGCCATCTCCGGCTCCACCATCCAGAACTCGGCCAGATGGCGGGTGGTGTTGCTGTTCTCGGCCCGGAAGGTGGGGCCGAAGGTATAGATGTTGGAGAGGGCCAGCGCGAGGGTCTCTCCGGAGAGCTGGCCCGAGACGGTGAGGAAGGCCTGCTTGGCGAAGAAATCCTGGGCGAAGTCCACGGTGCCGGCCTCGGTGCGGGGCAGCTTCTCCAGATCCAGGGTGGTCACGCGGAACATCTGGCCGGCCCCCTCGCAATCGGAGGCCGTGATGATGGGCGTATGGGCCCAGATGAAGTCCCGCGACTGGAAGAAATCGTGGATGGCCCGGGCCAGCACGTTCCGCACGCGAAGTACTGCGCCGAAGGTGCGGCTGCGGGGGCGCAGATGGGCGATCTCCTCCCGGAGGTACTCGAGGCTATGGCGCTTCTTCTGGAGGGGGTAGGTGGCCGGATCGGCCTGGCCGAAGACCTGGACCTCCCGGGCCACCACTTCATACTTCTGCCTCGACCCCGCCGAGGGCACCAGTTCGCCGCTGACCGCCAGGCCGGAACCCTGGTTGAGGCGGCTCAGCCCTTCGAAGTCGGGGTGCGCCGGGGGCACCACCACCTGGAGATCGGCCAAGCAGGAGCCATCGTTCATCTGGATGAACAGGACCTGCTTCTGGGAACGCACGGTGCGGGCCCAGCCCATCAGGGTGACGTCACCTCCCGCCGCAGGACGGGCGAGGATGGCCTTGATCGTGTCTCGCTTCATGGATACTCCGGATTGATGATGGGCCTGCCGGGCGACCGGCAGGGCTCCACTCCAGCCTAGCGCGGCTCCCGCGGGAATGGCTGAATCCATCGCTTTAGGATGTGCTTTGGGCTTCCCGAGGCCACTGGGGCCGGGGTTCCCGACGCTTAGGCCTGCTTTCCCACATCCCGGAACTTCTGGCCGATGGCCGCCTGGAGGCCCCGGATGTGATTGAGCACCCGCTCCAGTTTCTGCCGGGCGATGTCCTGGAACTGGATCTGCTGGAGCAGGCCGAAGAGCTCGTCCTGGATGGCCTGGGTGTTCTTCTCCAGTTCGGCCAGGAGGGCGTCCTGCCCGGGGAGCCGTCCCAGCTGGGCCTCCTGCTTGAGGCGCACCAGCCCCTGGAAGCTCGCATCCGCGCCGGAGAGCATGCCTTCGATCCGCGCCACCACCTTGGCCATCTCGTCCTCGGTGTGCTGGATGGCTGCCTCCATCTGGGGGATGATGCGGCCGGTCTGGAGCTGGGATTTCTCTGGGGCCATCTCGATCAGCTGGCGGAGCGTGTCGTCCATCTTCCGTTCGAGATCGAGTTCCTGGGCGCTGACGCGGGCGACCCGGTCCCCTCCCAGGGTGATGATCAGGGAGGTGTCCAGGAGCACGGTGACCCGCTCGTCCTGGAGGAGGAAGCCCGAGACCCAGGTTCCGTCCTTGCCCGCCAGGATGGGACCGGCCGGGGCATGCTGCTCTGCGGAGGCCGTGACGACCGAATCCACATGATCCACCAGCACGCCGATGAGGGTCCCGGCCAGGGTCAGGATCAGGATGTTGTTGGCGCTGCTGGCCTCGAGCGGGGGGAGGCCCAGGCGCACCCGGAGATTGACCACGGGGATGACGCTGCCTCTCAGGTCGAGCAGGCCTTCCACGCCCTTGGGCATGTGGGGCATGCGGTTGAGCTCCCGGTAGGGGGAGATCTCCGCGACCTGGGGAAGGGGCACGCCGTAGGTGCGATCCTCCAGGGTGAAGGTGAGGTACTGGCGCGTTCCGGTACGCTCCCGGTCGCCCGCGGGCTTGAGCGCCAAGGCGAAGGCGGGCGCGGGGATCGGCACCGGTGCCGCGGCCAGGGTCACAGGGCCTCCTGCACCGCCAGGGTCATGAGCTCGGCGGGGTCCAGGATCAGAACGATGCCTCCATCCCCCATGACGCTGGCACCGGAGATGCCGGGCAGACTGGCGAGGTAGGGGGCCAGGGGCTTGATGACCATCTCCTGGCGGCGGATGAAGGCGTCCACGATGAGCCCCATGCGCCGACCGGCGGTGGAGATCACCACCACGGGCAGTTCCTCGCCGTCCCTCGCCTCTCCTTCCGCCCCCTCCTTGAAGCTGAGCAGTTCCCGCAGCCGGGTGACACCCAGGACCTCGCCCCGGAGGTTGATGGCCTTGCGGCGGGTGAGGTGGGAAACGGCCTCGGGGGTGACGAGCAGGGTCTCCTCCACCGCCGTGCCGGGGAGGGCGAAGACCTGCCCGCCGGAGCGCATCAGCAGTGCGTCGATGATGGCGAGCGTGAGGGGCAGCTTGAGGGTGAAGATGGAACCCCTGCCCACGACGCTCTGGACGGCAACGTGACCGTTCAGGCGGCGCACATTGGAACGGACCACGTCCATGCCCACGCCGCGCCCCGATATGTCCGTGACCTTGGCCGCCGTGCTGAAGCCCGGCAGGAAGATCATGTTGATGGCTTCCTCATCCGACATCGCCGCGGCGCGGTCCGCGCTCAGCATGCCCTTCTCGATGGCCTTGGCGCGGATCACGGCGGGATCGATGCCCTTGCCGTCGTCCTCGATCTCCACCAGCACGGAATCGCCTTCGTGGCGGGCCCGCAGGATCACGACGCCCGTCTCGGATTTGCCCGCGGCCGCGCGGACCTCGGGGAGCTCGACGCCATGGTCGGCGCTGTTCCGGATGAGGTGGATGAGGGGATCGCTGAGCTCTTCGATCAGGCTCTTGTCGATCTCGGTGTCCTCGCCGATCATCTGGAGCTCGATCTTCTTGCCGCTGGCCTTGGCGAGATCCCGGAGCATGCGGGGGAACTTGCTGAAGATGGTCTTCACGGGCACCATGCGGATGCCCAGCACCGAGGCCTGGATCTCCTTGGAGACCTGATCGAGGTAGACGCTGCCCTTGCGCAGCTCCTTGACGAGGTTGCCCGCGGCTCCTTCGGTGACCTCGACCTCGAAGCGTTCGACCACGTGGTTGATCATCGTCTTGCAGATGATCAGTTCGGCCACGGTGTTCATGAAGGCGTCCAGCTTGACCTGGCTGACGCGGATGGTGTCGGAGCCCTTGTCCGATTTTTCGGGGGCGGCAGCCTTCTTGGCACTCGTTTCCGCCGCAGCCGAGGCCGCAGGAGTCGGCTCAGCGGGGGATGGGCTGGCGGGAAGGGCCTCCACGGGGGCGGTTTCGGCGGAAAGGGACTTGGCGCCCGAAGGTCCCACCAGGAAGTACTCCATGCGGACGTTCTTGACGCCGTCGAAGATCTTCTGGACCATTTCCACCGAATCCGAGGGCTGGACGAAGAGCACCAGATCGAAGTGGAACTGATCGGACTGGAAGCCGTCCAGGTCGGTGGACTCCTTCATCATGTGCGAGGAGTGGACGAGCTTCCCCACCAGTTCGACCATGGAGAGCATGGACAGCGGGTTGAAGGGCGTCCCCAGGATCTCGGGCTGGAGGCGGGCCTTGATGACCACCACCGTGACGCCCTGGGCGACCATGTCCTCCAGGATCTTGCGGGAGGGCCCGTCCAGTTCGCGCAGACCCGCGGGCAGGACCAGGGGCCCTGCGGCAGGGGCCGCCGGATTGGCAGCGGCGGGCGCCGCCGAGGTGCCCCCGCCGCGCAGGGTCTCGAGGCGCAGGATGAGATCCGTGGAATCGGGATCGACGGGGGTCCCCTGCTTGCGGAGGTTCACGCCCACGTCCTCCACCAGGACCTTGAGGGTGTCCACGGTCTCGAAGAGGAGTTCCATCACTTCGGGGGTGACGCTCATGCGTCCCTTGCGCAGCTCGTCCAGGATGTTCTCGCCGATGTGGGAGAGGGCCTGGACCTTGGTGAGGCCCAGGAAGCCCGAGGCGCCCTTGATCGTGTGGACGCTGCGGAAGATGCCGTTGAGGATGTCCAGGTCCCCGGGGTTCCCTTCGAGCACGAGGAAGTTCTGCTCGATGAGCTCGAAGTGCTCGCCAGCCTCCACCAGGAAGTCTTCGTAGAAGCTGGGGTCGTCCAGGGAGAACTCGCTCATGATTCAGTCCTCTTCTTGCCTTGGAAGGACTCGAGCTGGCGCCCCTCCGTGTCTGTGAGGAGCTGCTGGATGTCCAGGAGGAAGACCACGCCGGCCTCGGTCCGGGCCACCTTGGTGATGTAGGCGTTGGCCCCGGCGGCCGTGACCCGGGGCGGCTCCTCGAGCCTGCGCTGGTCGACGTTCTTCACTTCCTCTACCGAATCGACCACCAGTCCCGTGAACACGCCTCCGATGGGCGTGATGATGATGCGGGAGAGGCTGGTGCGCTCCTTGCGCGGCAGGCCGAAGCGGTCCCGGAGATCGATGACGGGCATGACCTCGCCGCGCAGGTTCAGCACGCCATCGATGAAGGAAGGCGCTCTAGGCACGGGCGTCACGAGACCCGCCATGATGATCTCGCGAACCTCGTGCAGCCGGAGGCTGTAGGCCTCGTCGCCGAGGCGGAAGACCACCAGCGGGAGGTCGAAGTTCTCCTGGACCGCCTCGTGGGCGCGGCGTTCCGTCAGGGCCGTGCCCATGGCGGCGATCTTTTCCTGATCCTCGCCCGCGATCACCTCCAGCACCTTGAGCAGGCTCACCATCCGGTCGGAACGCACCACCACGCCTTCGAACTTGGCGGCCTCGGTTTCCGAGAGCGTATGGGGAGGCGGCAGCACGTCCTCGTCCCGCACCCGGATGATCTCCTGGATGGCGTCCACGGCAATGCCCACCCGTGCCTCCCCGAAGGAGAGCAGAATGACCATCTCGCGATGCGTCGCGCTGCCATCGTCCTCCACCGGGAGCAGCTGGATGAAGTCCAGGAGCGGCAGCACCTGGTCCCGGAGGCAGATCACGCCCATCACGTAGCCGGGGGCATCCGGGACCTTCGTCACCGGGGGCAGCTCGATGATCTCCTCCACCAGCTGGAGGTTGATGCCGAAGGACTCCCGGCCCATGGCGAAGGTGACGTAGGGGGTCTCGTTTTCCACCTGTTCCAGGGCCCGGTCCGCAGCCCCGCCGCCGAAGGCCTGGGTACCGGGGCCGCCCTCGAGGAGCAGTTCCCGCTGGCTGAATTCGGAGCTGTCGAGGATCCTGTCCAGATCGATCAGTGTGATGAGGCGGCTGCCCACGGTCACCATGCCGGCCAGGTAGTCGCTGCGCACACCGGCGACGAGAGGGGGTGTCTCCCGGATGGTGAGGTCGTCCAGGCGGACCACTTCGGCGACGGAATCCACCTGGAGTCCCGTGGGTTGGCCCGCGAGGTCCAGGATGATGATCCGGGTCTTCGGGGTGGGATCCACGGGGGCGAGGTGGAAGCGGAGCCGGCTGTCGAGCACGGGGATGATGATGCCCCGCAGGTTCACGACGCCCAGCACGAAGCTGGGGGCTCCGGGGACGGGCGTGATCCCTGCGCGAGGCGTGATCTCCTGGACCCGGTCGATGTCCAACCCGAACTCCACCGAATCCAGGGTGAAGGTGACGATCTGGCCGGAGGGAATGAGGTCCTGGGCGTTCCGAGTCTGGAGATCCGCGGTGGCCATGGTTCAGCTCTTCTTCTGACTGCGCTTGAATTCCTCGATCACGGAATCCGCGTGGGATTTCCGCTCGTCGGGGGTGGTGCCGGTCTGGGCGATGGTCCGGCTGATGTTGGCCCGCTCCCCCTCGCTCTTGAGGCCCGTGCCCAGCAGGTCGACGATGTAGTCGTGGATCTGGCGCAGGTGATAGACGATCCGTTCCAGCTTCTGGCGGGTGATGTCCTGGAACTGCATCAGGTCCATGGCCTCGTAGACCTTGTCCTGGATGGTTTTCCCCGCGGACATGATCTCGTGGAGGGACTGCTGGACCGCGCCATCCTGGGCGCCGGGCTGGGCCATGACCTGGGTGATGAGTTCCTGCTGCTTCAGGACGAGCTGGCTGATCACGTCCAACTGGTCCATTACCTTGTTCGTCTCGCGCTCGGTGACGGCCGTGACCGCATCGATTTCCGAGATGACTTCGCCTTCCCTGTCAGCGGCGACGGTGGGCGCCTTGGGGACGGCCACCGGAGCGCGCGCCGCTGGAGCCTCCTTGGGCTTCTTCTCCTTGGCTGCGGGCTTCCCGCCGATATTCATCAGGGCATCGATTTCAGACTGGTCCATGAAACCCCCGGGCCGCTAAGCCTTCGTCACAAAATGATCCTGTCATCCAGATCGCGGAAACGGCCCAGGGAACCGCTTGAAAGAACCCGGAAAGCGGTGATTTCGCAACGGCTCCTATCCAAGAAGGGATTCGATCTTTTCCTTCAGGGTATCGGGGGTGAAGGGCTTCACCACGTAGTTGTTCACGCCCGCCTGGAGGGCGGCGACGATATCTTCCTTGGCGGCGTTGGTCGTCACCATGAGGATGGGAATGCTGGAGTTCGTGCCCCGCACGGTGGTGACGAATTCCAGGCCGTCCATCTCGGGCATGTTCCAGTCCGTGATGATCATTTCCACGCCGCCCTGGCCGAGCTTCTCGAGGCCGGCCTTGCCGTGCTCCGCCTCGACCACATCGGCATACCCGATGCGGGACAGGGTGTTGATGATGATGCGGCGCATCGTCGATGAATCGTCCACGATCAGGATCTTCAAGGGAGTCTCCTTGGAAAGGTTCGGGCTAGTTCGCGTCCGCAGGGGCGGCGGCCTCGATGAATTTTAGAAGCGCGACCCAGTCATCGGGATAGACATTGAGAAACTTTATTCCGAGTTCGAAGCCCCCAGTGTCCATCTGCTCGACCCGGACGACCTGGCCCACGGCCACCAGGGGGCGGGTCTCCCGGTCGCTGACCGGGTCGAAGGCGTTCTGATGCCTGCCCCAGCCCGGGATCCGGACCTCCAGCTTGAGCAGGGTGCCCAAGGGGTACTCCCGGGGTGTGCTGAGGAGCAGTCCCCCCCCCGAGACGTCCTTGAAGACGCTCTCCGACGGTTCCGGGGCCCCGGAAAAGGTCAACTCCTGGAAGCCCACGGTGGCGCCCAGGGGGATACGGGTGAATTGTCGGCGTTCTGAAGGCATGGTTCCTGACCCTCATGGACTGATCGGTCATTCCGGCCGGGGACCTGAATTCTGGAGGGAGGGAGCCCTGGGGGCAAGCGCCTTCCCCTTGGAGGCTATTCCTTCCAGAGGACCTCGAAGGGGCGGATGGGGTGCTCGATGCCCTTCAGGGTCACGGGATCCAGCTGTCGGAGGTTGGCGAGACCGAGGATCTCCGCGGTTCGCGGACCGATCACCACCTGGTTCGCCTTGGCCACGGAGCTCTCCAGCCGGGAGGCGAGGTTCACCGTGGAGCCCATGACCGTGTAGTCCATGCGCTTCTCGCACCCGATATCGCCCGCGAAGGCCTCTCCGCTGTTCACCCCGATCCGCATCCGGAGTTCGGGATAGCCCTCGGGGCGATTCGCATTCATGAACTCCAGCCCCTGCTGCATGGCCACCGCGGCCTCCACGGCGTGGCGGGCGTGGTCCGCGTCCGGGGCGGGGGCTCCGAAGAAGGCCATGATGGCGTCCCCGATGTACTTGTCCAGAGTCCCCCCCCGGACGAAGATCTGGTCGGTGAGCACCTCGAAGGAACGGTTGAGGATCGCGGCCAGCTGCAGGGGCTCCATCCCCTCGCTCATGCGGGTGAACCCCGAGATGTCGGCGAAGAGGACGCTGATCTCGCAGCGGCGGGCCTGGAGGAGGGGGGCGTCGAGGCTCTGGGCGGCCTTCAGGATCTCGCTGACGACCTGGGGGCTGTGGTAGCGCTCTAGGCGCTGGCGGAAGCGGGCCTCGCGCTCGCGCTGGATGCCCACGGCCGCGAAGTTGCCCATGGCCGAGAGGAGGTGTTCGTCCTCCCGCTTGAAGCCCCCCTTGCTCAGGCTGGACTCCAGGTAGATCACGCCCAGGGCCTGGTCGTCCACGATGAGGGGCGTGCAGAGGGCAGAGGTGATCCCATGGATCTTGATGCTCTCCCCGGCGGCGAAGCGGGGATCTACACGGGCGTCGGTGGTCAGGATCGTCACCCGGTCGCTCATGGCCGTGCGGGCGATGGTGCGGCTGATGGGATTGGTGATGGCGCCGGGCTTCTCCTCCCAGACCAGTTCGGGGACCAGTTCTCCCGCGGGATCGGCCAGGAGGATGAAGCCCCGCTGGCAGGGGATCTGCCCCGTCACCAGCGTCATCACCGAATCCAGCAGCTCCTGCTGGCTGGCGGCGCGCAGCAGCTGGCCCGCCATGGTGGCCAGGCGCTGGAAGAGGGCCCCCACCTCGAAGGGGGGCTTCTCGGCCTGATGCTTGGCCAGCATGGCCTCCAGGCTGGCATGGGGCACCAGGATGCTGCCGGAGGCATCGAAGGCGCGATCCTCCAGGGCGATCTTCGATTCCGTGGCGCCCTTGGGGGCCATGACGGTGGGCAGGATTCCCGAGGCCAGGCCCTCCCGGGGGCCCTCCGGCACCCAATGAACGGGGATTTCGCCCAGGAGCACCGTGTCCCCCAGGTGGAGCGGGGCTGGAACGGCCACCGAGGCCCCCTTCAGGGTCGTGCCGTTCAGGGACTTCAGGTCCACCACGTGGGGCTTCCCGTCCTTCAGGAAGATGCGGGAATGGAGCCGGCTCACTGCGTTGGAGGCCACCCGGATGGTTGCCACCTCGCCTCGGCCTATGGTTATGCCTTCCTCGGTCAGTTCGACCGGGTGCCGGGCGCCTTCCACCAGCAGGGTGATCTTCATCGTGGGGGGGTCCAAGAAAAGTGGCTCGAGTCTATCACGAAGGCTTTTCGGCCCGGCGCGGTACCCTGGTGAGTTCCGATCCTCCTCCCGGGTCGGGCCGGAGAATCTCGATGACCAAGGTCGGCTTCATCTCGCTGGGATGCCCCAAGAACCTCGTGGACAGCGAGGTCATGCTGGGGCATCTGCGGCTCAAGGGCTTCACCCTCACCCATGCCATGGAGGAGGCCGAGGTCCTGGTGGTCAACACCTGCGCCTTCATCGAGCCCGCCAAGCAGGAATCCATCGAGGCCATTCTCGAGGCCGCCGCCATGAAGCGGACCGGCGCCTGCCGGAAGCTGATCGTGGCGGGCTGCATGGTGGAGCGCTACCGGGACGAGCTGCTGGCCGACATGCCCGAGATCGACGCCTGCCTGGGCACCCGGGACATCGAGCACATCGCCGAGATCATCGGCGCCGACGACCGCCTCTTCGAGCCCGAGCGGGATCCGGCCTACCTCTACAGCGAGCACAGCCCCCGTCTCCTCACCACGCCCAAGGCCACGGCCTACCTCAAGATCAGCGAGGGCTGCGACCACGCCTGCGCCTTCTGCGACATCCCCCGCCTGCGGGGCAAGTTGCGCAGCCGCAAGATCGAGAGCTGCGTGGCTGAGGCCATGCAATTGGCCAGCCAGGGCGTGCGCGAGCTCAATTTGATCTCGCAAGACTCATCGGAGTACGGCCGTGACATCTACGGCGAGCCCCGCCTGAAAGAGCTGCTCGTGGCCCTCGACGAGGTGGAAGCGCTGCGCTGGATTCGGGTG
>JAYSNJ010000185.1:0-4764 GCA_043723905.1 Holophagaceae bacterium
GTAGCTGACGGCCAGGATCGCCAAGAGCCCCACGATCCCGAGGGCCACGGGCACCGACCAGCCGAAGATCGCGTGGCCCGCGGCCCCGGCCACGGCTACAGCGCCCACTGTGTTGACCAGGGCTCCCGACAGGGAGGCCATGATCTCCTGGGTGGCGTAGGCCACCGAGGAGAGGGCGTCTGAGCTGAATACCGCCAGGGCGATGGGGTTGCTGATCTTGGTGTGCGGGGCCTCTTCGCTGGAGAGCCTTCGCCCCAACAGGATCCGCCTCAGGTTCTGCATCCGGTCGCTCCCCGGCTAGGACGCTACTCCAGAATGGGTTCCAGGTGATAGGGGATGGAGATGACGACGGTCTTCGGCTTCATCAGCAGGGTCCCCTTGATCCGCCAGGCCGTCTGGTTGTGGAGGATGTTCGCCCACCAGTGGCCCGTGACGAATTCCGGCAGGATGACCGTGATGGTGTACTCCGGCTCCACGCGCCGCATGCGATCGAGCTCCTCTACGATGGGCTCGACGATCTTGCGGTAGGGGCTGCGGATGGCCCGCAGGGGTATGCCCTCGCAGTAGCGCGGCCAATCCGAGCGCAGGCGTTCCAGGGCTGCGCTTTCACGGCCGTTCTCGCCCGGGAAATCCACCGTGAGCGCTTCCACCTCGCCATGGTCCGCAATGACCTTGGCATAGTTCAGGGCCTGCACCACGCCGGAATGGATGCCCGAAACCAGCACCACCACGCGGTTCTTGCGGGGACTGATGAAGTCGGCCCGGCTGCCCGCCAGGATCGATTTCACGCGGATGTAGTGCCGGTGAATGTTGAAGAAGGTCATCACCATCAGCGGCAGGACCAGCACCACCACCCAGGCGCCGTGGGTGAACTTCGTCACGATGATGACCGACATCACGATCAGGGTCGTGAGGGCGCCGGCTCCGTTGATGAGCGTCTTGAAGACCCAGCGGTGCCCGCGCAGCTTGAGCCAGTGGCGGACCATGCCGGTCTGGGAGATGGTGAACCCCAGGAACACACCCACGGCGTAGAGCGGCATCAGGTGATGCTCCCGTGCCCCGAAGATCCACAGCAGGATTCCCGACAGCAGCGACAGGATGAAGATGCCGTTGGAGAAGACGAGCCGATCTCCCTGGCTGGAGAACTGGCGGGGCAAGAAGCCGTCCCGGGCCATCATGGCGGCCAGGCGAGGAAAGTCTGCATAGGAAGTATTGGCCGCCAGACAAAGGATCAGCATGGTGAAGGTCTGCATCACCAGGTAGACCAGGTGGGGCACGCCGGGACCATCTCCCAGGATTCGGCGCTCCAGCATGGACAGGAGAGATTCGCCGTCACCCAGGTAGACGATGCCAAAGTGGTTCGCCAGCCAGGTGATACCCAGGAACATGGCGCCCAGCATGAGCACCATGGAGATCATCGTCTTCCCCGCGTTGCGGGAGGTGGGTTCCTTGAAGGCGGACACACCATTGGAGATGGCCTCCACTCCGGTCAGTGCCGTGCATCCGGCCGCATAGGCCTTCATGAACACCCAGAGGGCGAGCCATCCCGGCAGAGCGGGCGCCACCATCTCATGGTGGGCCCCCACCGGCACGCCCCCGGAGAAGTAGCGCCAGAACCCGAGCCCGATGATCGCGAACATCGAGATCACGAATCCATAGGTGGGCACGGCGAAGACCGCCCCGCTTTCCTTCACGCCGCGCAGATTGATCAGGCCGATGAAGGCGACCACGGCAAGGGCAATGGCCACGCGGTGCGCATCGGTGGAGGGAAAGGCGCTGGTGATAGCCGTGACACCCGCGGATACACTCACGGCCACGGTCAGCACGTAGTCCACGAGCAGGGAGGCCCCCGCCACCTGGGCTGGCACCTCGCCCAGGTTCTCCTTCGCCACGGTGTAGGCCCCACCGCCGCCGGGGTAGGCAAAGATGGTCTGCCGGTAGCTGATGGTCAGGATGGCCAGCAGCACCACGATGCCCACGGCCACGGGCCAGGACCAGGACAGCACGGCGGGTCCGAAGGCGGCCATGGCCATGTAGGGGCCGAGCACGGCCATGATTTCGCCCGTGCCGTACGCCACCGAAGACAGGGCGTCCGAACTGAACACCGCCAGAGCGATGGGATTGCTGATCTTCGTTTCGTGGGTCTCTTCCGTCGTGAGGCGGCGGCCCAACAGGAGTCGGCGGAAATTAGTCATCAAGGGATCCTAGCGTCATCGGGCCATCAGCCAGAGCCCAGCCAGGGTCGCCCCGAGGCCCACCAGTTTCGACGGCTGGAGCTGCTCCCTGAAGAACAGGAAAGCCAGAAGGGCCACGAGCAGAAAGTTCGCGTTCATGATGCCGATGGCCGCCGCGGTCTTGGCACCCCGCAGGAAGCTCTCGTTCACGAAGATGATGGCCAGGGCCGTGACGACTCCGGAGCCCAGGGCCCAGACCACACCACCGCCCGGCCCCACGGGACGCCCGCGCAGGGTCCAATAGATCAGCGCCAGGGGGATCTCCCCGAGCACCACCCAGAAGAGCACCCCCGCCGGGCTCAGGCCCTTCAGGCTCGCGGCCTTCATGCCCAGGTTCGCCAGCCCCATGAACATAAAGGCTGCCAGCGCCCATCCCACCCAAGCCATGCCGCACCACCCCAAAGGGCACCATTATGGGACCGTCCCGCCCCCCATGGCGGCCTTTCTGACCCTGGGCCTCTGTGGGCACAGGGCCGTTCTCCGGCCTGCCAACCCCCGCGTCCCCCGCCGTGGCCCTCCAGGAAGAAAAACACGGCGCAGGCGACCCGGGTGATTCTCGTCACCCCTCCGGGGAGAATCGCGTCTTCCGTTCTTGGAACTCAGGGGTGGTCGGGGCTTCGGGTCACCCGCAGGGCCTCCACCACGTGTCGCTGGTCCGGGGCGAGGTCCCAGAGCCAGCGGTCCCGGGCCGACACCTGAAGGCCGGTTCCCTTGCGGAATTCCTCCAGCACGTCCACGCCGCATAGGGGATCGCTGACCCGCGGCACACCCCCCGCGACCCTCAGCTGGTCCATCCAGGGATCCGCCCAGGGGCCAAGGCCCAGGGGGTCGTCCTCGAAGACCACGCCACGGTCGTGCACCAGGTAGAGGTCCGCGCTACCTCCCCTCAGGGTGGCCAGATAGGCTCGCACCGCCCGCGCCGTCCAGGCCTCGAGGGCCTCCGCCAGGGGATCCGGCAGCTCGGGATCCGGCTCCCAGGGTGAACCCTGGGGGAAGGCTTCCTCCACCACGCGTTCCGCGACCACGCCGAACTGCCCCATGACATTGGCGGACAGGATGGTGCCCGGTTGGTTCGCCGTGATCCAGGCCTCCAGGTTCCCTGGATGAGGCTGGAGGGAGGGGAGCAGTCCGACCAGGCGTCGGATGGCCTGGTCCCGATCCCGGTGTCGTCCTGACCAGGGTTCCTTCACCGCCCGCGTCACCGTGGCCGCCAGCTCCTCCATCCCCCCCGTGAGGTCCCCGAATACCCAGGGAAGCCACCTTCGGTGGCGCAGGAAGGTTCGGCCACGGCTCCAGGGGTCCGCATCCCAGGCCGTGGACATGGGCGGGGCCAGGGCCCAGGGCACCTCAAGCCCCGCGCCCGCCCCCAGCACCAGGACCGCCCGGTCGGGATCCGCGGCCTGGAATCCCTCCCCAAGGAAGGCCCGGGTCCGGTCCAGATGGCTTCCCCAGGCCCGTCGGTCCCGGGCCAGGAAGGCGTGCTGCTCGTGGCGCAGCAGGGCGGACAATCCCTTGGTCATTCGAGCATCCTACGGGAAACTGGACGACAGGAGTTCTCTGTGGCCCGCTTCTCCAAACGTGCCGGCCGCGAAGTGCTGGAAGGACACCCCCGATTGCCGGCCTGGATCACGAAGGAGCGGGTGCGCCTCTCCGACCTTCATGCCCTGAAAACGGAGTTGAGGTCCTCGGACCTCCACACTGTCTGCGAAGAAGCCCGCTGCCCCAACCGGACCCATTGTTTCTCCCATGGCACGGCGACCTTCCTGCTCATGGGCGACATCTGCACGCGGGCCTGTGGCTTCTGCAGCATCCATAGCGGGAAGCCGAGAACGTTGAATCCCCACGAGCCCCGGGACACGGCCGAGAGGGTGGCCGCCATGGGCCTGAGGTACGCGGTGCTCACCAGCGTGAACCGAGATGATCTGCCCGACGGTGGGGCCGCCCACTTTGCCGACACCATTCTGGCCATCCGCCAACGCAATCCGGCCGTGGGGGTGGAGGTGCTCGTTCCGGATTTCATGGGCGACCTGGACGCCGTGGCCCGCGTCGTGGCCGCCGGGCCCGCTGTGTTCAACCACAACACGGAAACGGTGCCCAGCCTCTACGCCGAGGTGCGCCCCGCGGGACGATTCGAGCGCAGCCTGAGCGTGCTGTCCTGCGCAAAGGCCCTGGGAACGTCGCTCTACGGCCCGTCCTTCCGCACGAAGAGCGGCCTCATGCTGGGCCTGGGCGAAACGGAGACCGAACTGATGAGCACCTTTGTGGCCCTTGCGGGCGCGGGGGTGGACATCCTCACGCTGGGCCAGTACCTGCGCCCCACGCGCCACCAGCTGCCCGTGAAGCGCTATGTGCCCCCCGAGGAGTTCACGGACCTGGGGATCAAGGCCAAGGCCCATGGCTTCGCCACCGTCTATGCGGGCCCCCTGGTGCGCTCCAGCTTCAATGCCCATGAGGTCTCGGGGCTCGAAGGCATCAGCATCGCCTGAGTCGGACCGGCTCAGCCCCGGTTTGGCACCACGATGATGGCGGG
>JAYSNJ010000186.1:0-3976 GCA_043723905.1 Holophagaceae bacterium
CCTGGCCCTCTTCCTGAAGGAGACCCAGGCCATCGGAGGCCTGGGCAGCTACGCGATGGATTTCAGAGCGGGCCGATGGGAGAGCTCGGACATCCTCGATGACATCTTCGGAATCGACGGATCCTTCGACCGGTCCGTGGAGGGCTGGGCCGCGCTGATCCATCCGGCGGACCAGTCGATGATGGTGGAGTACCTGGCGAACGAAGTCCTGGGAAGGGGCACCTCCTTCGACAAGGAATACCGGATCATCCGGAGGCGCGATGGGGCGGAACGGTGGGTTCACGGCCGGGGGCGGCTGGAATTTGACGCCCAGAACCAGCCCATCAAGCTCATCGGCACGATCCAGGACATCACCGAGCGCAGGCAGGCCGAGGAAGAACGCCAACGCCTCCAGGTCCAGCTGCAGCAGGCCCAGAAGATGGAGAGTCTCGGCAGCCTGGCGGGAGGGGTCGCCCATGACATGAACAATGTCTTGGGGGCGATCCTCGGCCTGGCCTCGGCCAGCATCGAATCGCATCCCGCGGGAAGTCCCACCCACCGGGCCCTGGAGACCATCATCAAGGCCGCCGAGCGCGGCGGGAAGATGGTGAAGAGCCTGCTGAACCTGGCGCGGCAGAGCCCGGCCGAGGAGTTGGAGCTGGACCTGAACGCCATCCTCAGCGAGGAGGTCCGCCTCCTGGAGCGGACCACCCTGGCCAGGGTCCGCCTGGAACTGGATCTGGCACCCGACCTCCACATCATCCGCGGGGATGCAGGCGCTCTGTCCCACGCGTTCATGAACCTGTGCGTCAACGCCGTGGATGCCATGCCGGACGCGGGCACCCTGACACTCCGCACCCGGAATGCCGGTCCAGACTGGATCGAAGTCCAGGTGCAGGACACCGGTTCCGGCATGCCCAGGGAGGTCCTGGGGAAGGCCTTGGACCCCTTCTTCACCACGAAGCCTGTCGGCAAAGGCTCGGGCCTGGGCCTTTCCATCGTCTATAGCACCGTGAAGGCCCACCATGGACACCTGGAGCTTCAGAGCCGACCCGGCCAGGGCACCCGGGTCAGCATGCGCTTCCCTGCCTGTGAGCCCACGCCAAAGGCCACAGTGACCGTGAGCGAACCCCAGCCCCAGCCGTCCCGCAGGAACCTGCACCTGCTGCTGGTGGACGACGACGAGCTGATCCAGAGTTCCATCCAGGCCATCCTGGAGGTCATGGGGCATCACGTCACGCCGGCCATGAGCGGCGAGGAGGCCCTGGCGAGCCTGGAGGCGGGCCTTCGTGCCGATGTGGTCATCCTGGACATGAACATGCCCGGGCTTGGCGGGAGCGGCACCCTTCCGCGCCTTCGCGCCCTGCGGCCCACCGTGCCTGTCCTCCTCGCCACCGGCCGCGCGGACCAGGCCGCGCAGAACCTCGTCGCGTCCCATCCGCACGTCACCCTGCTGCCCAAGCCCTTCAGCATGGGCGAGCTCCGGGCCCATCTTGAAGCCCTGACGGGAGTCTGAGGGCAGATCCCAGGTCCGCCTCCGCGTTCAAGGGCAACCCCTTGATGGGACGGGCGCTCCTCCCGACACCCTGGATGGGTTACTTGAAATTCCGATGGAACTCGCCGAGGACCTCCACCACCTTCTGGAGCTTCTCCGTGGGCGGCAGGATGGTGGTCCGGAAGTGGGCGGTGCCCTCGGCCTGGCCGAAGCCCGAGCCGGGCACCACGCAGATGCCGGTCTGCTCCAGCAGGGCCATGGCGTAGTCCGCATCCGTGCGGCCCGGGGGGAGGGTGATGCGTGGGAAGGCGTACATGGCGCCGGCGATGACGTTGCAGGTGATGCCCTGGATGCGGTTCAACCCTTCGGCCAGCAGGATCGCGCGCAGCCGGAGGGCGTCGAGGATGGCCCCCTTCTCCTCCGCATAGCGCGCGTACGAAGGCATGCCCGGCCTGGGCGGGCGCACCATGGCGTAGGTGGCCACCTGCCCGGCGAGGTTGGAACAGAGGCTCACCGACTGGAGTTTCAGGATCTGGGCGGCCACGTCCTCCGGCACGTTGCGGTACTCGAAGTAGCCGCCCCGCACGCCGCACTCGCCCAGGAAGCCCTTGGAGCAGGAGTGGAAGCTGAAGAGGGAGACATCCTTCACCGCATGACGGTGCAGCACCTTCGCGAAGGACACGAAGCGGTCGCCCGGCAGGTAGATGTTTTCCTGGTACACCTCGTCCGCCAGGATCGAGAGCCCGTGATCCTGTGCGAACTCGAGGATCATGGCGATGTTCGCCTCGTCGAGCACCGCTCCCGTGGGATTGCCGGGGTTGATGACGCAGATGGCCTTCACGCGAGTGCCCTGGGCCTTCGCCTTGCGCAGCGAATCCTCCAGCAGGTCGCGGTTCAGTTTCCAGTCATTCTGCTCGTCCAGGTAGTAGGGCACCATGCGCCCTTCGAAGAGGGTGAGCGTGGCGGAATAGAGCGGGTACTGGGGAATGGGGATCATGATCCCGTCCTGGGACCCGGCGATGAGGAGGCGCAGGATCGTCTGGACGCCCTTGCTGGCGCCGTCCGTGAGGAAGATGGCATCGGGGTCCACGCCCAGGTGATCGCGCTCGAGGATGAACTCCGCCACCGCCTCGCGGATGAAACGCACGCCCCGGCTCTCGCTGTAGGCGCCCAGGCCGAAGCGCGTGCCCTTGAGGATCGCCTTGGCCGTCTCGACCGCGTCCACGGGGAAGGCCCCCGGGGCCAGCTCCGCAAGGGCGGGATATTCGCAGAGGGCAAGAATCTGCCGGTTCCAGGTGAGGGCCTTCTGGCCCAGGGACTGGGGGTTCCCGATGTTGCAGTAGATGATCTCCCGGCCCTGCTTCTCCAGCTCGGCGGCTCGCGCCACGATGGGTCCCCGCACCGCGTATTCGGTCTCGAGGACGGCCTTGCCGAGGTCGGTCAATCGGATGGTCATGGGTACTCCAACCCTTGAGTTTACTACTGGCCCGCCGTGTGATCCGCGTCATCCTACTCCGCGACAGGGAGTCCGGCCATTGGCAGGGTGCCGCAGGGCGATAGACTGGACCTTCCGGACCCTTCCAGCCACGCCACCCCCTTCCCCAAGAGGCTTTCATGCTCGGTTTCACGCTCTCCCCCGATCAACTGGCCGAAAAAGAACGCGCCCACACCTTCGCCGAGAAGGTCATGCGCCCCGTGGCCCGGAAGTATGATGAGACCGGCGAGTGGGCCGTGGATGTCTACAAGGCCGCCTTCGACCAGGGCTACCTGCAGGCGCTGGTGCCTGAGGATTGCGGCGGACCCGGAGCCACCCAGGTGGGCGAGGCCATCGTCTGCGAGGAGCTGGCCTGGGGCTGCGCCGGCCTCTACACCTCCATCATGGCCAATGGCCTGGCCATGACCCCCGTTCTCGTCGCCGGCAGCCCCGAGCAGAAGAAGAAGTGGCTGGGCATGCTGGCCGAGGAGCCCAAGTTCGCGGCCTTCTCCCTCTCCGAGCCCAACGCCGGCAGCGACGCGGGCGGCATGAGCTGCCGGGCCGAGAAGAAGGGCGACAAGTACATCATCAACGGCACCAAGTGCTATTGCACCAATGGCGGCTACGCCGACTGGTACTCGCTGTTCTGCAGCACCGATCCCAGCAAGGGTGCCCGCGGCACCAGCTGCATCCTTGTTCCCCGCGACACGCCGGGCCTGGTGGTAGGCAAGGCCATGGACAAGATGGGGCAGCGCGCCTCCAACCAGGTGGAGCTCTACTTCAACGATGCCGAGGTGCCCGTGGAGAACATCCTGGGCAAGGAGGGCATGGGCTTCATCATCGCCATGAAGACCCTCGACCAGACCCGCGCCGCCGTGGCCGCCGGGGGCGTGGGCGTGGCCCGCGCCGCCTTCGAGATCGCCCTGGACTACGCCAAGACCCGCATCCAGTTCGGCCAGCCCATCTTCGCCAACCAGGCCATCAGCTTCATGCTGGCGGACATGGCCAAGAAGATCGAGGCCAGCCGC
>JAYSNJ010000187.1:0-4548 GCA_043723905.1 Holophagaceae bacterium
ATCCGGCTGTCAAAGACGCCCTGAGTCACTGCGACCAAAAACCCTCGAGTCCTCGATCACTCTGAATTAGCCTGCCGTTCCCGACCCGCCAACCCCTCATCTCCGCGGCACCGATTGTGTGCGCCGGAAGACTTAGATTACACCAGTCCCGGGGGAACGCAACCAAAAATCTCTGTGGGGTGGCCCCCCGTCTGGCATCCCCTCGCATCGATACGTGTATCTCCTGGCATTTTAATCTTTAAAACCACAGACAAGGCGGTTCACCCTGGAGATTCAAAGGATTGCAGCGGAGTGGCTGGGGCTTGAGGGAATATGGAGCCATGCAAAACATCCGGAAGGCCCTCATCCCTGTCGCCGGCCTGGGCACCCGGTTCCTGCCCGCCACCAAGGCCCAGCCCAAGGAGATGCTCCCTCTCGTGGACAAGCCCGTGATCCAGCACGTGGTCGAGGAAGCCATCCGGGCCGGCATCCAGAGCATCACCCTGATCACGGGCCGGGGAAAACAGGCCATCGAGAACCACTTCGACGTGGCTTTCGAACTGGAGGACACGCTCCGCCGACGAGGCCGCCAGGAGGATCTGGACCTGGTCCAGACCATCACCCACTTGGCGCAATTCGCCTACGTGCGCCAAGGGGAACCCCTCGGGCTCGGCCATGCCGTGCTCTGCGCCGAACATGCCATCGGACAGGAGCCCTTCGCTCTACTACTAGGCGACGATGTGTTCGACGAGGAGGACCCAGCGCTGGGAGCCCTCATCTCCGCCTACCAGGCCACAGGGAAGTCCATCGTGGGCGTCCAGCAGGTTCCCCTGGAACATGTCTCCCGCTACGGGATCGTCAACGCACCTCGACAGGAGGGGGACTGGTGGGCTGTCTCGACCATCGTCGAGAAGCCTCAACCCGCCCTGGCTCCCAGCCGATGGGCTGTGGTTGGCCGCTACATTCTCGCGCCCAGGATCTTCGAGCATCTGCACAAGGTCCAACCCGGCGTCGGCGGCGAGTACCAGCTCACCGACGCCCTGGCCATGCTGGCCCAGGAAGGAGGGCTGGTGGCGGCCCCCATCCCCGCCCGCCGCTACGACACGGGGAACAAGCTCGACTACCTCAAGGCCAACGTGGAATTCGCCCTCAAGCGCGAGGATCTCGGACCCGATTTCCTGGCCTACCTCAAAGAACTGGTCGCAGAAAGGACCTAAGCGCTTCGCCCCCGTTCGATCAGCAGGTGCAGCAGGGTGACGGCAGCCGGCGTGATCCCGGGAATCCGCGACGCTTGGCCGAGGGTCTCCGGGCGATGTTTCGCGAACTTCTCCTTCACCTCGCGGCTCAGCCCCGGGAGCTCCTCGATCCGCAGCGCGACCGGAATCCTCACATGGTCCCAGGCTCGCTGCCCCTGGAGCAGCCGAGCCTCCCTTTCGCGGTAGGGCGCGTAGCGCACCTCGAAGAGGAGCAGATCGCGCTCCCAGAGAGGATCCCAGTCCAGCCCCTCCTCCACCCAGACCGGCAGTTTGGCGAGGAGCGCGTCCGCCGTCTCGTCGGTCACCTGCTGGCGCTGAAGCAGCTCCACCAGCGTCATGCCCGAGGCCAGCGCGAGGCCCGATTCCAGGGCAATGGGGCCGAAGGCTGTGGTGCGCGCCACCCAGGACGCCTCGCACTGGGTGCGGAGCCGAAGGCGCCGCTCGACCCTGCGCTCGACTGAACCGATTTCCGCCGCGTTCAGAGTGCCCAGCTCCTTTGCAAGAGACAGTAGGCGGTCGTCCGCGAGATCGCAGGCCAGCCCCAACCTGTGTTCCGCGCGAGCCGTGAGCATCCGGTAGGGTTCGTCCGTGCCCTTGGTGACCAGATCATCGATCATGACGCCGATGTAGGCGACATCCCGGGCCAGGACCACCGGTTCCTGGGCGCGCAGATACCTGACGGCATTGATGCCCGCCATGAGGCCCTGCCCCGCAGCCTCCTCGTATCCCGTCGTGCCATTGATCTGCCCGGCGAACCAGACGCCCTCGAGTCCCTCCACGGAAAGGTCCTGGTGAAGCTGAAGGGGGTCGAAGGCGTCGTACTCGATGGCATAGCCCGGGCGCAGGATCTCGGCCCGCTCGAACCCCGACATGCTCCGCACCATGCGCAGTTGCACATCCAGAGGCATGGACGTGGACAGCCCTGCCAGGTAGATCTCGTCGGTCTCGAGGGAATCGGGTTCCACAAAGATCGAGTGGCGCTCCTTCTCCGGGAATTTGACGAACTTGTCCTCGATGGAGGGGCAGTACCGCGGCCCCACACCCTCGATGTGGCCCCCGTACATGGAGGAGCGATGGAGGTTCTCCCGCACGGCGGCCTCGGTCCCGGGCGTGGTCTGGGCGATGTGGCAGGGCACCTGGGGAAGGCCGGGACCGGGACCGAAGAAGCTGAAGGGGCGGGGAGAGGCGTCCCCGGGCTGGACCTCCAGCTTCCCGAAATCGATGCTCCTCCGGGAGACGCGTGGGCTGGTGCCCGTCTTCAGGCGGCGCCAGGGCAGGCCCAGGGCCCGGAGCTGCTGCCCCAGATGGGTGGAGGCGGGCTCACCGGCCCGGCCAGCCTCGATGCGGCGGTCGCCGATGAGCACGCAGCCGTTGAGGAAGGTCCCGGCGGTGAGCACCACCGCATCGCAGGAAATGAAGGAGCCGTCCAGGAGCTCGATGCCCTGAAGTCCCCGGGTGCCCTCCGCCCAGCGCAGTCCGGAGGCAATCCCCTGCCTGAGCTGGAGGTTCGGGGTCCCTTCCAGCAGTTGCCGCGCCCCCAGCCGGTATTTCACCCGGTCCGCCTGGGCCCTGGGGCCGCGCACCGCGACGCCCCGGCTGGCGTTGAGGATGCGGAAATGGATTCCAGCAGCGTCCGCGAGACGCCCCATGGCTCCCCCCAGGGCATCCAGCTCCCGGACCATGTGGCCCTTCCCTACCCCCCCGATGCTGGGGTTGCAGCTCATCTGGCCGATCTGGTCCAGGTTCAGTGTCAGCAGAATCGTGGGGACGCCCATACGGGCGGCGATATGGGCCGCCTCGATGCCCGCATGTCCTCCGCCGATCACGACAAGCCGCATCCCGCCTCCAACCCCTGAGTCTACGGGAAGGGCCCCCCCGTGACAGCCCCGGAGACCTCCCCCTCACTCCCGCTCGCGCTTCACCTCGAAAGAGAGGAAACTGGAGCCATGCGAAAGCGCCTGACCCCCGAAGAACGCCGTGATCGTCGCCGAAGGGCCGTGCGACGCTCCAAGTTCGCCCTGCCCTCCATTGTCACGATGATCTCCGTCCTGTGCGGATTCTCCAGCGTGGTGATGTCCCTCAACGCCGCCGGGGAAAACCCCCAGGGATACTTCCTCTGGGCCGCCGTGCTGCTGGTCCTGGCGGGCGTCTTCGACGGCCTGGACGGCAGGATCGCCCGGGCCACCAACACCGCCACGGAATTCGGCGTACAGCTGGACTCCCTGGCGGATGTGCTCAGCTTCGGCATGGCCCCCGCGATTCTCGCCTACCGGTACGGCTTCTTCACCCTGGGGATCGCCGACCACCGGCTGCGGGCCATCGGCTGGGCCGCCTCCTTCTTCTTCATCGCCTGTGGAGCCCTGCGTCTGGCCCGCTTCAATGTCCAGGTGGGCGAGGTGGATTCCCGCTTCTTCGTGGGCATGCCCATTCCCGCCGGAGCCGCCTGCGTGGCCGCCGTCATCCTGGCCTGGCCGACCCCCCCCCAGTCTTCGCCCTACGCCTACCTCTTCGCCTTCGAGCTCTTCGCCGTTGGTCTCCTGATGGTTTCCACGGTCCGCTTTCCCAACTTCAAGAAGGTCTCCCCAAAACCCTGGGTCGGGAGATGGATCACCATCGCCTTCGTGTGCCTCCTCTGCCTCCTGATCATCTTCCCCAGGGATTTCTTCCTTGCCTTCTTCGGCGTCTATACCCTCATGGGACTGGCGCTGAACCTGGCCTGGCTCCTCGGCTGGCGAGGCGTCCTGCCCCCCCAGAAGGTGTTCTCATCGGCGGAACTGGAATCGGAAGACACCCTCCACTAGCTGCGCCAGTGCCACAGCTTGGGAACGCAGAGGGTCCCGCCGGGAGCCTTCTGCACTCTTGATCTAGCTCGGCCGGATGGGGTAGTGGAGGCGCACTGCTGTCCCCATCCCCACTTGGCTGTGGATCTCGACTTCGCCGCCGTGAAGCCGGGCGATGGATTGGACGATGGCCAGACCCAGTCCGGTGCCAGGACTCTTGCGAGTGACCGCCTCGGAGGTGCGGTAGAAGCGATCGCGTATCCGGGGCAGTTCTTCGGCGGGAATGCCATGGCCCGTGTCCCGCACTTCCAGTTCCGCCTGGCAGTCCCCGGTCCTCGCCTTCACGAAGATCTCTCCGCCTTCGGGCGTGGCTTCCAGGGCGTTGGAGACGAGGTTGGCCAGGGCTTGGCGCAGCAGTTCGGCATCCCCCTGGATGAACCCGGAGGCCTCGCCCATCAGCTTCACGCCCTTTTCTTCCGCCACGGCCTAGAAATAGGCCAGGACCTCATCCACCAGGCCTCTGGTGTCAATTG
>JAYSNJ010000188.1:0-34480 GCA_043723905.1 Holophagaceae bacterium
TGCGCCTCCTCAACACGGCGCTCTTCAAGTCGCCCCTGCTGGATTCCTACGGCGGCCTGATGGTCCGGCACAGCTTCGAGCCTGCGGACCACGGAGGAATCCAGCTCGAGAGCCCTGGCCGGGGTGCGGTTGTAGAGCGTGACCTGGTGCCCGACCTCGGCGAGATTGCGCGCCATGGGGGCGCCCATCCTGCCCAGCCCAAGAACCGCGATGCGCATGGAGTCCTCCTGCACTCACCATCCTAGTGTGCCGCAGGCCCAATCCTGCCATGAAAGGGGGGACCGCCTGCTCCCTGACGAGGCGAGGTTCCCCCTCCCCCCCCGGTGGTGCCCAGCCGAAGCCCGGACGCCGCGTCTGTTCAGAAGCTCGCCCCCACACTGAGGGTCGCGGAGGTGGCACTCCTGAAAACCCCGTGATCGCCGGCCGGACCTTCAGCCAGGTCCTTGTTGAGACGGTCCCGGCGAAGCTCGAAGCGGCTTAAGGGGGTGCCCCATCTCCGCTCGACGCCCAGGGCGAAGCCGGTGGCCTTCAGGTCGGCATTCAGCCTGGCACCGTGGGCCGCTTGGATCGTGGAATCGTAGTTGAGGCGAACGCCGGTATCGTCCTGGAGGTACTCCGCCCGGGCGAAGAGGGCCCAGGCAGCACTCACCCGGTGCTTGTAGATGGCCCCCACCCCCATCCAGGTGGCCTTCACGTCGCCCGTTCCGGCGGCGCCCGCGATCGCCGAAGGCAGGAAGGCTTCCCGACCGTACTCGAACTCGCCCTGAAGGGTACCGGGGCCCCACACCCACTGCCCGAGCAGGGACACACGATCCCGCTTCCTGCCTTCGGCACCGGGAATGAGGTTGTGGTCTGCGTCCCACCGGTCCTGCTCGGCCCCACGGTAGACCATCAGGGATGCGTATTTGTCGGAGGCGCCCCCGTGGTTGTAGTTGAGCCCCAGGCCCAGGGTCTTGCCATGGTTGTTGTCCTGGACGCGATCCTCGCCGTTGAAGAGGAAGACATCCGTGCTCCAGGCCCTGGTGAAGGTGTGGCGCCAGGCGAGGCCCACCTGGGTGAAGGGAGCGGTATAGGTGCAGAGAAGCCCCCGGCTGGCCGTGAGGTTCTGGGTCCCTTCGGTGAACTCCATGCCGATGTAAGTGTTCATGCGCCCGAGGGTCACCTTGTCCTTCGCTCCAGTCCAGACCAGCTGAGCCTCGGGCACGGCGAGGGCGCCGCGCTCCCCGGAGGTCTCGTTCACCACCCGGCCCATGCGCCCGCCCATCAGCGTGACCCGGGCCGACCAGCCCTCACCGAGGGTGGCGTCCAGGCCCAGGGTCAGGCCATCCAGGGTGAAGGCGCTCTCGCCCCCCTCCAGGGGACGGAAGACCAGGCTTCCGTCCGCGGTCTGCCGATCCTGGGCAACACCCGAGGCCCAGATGGACCCCCGCCAGGCGAGGGCCGGAGCGACAGGCTGGGCCGTGGGGACTTCAGCCAGCAGGGAGCAGCCGATGAGCGAGGCGAGCAGACAGGGGTGCATGAATCTTCCTTTGGCAATCAGCATCGGATCGAGACCGGATGAGGTGGCCCTTCATCCCTCGTCCAGGCACTGAGTATCGGATCTCCTTCCGGGACCCCTTATTTATGCAATCCCAGGACCACCGAGGGGGACCGGCGAGCGGGCCGCCCTCGATGGCTCAGGTTCCCGCTTCACAGCCCCTGGGGGTAGGCTTCCTCGCCGTGGAGGCCGGCATCCAGGCCCGTGCCCTCGTGTTCTGCATCGACCCGCACAGGCGTGATGCGGTCGATGATCCAGAGCATGCCGTAGGTGAAGCCGAAGGCCCACACGGAGGAGATGGCCACGGCGCCCAGCTGCTTGCCGAAGAAGCCCGTGCCGCCGTAGAAGAGACCGTTGGCGCCGTTGGGGTTCCACAGGGTGGACCCGAAGAGGCCGAGGAAGATCACGCCGATCAGGCCGCCCACGCCATGCACGCCCCAGACATCCAGGGCATCGTCCCAGCCCAGCTTGTTCTTGAGAGCCACCGCGTAGTAGCAGATCACGCCGGCCAGGATGCCGATGAGGGCCGCCACGGCCGGGGACACATAGCCCGCGGCGGGCGTGATGGTAGCCAAGCCTGCGACCGCACCGGTCAGCAGGCCCACCAGCTTGGGCTGCTTGGCGTTGAACCACTCCACGAAGAGCCAGGTGGCGGCGGCGAAGGAGGCCGCGATATCGGTGTTGAGGAAGGCGGAGGCGGTGATGGAGTCCACCCGGAATTCCGATCCGGCATTGAAGCCGTACCACCCGAACCAGAGGAGCCCGGTGCCCAGGGCGATGAGGGGAATGCTGTGGGGCTCGTTCTCCACGACCTTGCGCTTGCCCACGTAGAGGATCGAGGCCAGGGCCGCGAAACCGGCGGTGTTGTGCACCACGATGCCGCCGGCGTAGTCGAGCACGCCCCACTTGGCCAGGAGGCCGTCCGGATGCCAGACCATGTGGCAGAAGGGGAAGTAGACGAAGATCAGCCAGGCCGTCAGGAAGAGCATGTAGGCCTTGAAGGTCACGCGGTTCGCGAAGGCCCCGGTGATGAGGGCGGGGGTGATGATGGCGAACATCATCTGGTAGGCCACATGCACGATCTGGGGGATGCCCGCGGTGGAACCCCCCAATGTGAACATGCTCGTGAGGTTGATGTTGTTCAGGAAGGCGTAGTGGCCGGGGTGGCCGACGAGGCCATGCCAGCTGGGTCCGAAGCACATGGAATAGCCGAAGGCGAACCACAGGACGGTGGTCCAGCCCAGGCTGACGAAGCTCTGGATCATGATGGACAGGACGTTCTTGCGCCCCACCAGCCCGCCATAGAAGAAGGCGAGGCCCGGCGTCATGAGCATGACCAGGCTGCAGCAGAGCAGCATGAAGGCTGTGTTGCCGGTGTCGATCGGCATGGATTGCGGATTCACGGAGATCTCCTGTCGGAAGCGAACATGAAACACATCGAGCAGGGCCAGACTAGAGCCACTCCCGCCCTCTCGGGCCGCGCACCACCGCATTTTTACGGCCTTTTTACGCGTGCTGGGGCCTTAAGATCGGGAAGTCCTGCAGGCCTCCCATGCCCGAACCCTCCCACGCAAACCCGCTTCTCGTCGCCCTGGGCTCCGATGCCCAGGCCCTGCGCCTCATCCACGCGGCCTTCTGGGCCTCCCGGGAACAGGGCCGCCTCTGGGTGGCTGTCCATGTGGCGGTCCCGGGCCAGGAGGAGGTCGAGGAGAGCGATCAGGCCCGCCTCTGGCTCGAGGAGGCCGCCAGCCTGGGCGCCGAGTCCCTCTGGATCCCGGCCCGGACCCTGGTGGCGGGCCTCCAGGAGGCCATCCGCAGGACCCGTCCCGCCGAAGTGTTCCTGGGCCTGGGCCAGGACCGCTGGCCCTGGGGTCGCCTGGGGCATTCCTCGGCCCAGGAACTGCTCCGCCGTCAGCCCGGAATCCGGATCACCGCGATCCCCCTGGCACCAGAGGTCCCCCACGGCCCCACCCTGCCACCCCGGGACCAATGGCTGGGCGCCCTTCTCGGGAGTCTTGGAATCCTGGGCGCCAGCGCGGGAATGGGCTCCATCCTGCCGCCCGAGCAGCCGCTGCCGGCCATCTTCCTCCTCTTCCTGCTGGCCACCGCCATCATCGCCCAGCGTTGGGGACTGGTTGCGGGCGCCCTCTCGGTGGCGGCCAGCGCCCTGTGCTTCGATCTGCTCTTCGATGCCGCCCCCGGCAGCCTGCTGGTGGGCAACTGGCCCCTGATGGCGCTGTTCCTCGTGATCCTCATGGGGGGCCAGTTCGCCGTGGCCCTCTCCGAGCGCCTGGCCCTGCAGACGCGCAATGGCAGGCGGCGCGCCGCCCTGCTGGCGGCCCTCCTCCTGCTGGGGCGGAACCTCTCCAAGGCCGCGAACCCCGGGGAGATTGCCGAGGCCCTGGCCCATCTGGGCGAACGCCTCCTCCACCGGCGCATCCACCTCCTGATCCCCCGGGAAGGCGGCGGCTGGAGCGTCCTCCCGGAGGGCGGCGCCCCCCCGGAACTGAGCCTGGAGGCGCTGCCCCAGGGCTCCCGCAGAGAAGTCCTGGAGCCCCTCCTGGACGGCGCCCATGCGTACCTGGCCTTGGGTCAGGGGGAGGCCCTGGAAGGGGCGCTCTGCATCGCCGTTTCGCGGAAACGGGACCTGGCGGAGGAGGCCTGGGAACTGCTGCGCGCCTTCGCGGTGCAGGTGGCCCTGGCCCTGGAGCGCACGAAGTGGCTCGAAACCGCCCAGCGGGCCCGCCTGGAAAACGAGATGGAACGCATGCGCAGTTCACTGCTCAGCTCGATCTCCCATGACCTGCGCACGCCCCTGGCCGGGATCCAGGGCGCGGCCAGCAGCCTTCTCCTCGCCCCCAACGCCTTGAGCGAGCCCGCCCGCAGGGATCTCCTGGCCATGATCCACGACGAGAGCGAGCGCCTCACCCAGCTCCTCGCGAACCTGCTGGATCTCACGCGCCTGGAGTGCGGCACCATCCGGGTGCAGAAGGAGTGGCATCCCCTGGAGGAAGTCATCGGCGCGGCCCTGCGGCGAGCCGAATCCGCCCGGGGGGCCATCCGGGCGGAAGTGGATATCCCGGAGGACCTTCCGCTCATCCCCGTGGACGGGGCGCTCCTGGAGCAGCTCCTGATCAATCTCCTGCTGAACGCCCGGCGGTATGCCCCCGAGAGTCCCGTGACCCTGAGAGCCTGGCTCGGAGCGGAAACCCTCGAACTGGAGGTCTCCGACCGGGGCCCCGGCATCCCCGAGGAATTCCGGGAGCGGGTCTTCGAGAAGTTCTTCCGCCTTCCGGTGCGGACCCAGGAGGGCGGCGTGGGGCTGGGGCTCGCCATCTGCGGGGCCATCGCCCGGGCCCATGGGGGCCGCATCTGGGCCGAAGCCCGGGAAGGGGATGGCGCGAACTTCCGCCTTTCGCTTCCCCTCGAGGGCCCACCCCCGGCCCTGCCCGCGGACGAGGAGGTGGTCTCCTGAGCCAACCCGTGATCCTCATCGTGGAAGACGAAGCCCCGCTTCGCCGCTTCCTCGTGCCCACCCTCGAGACCCAGGGCTATCAGGTCATCACGGCCACCACCGCCTCGGAAGGCATCGCCATGGCGCGGAGCCACAACCCCGATCTGGTGCTCCTGGACCTGGGCCTTCCCGATGCGGATGGTCTTTCCGTGCTCCTGCAGCTCCGCGCCTGGAGCCGCCGCCCGGTGATCATCATCAGCGCCCGGAACCAGGAGCGCGACAAGGTGCGAGCCCTGGACCAGGGGGCCGACGATTACCTCACCAAGCCCTTCGGCGCCGCCGAACTCCTGGCGCGGATCCGGGTGGCCCTGCGCCACGCCATCCAGTCTCCCAACGCGGACCCGGTGTTCGTCATGGGAGGGCTGCGCGTGGACCTGGAGCGTCGGGAGGTGAGCGTGGACGGTTCCTCCGCCCGCCTCACCCCCATCGAGTACCGCCTGCTGGAAGCCCTCGTGCGGCGCGCGGGCAGGGTCTCCACCCACCAGCAGCTGCTCACGGAGGTCTGGGGCCCGGGGGGGGAGGGCCAGAACCACTACCTGCGCATCTACATGGCCCAGCTCCGCAAGAAGCTGGAGGCCGACCCCACCCGGCCCCGGTTCTTCCTCACCGAGCCGGGTGTGGGATACAGGCTGAACGCCGACGAACAAGGATGAAGGGGATGAAGGCGCTCCTGGGCAAGGAGACAAGCTCCGAGGAATGACGGAAGATCCGTTTCCGCTGGCAGCAGGCCCTGGGGCCTACTGGGTCGAGCCGAAATAGACATCGAGGCGCTGCACCTCCCCGGTCCGTTCGAAGATGGCAGCGCTGGTTCGGGTGTCGAGCAGGAGCCCCTCGGAGACTTTGCGGCCCCCCGCCCCGCGGGTCACGGCGATGCAAGGCGAACCCTCGCGGTGCACGACCACGGGAACCTGGCAGATCGTGAAAGCCAGGGAGTCCTTCCCCAGCTCCAGTTGCTGATTCCTCCCTTCGACATCGAAGAATCGGAAGGTTGCGGGTCGGATGAGGAACTCAGCCCGGGCCACCATTCCGGGGAGAAAGCCGAGACAACCCCTCTCCACATGCATCCCCATCTCGCTCTGACGGGTGATGAAGTCCTCCTTCACCTGACCGGTCATGCCAGGCTGCTGGGCACCCGAAAAACCGGGCGTGTGGGAGTAGGGATCCGTGGGTATGGCGCCATAGCCAGCAGGTGACTTGTGGACGCCTATACCCTCGCGGATCTCCAGATAGTGGGCCTTCAAGAGGGCCAGAGTGGCCGGATCCGTGCCGCGGGTCAGGGCCTTCTGCTGGACTTCATCCACAGCCAGCAGGAGTTTGGAGACCATGTGCCAGTACACGCAGCCCAGTCCCTCGTATTTAAAGAACGTCCCAGAACGCCCAGTGAAAGACTGGTGATCGAAGACACGCTCGTAGAGATCGAGAAGTTGCGTTTCTTCCCTCTCCACCAGTTCCCGGTACCCGCCGTCCTTCATGGCCTCGAGGACCTCCTTCAGATCCATCGCATTCCGGAAGGCCGCATTGAAATGCACCTGGCCCTCGACGTCCCGCGCAACGAGGCGCCCATCCCCATCATCCAGAAGTGCCAGGAGGAGTTGAGACCCCTCCACGGCTCCTGCCGGGATGTTGTTCTTCTCCAGGAAGTGCGGCAGGGTCCGATCCGGATACAGGATGTAGCTCGCCTGGTCCGGACGATAGAGGCGACTGCTTCGCAGGGCCTCCAGGACCGCAACGGAATCCTCCACGGAGAGCGCCCCCGAACTGAGCACGGCCACCTGGCCTTCCAGCATCTCGTAGAGGTTCCGGACCTCGACACCATCCCCTGCCACCCTCATCAGGTTGTACGCATGGTAGAGACCGTCCTCGCGGCGGTTGCCCCGGATGGCGTGATCGATGTGCTGCAGCGCGGCATCACAGAAGTCGCACAACCGTTCGCGGGAAACCCGGCTCAGCTCCCCGGAGAAGCCCTGCGTGTAGATCCTTTCCCGATAATCGGCGCCCGCCTGGCCCAGGGCATCCAGGATGACTTTGCGATCGCGATCCAAGATCGGCCCACCCAGCAGGGAGACATGGTTCCCCAGAATCAGGGCCACGCGGTCGAGCAGTTCGGCGATCTCCCTGGATATCTCGAATTCTTCCGAACCAGCGGGAGGAAACAGTTCCCGGCAGAATGAAAGAAAGCGCCGCAGATAGCACAGGGTGACCATGGAGACGCCATAGCCAACCAGGGCGTTGTTGGCATCGTTCCACTCCGGACGCTGTGTGTTCATCCAGATACCTCCTTCTGGAACGAAGTTGGAGAGCTTCGAGAGGATCACCACCAGAAGCTTCTCCATCAGGTTGGCCCTGGATATTCCCCCGGTCCCCACCAGAACCTTGCCATCGGTGCCCAATTTTTCGACGCGAGCCATGGCTTCCCGGTGAGCGTCGTGGTCGAAGGTGATGGTGTCGCGCGGGTTGGACAGCAGCGCCTTGTACGGCTTGATGCGATACGGCACGTTCGCGTACGTGAACACCCTTCGCCTCAGCAGTCGAGCAAGGCCGCCGGGATGATAGGCCTGGGACACCTCCAGAAGCTTCAGGAGATAGATGACCTGGTGATCACCCCAGTAGCCGATGAAGGACCAGGCGTCGTCAGGGTCGATCAGCTCCCACTCAAAGCCGTCCCGCATGACGCGATAGGGGTTGTATCCATCCGCCGTGGAGGAATCCATGAACTTGAAGATCATGCCCTCGACGAAGCCCGGGAACGCGCGCGCCGTCGCCTCCCAGTTCTGGAAGATGTCCCGCCAGTTGCCCTCGTAGCCGAGGATCTTCCGTCCATGGTCGTCCTTGACCTGGATGGAGAAGATGTTCCATGGGCGACTCGGGTCACCGTGGCGGCGACTGAAAGTGAGCGGCAGGTATTCGCAGGCGAGCCGATAAAGATCTGGATCCTCCACCCCGGAGACCCGCGCGATCAATTCGCTCTGAAGCAGCGTCTCGGGAAGAGAATCCAGGAATGAGGCGTGTCTGGCGGTGACCTCCTGGTTGGCCTTCGTTAGGAAGGACTTCAGATCTGTTCTGGAGATGCGGTAGCCGTCATCGGGAATCCCCCCGCGCATCACATTGAACAAGGTATTGGAGAAGTGCCGCCGCGTGCTGAGCTCATCCTCGGTGACCTGAAGGCCGTCCGCGCTGGCCACGATGCGAACCAGGTTCTGGGTTCCACGGTCCACATCCTCCAGGATTTCCTTTCGGAGATCCTCCCTGGAATCCAACCGCTTCTTCAACCCATGCACACCCACCGAATCCTGGCTCACCTCGGCGACGATGTACCATTCTTCTCGAGCGCGGGGTGCCAGATCCAGGGTCGCGTTCAGCAGGTAGGCGCCCCGCTGCCCTCGCACATCCGTTTCTTCATGCAGGGGTTCACCCCTCCGGAACGCCCCGAGCTGGGAGACCGAGAGCAGGTGCCTGGCGGAGGCCAGCCCCGCGGACCAGGCGAGATTCACCCGAAGTGCCTCGCTGGGCTCGGCCCTGTCCACGGGGATTGAGCTGAGGCGGAACAACGCCAGGCCCGTATCCCCCAGGAGTTCGGTGCGCTTGTACCCGTCCCCCAGGTTGCTGAATTCCATCTGGAACCTGCGCCCCAGCCCATAGGGCAGGACATTCTGGATACCGTCGACCAGGTCCACCGTGACCGCTTCCTCGCTCTGGTTGATCAGAGTCGCCCGGCGCACGAAACCGAAGCGCTCGCTGTTCATCCATGCGCACCGGAAGCTCAGACCGAGATCGTGATTGATCTCTTCGAACAGGATCTTGTTGCCGTACACGCTCTTATAGAGATTGCGTGTGGTGCGGTAGAGTCCTTCGTAGCGCTGGGAGAAGGGCTCCCACAGGCGGGTCCTCCGGTCTTTCGAGACGCGCAGGATCGTCTTACCACCGGTCTGGTCCAGACTGTCGTGAATCCGATCCTCGGTGCAGTAGGGAAAGAGCGCGTGGTCGGCATCCTTCCGCCCCGCAGTCAGGGCACCGTTGCTGGAGATGAAGAGCCAGTGGTCCGAATCGCTCACCAGGCTCATGAAGAATACAGGCATCGCATCGTAGTTGGCGACGCGGTAGAAGCGTTCGCCACCGATATCCTCGAAGGACCCCTCGACGGCGGGCTTGGCGTCATTGAGCGCAGATTCCGAAACGAAGGTCATGTCCATTATCGCGTGTCGTCCAATTCTTACTTCCTGGCTGATGGAGTGTCGTAGCTGGGAGAAGTCGGCCGCATCGGCGTGAGCTCGGGATAGAGTCCGCGCATGACCAATTTGGCCTTTCGCTCGACCGAGAAGAGGCCCCAGTGCCCCTCCGTGCCTTCCCCCTTCCAGGGCTCATCGAAGGCCTCAAAAAGGAAGGTCGTGACCTTGTGGGCCGTGGCCCAAGAATTTATTTCTTCGTAATAGCGCTTCTGCTTGCCTTCATCACCGGCTCGCGGCACGTGCTTGTCGCCCACGGTATAGGAAGCCCACCCAACCTCGCCGAAGACTATCGTCTTGTCCGGGTAGGCCCGGCGCACCGACTCGAATTTTTCAACCGTCGAGGAAAGCGCCATGTCGATGTCCTGGTGGCCCCAGATCGGGTAGCTGTGCAGCGTGATGAAATCCAGATGCTGCACCAGCTTGTTCCCGGGCTGAATCCAGTAGAGGAAATCGTCCGCGACGGTGACAGGGCACTTCACGGCACCCTTGACCCTGGTCACCGAGTCGATCATTTCCGCTTCGGTCATTCGATGATCGGACCAGGAGACAAGGGCCTCGTTCCCGACATTCACGGCCACCACGATGCCCGGGTATCCGTTGGCCAGCTTTATTCCCCGCGATATTTGACGCTCGTTCTCGGTCTGTTTCTCAGGCTTCCCGCTCAACCACATCCCCAGCATGACTTTGATGGGAAGCTTGCGGGTCCTGATCGTCTCCAGGACATCCGCGCTGTGCTGGTCGGAGCCGTAGAGCCGGATCAGTGTCCAGTTCTTCTCCAGGATTCGAAGGTCCTCAAGCACCTCGGCTCGGCTCGGGAACAGGTTCTTGTCCGGGTGCTGTCCCATTCGATAACCGGAGTAGCAGATGGCGTTGCCGTTCCGCTGCTGCTTGGTCAAGTCTACGGGAGCACCCGCCCCCATCCGCAGCGCTGGGAACAGCGTCAGGAACGCCAGGACCAGGATGTCGTTTGCCTTCATTACGGGACTCCCAGGGTGCCCATGCAGGGCCCAGATCACCTCATCCAACACCAGCGGAGCCCCATGGGGGCCGCGCCTTCAAGAGACTCAGGCTTCACGCTTGCGATCCTTGAGGTCCTTCTCGATCCGGACCATCAATTTATCGTCCAGGGGATAGGCCTTCATCACGAGAGCCGCGATCACCAGCATCACCGCCGGGAATGCGCTCATCGAGAGGCGAATGCCCAGCAGCGAGGTGGCCGACTGCTCCATATTCGCCACGTAGCCGAACAGGGTGAGGACTCCCCCTGTGACCCAGGCCCCCAGGGCCAGGCCGATCTTGGTACCGAAGATCGCGGAAGCGAAGACCAGCCCTGTATTGCGCCTTCCTAGGCGCCATTCCGCATCATCGGCGGTATCGGCGAACATGGCCCACAGGAGGGGTGAATTGAATCCGATCACGAAGCTGGAAAGGATCTGCAGGGCGAACATCATTGCGATGTCTGTGGGTTTTGCGAACCAGAAGCCACCGACGATCAGGCCGCCGACACCGATGGCCGCCATGAAGAGATATTTTTTATCAAGGCGTCTTGCGACGATTGGAGCTACGACCACGGCCATCAGGAAGGCAAGGGCATTGGAGACCAGGAAGGGGCCCAGCAGATCGTTGCGATGCACGAAGTACTTGAAATAGTAGGCGGAAACGGATCCCTTGAGAACGAAGGCCATGATCATGATGACTGTCACCCCCAGCATCACGACAAAGGCGCGGCTGCCTAACATGTCCCGAAGGTCCTGCCTGAAATTGGGGTTCTGGTTTTCCGGAGGCGTCACGCGCTCACGGGTGGTCGTGAAGCACAGGACCAGGAGGATCACTGCCAGCACGCCGTAGAGCACCATCGTCATCTGCCAGCCTCTGGCCAGATCCGAAGGCAGGGTCAGGAACTCCTTGGACAAGAACCAGCGAACCCATGCAAGGGGATTGACCAGGAACGAGTGCTGAGCCCGGAGGGAGGCTTCCATTCCGAACCACTGGGCCAGACTGGGCGTGCAGTACTGGACCAGCACTGCGACAGAAAAGGCTCCGACGAACCGGAAGGAGGCCAGAGAGGTGCGGACCTTGGAGTTGGAGGTCATGACCCCCATGAGCGCGCTGTAGGGGATATTCACCGCGGTGTAGAGAAGCATCAACAGACAGTAGGTCACGTAGGCATAGACGAGCTTTCCTCCGCTCCCGAGATTGGGGGTGGTGAAGGTGGCCACGCCGGCCATGGCCAAAGGCGCAGCGAACCAGAGGATGTACGGACGGAAATGCCCCCACCGGGTCTTGGTGCGATCGGCGAGGGTTCCCATGATCGGATCCGCCACGGCGTCCATGACGCGAGTGACCAGCATCATCGTGCCGACGGCAGCCGCAGAGATTCCGAACACATCGGTGTAGAAGAAGATGATGAAGAACTCGAAGGTCTTCCAGTAGAAATTGGAGGCGGCATCGCCGAGGGAATACCCGACCTTCTCGCCGAAAGACAGTTCGCCTTCGCTGAATGATGAATCCATGGGTTTGGCACTGCCCTTCGCGTCACTCACGTTCAGATCCTTTGGTTGCGGGATGGAATCCATCGGGACAGTTCAGAACTTGTACCTGGCACCGAACTGGATCCACCCTGGATTGATGGCCCCCTTGCGGATCAGGGTGTCATTCCGCTGCCGTCCCGCCAACTCGGTGGCCTGGAAGAGGGCCTCTCCGCTGATGTGCTTCGTGAAGGCGTATTCAAGGCCCAGGCGGATCCCCCCCTTGATACCGTCGCAGTCGTGGAAGGGGAAATGGTGGTCCGAATCAAACACAGACTGGCTCTCCTCGCCAGAGAACGTTGCGGAATACTTGTTGAGTGAGAGGCCCACCACACCGCGCAGGCCGCTGATTTCGGTGTCGATCAGGATGTCACCAGCGATCTGGATCACGCTCAAGGATGTCTTGAGACCGTTCGACTCCTTGCCGGGCATGAGGCCGACACCGAGAGACAGGCGGGCAGGAATTCCAGCTTTGTAGACGGTGGTATCCCAGGCCCCGTTCACCAGAAAACCGGTGGAGTTGTTCACGGCCTTTTTGTAGCTGTCCAATCCGAGAATGAGGGCTCCACCGGCGCTGAAGCCCGTGGACTGGGCAGCCATGGGCAACGCCAACAGGCCAAGCAGGAAGGTACGGATGATGTTCATGGATTACTCCTTCTCTCTATTCGCTAGAACTTGAACCCGAAGCTGAAATCGCCGACCCGACGGCCCCCGTTCCCATTGTTGTAGTCGCCATACTTGGCCCCGGGATCGCCGGGAGTCTGGCCGTAGACCCGATTGCTGTTGAACAGGGCAAAGGCGCGTCCGGCCGCGACATTGTTCAGCTGGCTGGGGGAGTCGCCGGTGAAGTAGCCGTACACATTGGTCATGATCATGTGGTTGAAGAGGTTCTCCAGGGTCACGTAGCCGATCATGCGGACCTTCCCGACGCCGATGGGGATGTCCCATTGGAGCTTGGCGCCGAACTGGTAGTAGTCCACGCCAGTCTTGAAGCTCCCCATGTCCCCGCTGTAGGTGGGAAAGAAGGTGCCGTTGTTCGCGGTGCGCTGATCGATATCGATGACCCTCTCGCCACCGATGGTGGTCGGCAGTTGCAGGGCCGCGAACCCGGGCAGGCTCCGATAATCCGTCCACCCTTGGGGCGTGATGACACCGCCCAGCCAAGTGTCCGCCTTGAGAGAGAAGGATACGTTGCCCGCCCCGACCGGGATCGTGTAGGTCAAGAAGAGATGGGCGATCTGGTTGCGACTGAGAACCCCGTGCCCCACGGCGGCGTTCTGCTGCTCTGGAGTGAGCAGCTTTTCCCGGAGTGACTTGTAGTTGTAGTAGTCCAGGTCGTTGGTGCCCGTGGACTGGTCCCAGGTGTAGGACCCCATCACACTCCATCGAGCGGAGAACTGCTTCTGGAAATTCATCTCCAGGCCGGTGTACTTCCGATCGAACTCGGAATTGCGCCACATGGTGACTTGCTTCCACATGCGCAGGGGGTCGTTGGGGGCAGGACTCACCATGTGGACCATGTAGGCCATCCCATAGTCGTGGATGGAACTGACGATGCTGTCCTTGTAGTCCCGGCGGGTGGCGCTGAGCTTGAAGTAGCCGGAATCGTAGTTCCGCTGGTACCCGAGACTCAGCTCCAGCGCGTATGGAGCCTTCAGGCCCTTGGAAAGGTAGGTCTGCCGGGCATCCAGCATGTCGTAGGCGGGCCCGTAGTTGCTGGGGTCCGTGAGGGTCTCGTAGTCCACCCAGCGCACGCCATTCATGGTCTGGCCCGTGTAGGTGTACCCGTTGTACGTCCCCGTGGGGGCGTCCGAGGCGGCGGCGGCCGTATCAAAACCGGGCTGAGCAGCGCCCAGAGCCGCGCCACTCCAGAGGTGAACGGTGCGGACCTCCCAGGCGTTGCCCCGGAAGGCGTTGGCCACCCCGTCCGAATAGGCGGAGGCCAGCTTGGCCATGGAGAGGGAATAGACTTCCCGGTTCGCCCCGTCGGGGTTGAACCTGACCAGGCACCGCGGCTCGAAGATGTTCATGCTATCCAACTGGTTTCCGCCCTGGTCCTGCATGACCAGCTTGTTGAAGCGGGCCCCCAGCATGACGTTCCACTTGGAATTCAGCGTCCAGCTGTCGTTGATCCAGAACGAGGTGGTGTTGTTCTGAGAATCCCCGGGATCGCTGAAGAAGCGCTCCATATGGGCGCTCGGACCCCGCACGGCCTCCCAGTGGAGGAAGGGAGCCTGAGTGCCGAGGGTACTGTTGATATCCTGCCAGGCTGTCCAGCCATTCGCCCCTGGGTTTTCTCCGGGGCCCTGCTGAAGGATCTCGGTGGGATTGGTACCGGGAGCCCCGCGGCGGAAGACCGGATACAGATAGGAATTGGTGGATGAATTGAGGTACCAGCCACCGGTGAAAACGCCGCGGTTGCCGGCCTTTGTGCGGCCGAAGTTGTACAGGGTGCCGACTCTTTCCCCACCGATATCGATCTCATGGGATCCCATCAGCTCCTGGAACGTCTTCGCGTTCACGGTGTAGGTCCGGTTTCCCGTCTTCTCCGGGTCCGTGTAGGTGGACATGTGGGTGAGGAGGGGCCCGTAGTCATAGGAGTCCGGGGAACCCAGCCACGAGTGCGGACCGGCCTCTCCCCGCAGCTTCATCGTCGGGTCTGGGCTGGCGAAATATCCCGCCACCGCCACCCCTGGATTCGGGTTTTCCACGTCGTTGAGCCGGGTGGCGGCGTAGGATGTGCGGGCCTCGATCGTCCAGTTCTTGGCCAGCACTCCGTTCCAGGAGAGGGTGTAGGCACTGGTCTCCGACACCATGTTCCCGATCCCACGGAGGATGTTGCCTTCCCAGGGGTCTGAATTCTTCTGGCCCTGGACGTTGCCCTCCGTGCGTTTCTGGGTCAGGAGCGTGAGACTCAGGGAATGGTTCTCGCTGACCATTCCCGTCAACTTGCCTTCGAGCCTGTTGAAACGGGTGGATGAGCTGAGTTGGGCGCCCGCATCCTCCGTGTTGATCGCATAGCCGTTTCCAGGTCCTGCGTTGACGACACTGTCCACACCGGCATTTAGGCCGTAGGTGGACATGGGCCTGAGCATGGTCTTCACCTGGCTCCAGGGAATGTTGGGCTGGCCCTCCTTCACCCCCACAACCGTGTAACCCAGGAGGCCAAGCCTGGCTTCCGAAGGCTGGAGGCGGGTCCCCAGGGTGAACCAGAGGCGATCCTTGATGATGGGTCCGCTGAAGGTGATGTCGGTGGTATGCGTGAGATCCTCCCGGAGGAGGTTCGTGTTGTTGTTGGCGTTGGTCAGGTAGTAGTCAGAGCCGAGCGAGGGGCGGGACATGTTGGAGCGGAGCGTCCCTTCGAACGAGTTGGAACCGCTCTTGGTGACCATGTTCACCTGGCCACCGCTGACCAGGCCGTTCCGGGCGTTCAGTCCCGAGACCACCACCTGGATGTCCTCGATGGAATCCGGAAGAGGGGAGTACAGAGTCGTGGTCTTGCCCGTGTCGTTCTTCACGTTGATCCCGTCGATGCTGTACAGGATCTGATTCGTGTCCGAACCCCGGACCACCGCTGCGGTTCCGTATCCCGAAACGCCCGGCGCGATATTGGTGATGGCGTCGAAGCCCTGGAGGGAGACAGGCAGCTTCAGGAGCTGGTCGGCCGAGTAGTTCACTGCAGTCTTATCGCTCGTCTTCGATTCGGCCGCCGCATTGGCAGTCACTTCGACCGTAGCCGAGGCCACGGCAGTCGCCTTGAGAACGAAGGGGAAGGACAAATTGGACCCAACGCCCACGCGGACCGAAGTGGCGGTCTTTCCCAGCCTCCCGGGAGCACTTACCCTGAGGGTGTAGTTGCCCACTGGAAGCAGGAGCGCGCGGTACTCGCCGCTGGCGTCGGTGGTGAAGGTGCGGGCCTGGAACAGGGCGGGGCTTTCCAGCGAGACGCGAGCCCCCGCGATGGGTTTGCCGGTCTCGTCGGTCACTTGGCCGCGCAGCGCGCCGGAGGTCGTCTGCGCGGTCAGCGCCGCGCCACCGGCGAGCGTCACCGCGAGGAGAGAAAGTGGGAGAGTGTTGCGCATGTTCATGATCCTTCTCCGCGATTCGGGGTGCTGGGCCTAGAAATGGAACACGTAGGCGATTTCGGCGTGCGGGACGATGCGGTTGTGCTTATCCAGCGAATCCAGGGGAAACACGGCGCCGGCGGAGGAACGGCGGCCTGGTGCGCCCGTGTCATAACTCGAACCCGTGCCCACGTAGTGGTGATACTCGATGGCCTTGTAATTCACGAACACCAGGTTCAGCTCGAAACTCGAATCCTTGTCCACCTTCCAGGTCACGCCTCCGTACGGGCTGGGGTTCAGGCCGCCTTCCACCGGAACGCCAGCGTAGAAGTCCCGCCAGGCGGTGTCCCCCGAAGCCGCGTCCCAGGGGGTGCTCTGGGTGTCGCCCACGTACTGGTGCTTGAAGCCCGATCCGAACTGGACACCCGCCTGCCATCGCCAGTTCTCTGACAGACTCCGGCTGAAAGAGGCTCGGACAGAGAAACCCGCGAGCTGGTTTCTCTTGTCCTCCACGGATTTCTCGGAATTCATGGGGAGTTGCCCCACGGGAAGCTGCGAGGCGTCAGGCTTGGTGATGTAGCTGTCGCCGGTCTTGTAGAAATAGCCCAGCTCCAGCCCTAGCCTTCCCACGCCGATCCCATAACCGACGTTGAGGCCGAATCCGGTGTAGGGGGCCCGGAGGTGATCCTTGGGACTGGGGGTATATCCAAGACGGAACTTGAATTCCTTGGTGAAGCCGGTCTCCTGGCACTGGAGTGGGCTGAGCGCCCCGCAAAGGCAGGCGATCAGACCCCATCGAACCAAGCTGTTTGCCCCAATCATGACATCCTCCGGATGAGGTTCAGGCTCCAGATGGCCTGAACATGCAGTTGAAATTACCTAGAAAACAGATGGGCACGCTTCCAGCGGGGTATCCGCCCCTGATTTCGCCGCCGCACACTCCAGGGAGGGCTCTGTGGACAGAACCGCCCCTGGGTTTCCGCTTGACGTCAGGCCGATGGCACGCTGCAGCTACTTGTGGAAGTAGACGTTGCCGACATAGACGGTGCCCGACCCCGTGCCCGAGACGAAGACGAGCTGGGCGAGGTTCTTCCGGGGCATCGCGAAACTGGTCAATGGAATATCGAGCGAGACCCACTGGGACTGCCCGGTCAACGCCGGCGTGGTGGAGGAGGTCGCCGTGAATGTCGCCTCGCTGTCGTCCCCCCCCTGGTAGGCCCCGTTCGGGCCGAAATCCACGAGTTTCACGCTGAAGCTGGTCATGTCGGGCGTGTAGATATCGATGTGGAAGTGCGTCATTCCGGACGCGTCGATCAGATTCGAGGAAAAATCCACGCCGACGTAGTTCAGGCTCGCGTACTTTTTCAAGGGGTTCCCGTCCAGGCTGAGCTCGGTCAGGGTCGTGGCCTGCCCCCAATTGGGGCACCAATTGCTCACCGGACGGTTCGGATATGCCTTCGAAAGCAAGGAAATCACATCGGCGGCAGGCACGGTGGGAGTGGGCGGGGCCGGCATCGTGGCAACCGTGGCGACCGCGGATCCGGGCACATCCAGCGTGCCGAGCCTGGCCGTGAGGACCGCGGTGCCAACCGAAACGCCAGTCACCGTGCCATTGCTCACACTGGCCACCGCGGGATTGCTGGATGAAAAGGTGAAGAAACGGCTGCCTACATTGACGAGCGTCATCGCGGGATTCGCATAAGTCACGGTGTTGGCGGTCTGGATCACCTGTTTCTGGTTGACCTCCAGGCGGATGGGAACCCAGCCCAGGCTGGCGTCCGTCGGCAGGCCGAGTTCCGAGCTGGGCAGATTCTCATACTGGATATCATCGATCCATACGGTGTAGGCGCTCGTCTGGGATCCTTCGGCCCAATGGAAGAGGCTGGTGTTGATGGTGAACAGCTCCGGGACCGGGACGGGAATGACATGCTTCACCCATTCCGTGGTCAGTGGAATACTCTTCACTCTCTCGACCGAGAAGCCGGTGCCGTTCCCGAATCCAACCTTCTCGAGGGTGGCGGCCTCGCTGGCCCTGGCCCAGAAGGTGAGGGCGCTGTACGGAGTGTTCTGGGGCGTGCTCGCCACGAGATTACCGCCAGCCCAGCTGCCGGGGGCTGGCATCTTGATGCGCAGCGAGGCCGAGCCGGTGTGCTTCACAGTGGTGTCTACAGCGATGTCGTCGTTCCCGCTGCCAAAGGGGGCGAACGATACGCCGGGCGCGAAGTCATCGGCGAAAACCGTCACGAATTTCGGAACCACGGCGACCACAGCATCGGCCGATTTGTCGGCCATCGCCGCAGAAACGGTGCCCGTGCCGGCACCGACGGCCGTCACGAGGCCTGCGGAACTCACGGTGGCCACCGAGGGGGCGGAGGCCGTGAAGGTGACCCCGGAGACGACCGGCTTCACCGAACCGTCACTGTAGTGCGCGGAGACGACGAGCTGCCGTGTTCCTTCCGCGAACAAGGGGATGGCCGTGGGTGAGACGTCGATGTAGGACAGGGCTGGGCCAGAATCCTTGCTTCCGCCGCAACCGGTCTGCCAGACCGCCGGCAGGAGAGCCAGCACTACCAGTAAATCTCGGAAGCGATTGGTCGCCATTTGCACTCCTTTTTCGTTGACGGGGTGTCCGAATCGGACCATGGAAGCGTTGTGGAGAATTCGTGGCCTGGACCCTCGAGCGGTCCAGACATGGCCCGCCCCTGCCGCTGGGGCAGTGGAAGCCGGTGGATGGAACTTTGCATCGTGCGCCTTCCGGTGGACCGGTCTGATTGCCGGAACCAACAGAGGGGGCAGCGGAAGGGAGTCAGGCCATTTGTCACCCGAGACCCTTCAGCAACACAAATCTCAAAGAGGAACAGCCAAGAATGCAATCCTAAAAATAGGAAGTCTATGGTCTTTTTTTGTTATTTCTAGTTTGTTTTTGGAGCCGGAAGAATTCCATCTTCGCTCCCTTCTTGATAAATAATTATATTTAACGGCCCGCAAAACTGTTTTTCTGAATCACCACACGGGGACTCAATACGAGTTTTGAGTAGCGTATGCTCATTCACCATGCCACGAATTCGCCACGTCGCCCTTCTCATTCCTGCCGCCGGTGGGTACAGCCGCGGAATCATCCAGGGTGTGGCCACGTACGCCACGGAGCAGGAGGATTGGCTCATCTTCCCCTACGAGCGGGCCGAATTCATGAAACTCCCTCCCTGGCTCAAGAAGGGCCACATCGACGGGATCATCGGCTTCATCTCGACTCCCGATCTCGGACGGCAGGTCAAATCTCTGGGTGTACCCATCGTGGATGTGCAGGGGGAGGGCAACTGCCCAGATTCACCCGTGATCGATACGGATCCAATGATCGTGGCCCAGCTGGCTGCGGACTTCTTCCTCCAGGCTGGGTTCATCCATTTCGCGTTCTGCGGGTATCCAGGCATCTTTTTCTCGAACAACCGCTCGGAAGCCTTCTGCCGAATTCTCGAATCCAGGGGGCAATCCGTGCACATCTACACGCCGCCCCCCAGGGTATCGACCTCCATCAATCTCCAGTTCAGGGAACTGCGGGGCCTCGAATACGAACCAGCGCTGGCCGCGTGGTTGACCCGGTTGCCCAAGCCCATTGCGATCCTGGCCTGCAACGATACCCGAGGCCAGCAGATCATCACGGCGTGCCGTGACCTGGGCATCTCCATGCCCTCGGACGTCTCCGTGATCGGCGTGGACAACGACGATCTCCTCTGCCGTCTATGCCGCCCCACGCTGACAAGCATCTCCCCGGACAGTGAGGGAATCGGGCAGATGGCAGCGGAAATGCTGACCCGCATGCTGAACGGCGAAACAGTGGAACCCCGCCTCTACAACCATCCCCCTTTGAGGGTGGTAGAACGTCAGTCCACGGACATCACCACGGCCCAGGACCCCCTCGTCTTGACCGCCTCCCGGCTGATTCGAGACCGTGCCTGCCACGGAATCTCCGTGGAACAGGTCTGCGAACTGGTCGACTGTTCCCGCTCCACCCTGGACAATCTCTTCAAGAAACACCTCGGGCGTTCGGTAGCCCAGGAGATGCTGAGGATCCGCCTCAGTCGCGGGATGCGTCTTCTGGAAAATTCAGACCTGTCCATCGAAGAAGTCGCCCGAAAATGCGGATTCCTCTCAGCCACGTATTTCTGCAGATTTTTCAAGCGTGAGGCAGGCACGACCCCGGCCTTGTATCGCTCAGGGATTTCCAAGCGTTGAGGGTCGTGAATGGGGGAACCGCCAGCCCCCCGGGCCAGCGAAGTCCCCAGGTGGTGTCCAGGAACCCAGTCCATCCACGCCTTCAGGGGGGGAACGAGAATTCGTCCAGACTTACGAAAAATGGATATGTCTACATCTCTTTTCGTTGCCCATCCTGATGCAGGTCCCGCCTTCTCAGTTCCCGTCCCCTCGCCTGACCGACTCCTCCGAATGGAAGGTCCTCTCGATGAAGAAGCTCGCCATCCTCCTCTCCTTTCCTCTGGCCTTTGCCCTCGGCTGCGGGGGTTCCTCAGCGTCGAAGACAGCCGCTCCACCCATCCCCTCGGGCACCTGGGCACTCAGCTGGAGTGACGAGTTCAGCGGGGTGAACGGGAGTGCCCCAGACCCCTCGAAATGGACCTTCGATCTGGGCGGCAATGGATGGGGTAACCAGGAATTGGAAACCTACACCAGCCGGTCCCAGAATGTCCAAGTCCAGGATGGGAATCTGGTCATCACGGCGCTGAAGGAGACCTACACCGGGTCGGATGGCATCACACGGGACTACACCTCCGCCCGCCTGAAGACGCAAGGGCTCTTCTCCCAGGCCTACGGCAGGTTCGAGGCCCGCCTCAAGATCCCCTCCGGGCAGGGCCTGTGGCCAGCCTTCTGGATGCTGGGAAATGACCTCCCCTCCAACGGGTGGCCCACCTGCGGCGAACTCGACATCATGGAGAACGTGGGAAAGGAGCCCTCCACCATTCATGGCACGCTCCATGGCCCTGGGTATTCTGGAGGAAACGCAATCGGATCCAGCACCACGGTGAATTCCGGGAGATTCGCGGACGATTTCCACATCTACGCCGTGGAGTGGGAGGGGACCACGATCCGTTTCTACCTGGACAACCAGCTCTACGCCACGCGCTCCTCTGCCGATATTCCCACCGGTTCGACCTGGGTGTTCGATCACCCCTTCTTCATGATCCTGAATGTGGCCGTCGGAGGACAGTGGCCGGGGTCTCCGGACGGAACGGCAACCTTCCCCCAGAGGATGCTGGTGGATTACGTCCGGGTGTACAAGCGATCCTGAATCGAGTGCAGCAGGACCGCAGGCCAGGGAGACATACCGCAGCGGAGACGAGTCCGCCCGTCGACAGGAGACCCCCGTGCACACCCGCCATTTCTGCTCTGCCGTGGCCATGATCGCGTTCACATGCGGGCTCGGGGTCGTCCACGCCCTGCCCGCGCAGGGGCCCAAGGCCAGGATCGAGCTCAAGGATGGCTGGTACTACCTCGATGGCCAGAAAGTGCTCGTCAATGCCATCGGCTACGAACCCGGCGCCCGGCCCGGCGAAGGCCCCTACGAGAAGCGAGTCATTCACCTCGAGCAACTCCGGAACGATCTGAAAGTGATCAAGGATGCGGGATTCAACGGCATCCGCACCTGGTCGGAGATGACCGAGGGCGAACTCGAGGTGGTCCAGGAATCCGGCCTGAAGATCGTCTTCGGCATCTGGCTCAAGCCCGACGAGGACTTCTCGGATCCCAGGATCGTCGAAAAGGATCTCGCCCTGATCAGGCGCGTGCTGACCTACACCCACAAGTTCGATTGCGTGATCACCTACCTGATCATGAACGAGCCCATGCCGGAGCACCTTCGCAAGGTCGGCGCCCAGGCGACGCGCGATCTCTGGACCCAGTCCATTGAACTCATCCACCAGCTGCACCCGGGCGTGCCCGTGACCATCTCGGGCAATACGGCCATCACCGAATGGGTCGACATGAACCTCTTCGATGTGTACGGCCGGAACGCCTACGACTACAAGGAAGGTTCCAACTTCACCCATGGCTTCGCGAACTCCCAGCGAGCCATCACCGAGACGCTCCAGCAGGGCAAGCCGGTCCTCCTCACCGAATTCGGCCGCTCGGTCTCTCGCCGGGGCACCAGCTATTACGGAGGCAACACCCTGCAGGAACAGGCGGACGCGATGGTCAAGTACTACCGCGACATCCTGGATTCCGGGGCAACGGGACTCTGTCCCTTCTACTATGCGGACGGGTGGTGGAAGGCGGGCGAACCCCTCAATCACGACGACGAGCCGGAAGAGTGGTTCGGGTTCTTTGGCTTCAAGGACGTGAAGGACACGCTCGGCTACCCTCGCCCCGCCTGGCATGCCCTCAAGCAGTACAACAAGGCCCTGATCGCCTCGCCCAGGAACCAGAAGTTCTACCAGGGCGAAGTGCCTCTGGAAATCTTCTGCCAGCCCGATGTGAAGAAGCTCCGGGTGATCTACCAGGACAGGATCATCCTCGAGAAGGCTCCGGATGCGAGAGGTACCTATTCCGGGGCACTTTCCTTCAGGGGGGAGGGGGTGAAGGACCGCGAACTGGTCTTCGAATCCTTCGATGCCAGGGGGCGCCTGCTCAAGCTGGAGAGCATCATCGTGCTCACAGGCGACGCCCCGATCCAATGGCCCACCCTGGAACTCCGCACCGCCGTCACGGACCTGGAATCCTCGACAACGGTCCCCATCGAATTGACCGTGAGAAACGGCACGGCCTTCACCCTCGGCGAGGATGTGAGACTCGCCTTCTCGCCCCACCTGGGCTGGGACAGAGCCGAGACTAGGGTCAAGCAGGTCGATCCCAGGCTGAAGGAGCAGACCCTTGCTGACACCTACCAGACGCCGAAGGCCTGCGCCATGCTGGCGGTCTACGCCGGCATGGACATCCGTTTCGGCAAGTTCGTGAGAACCATCCATACCCATCGCTATCTCTATCCGGGAACCTGGGCCGATCCCATCCGGGTGAAGTAGGAATGCCGACCTCAATGCTTGTGACGACCCTTGCGCTCTCATTCCTGGCGGCTGCCTCGATTCCCCAAGGAACGGGTCAGGGCGCACCATCCAGGGCACGCAGGGAGCGGCTGAGGCCGCAGCTCACCGACTTCGTCCAGACCAGTGCCGCAGGCGACCGGCTCAAGCCCATGCCTCCCGTGCGATTCGTGAAGGGCACTCCGAATAGCGGCATAGTCGTAAACGTCGACCCCGCCAGTCCGCGCCAGACACTGGAGGGCATCGGTGGCGCACTGACGGAGGCTTCCGCCTTCGTCCTGGCCAACCTTCCAAGGCAAAAACGCGACTGGATTCTGGACCGTTGCTTCAGGGCGGAGGGGGCCAACTTCACCATGGCGCGGGTCCCCATCGGCGCCTGTGATTTCAGCGTGAAGGGGAAGTATTCCTACGACGACGCACCGGGTGACACGGCCCTGGAGCACTTCAGCATCGGTCCCGACAAACAGGGATTCAAAGGCGCCCAAGATGCGTCCTATGCACTGCTGCCCTTGATCCAGGATGCCCTGGCCCGACAGCCGCGGCTCAAGATCCTGGCGAGTCCCTGGACTGCACCCGCCTGGATGAAGGACAACGGCGATTGGTACGGCAAGGGCAAGGGGGGGTCCCTGCTGCCCGAGCACTACGACACCTTCGCCAGCTACATGGTGAAGTATCTGGAGGCCTACAAGACGGAAGGTGTGACCATCTGGGGCGTGACGCCCGAGAACGAGCCACTGGGCAATGGTGGCCAGTGGGAGAGCATGGAGTTCACGGCCGTCACGATGCGGGAATACATCCAGAAGCACCTGGGGCCCCAATTGGCGACCCAGGGATTTTCCACGGTGAAGATCATCGGCTACGACCATAATCGCGATGCCAATGCCGTGGAATTCGCCGAGGCGGCCCTCGGTGATCCTGCGACCGCAGCCTTCGTCTGGGGCACGGGGCTCCACTGGTACAGCACCACGAACAGCGCCAACAGCGATCTCCTGGACCAGCTCCACCGCCGCTTTCCATCCAAGGCCCTTCTTCATACCGAAGGCTGCATCGATGGAATCGGGACCGAAGTCAATTCACCGAATGGGCATTTCCTGGGCTGGAAGAACGACGGATGGTGGTGGACCGAAGGCGCGACGGATTGGGGCTATGACTGGGCCCCCTCCGAGGAAAGACCAGCCCATCCCAAGTATGCCCCCGTGCATCGCTACGCTCGGGATCTGGTGGAAGGCCTGAATCACTGGTTCGTGGGCTGGGTCGACTGGAACCTCGTGCTGGACAGGCAGGGCGGCCCCAACCATGTGAACAATTTTTGCGGTGCGCCGGTCATGGTGGATACGGCTGCCGAGGAGGTCTACTTCACGCCCCTCTACTACGTCATGGCCCATTTCAGCCACTATCTCCAGCCTGGGGACAGCATTGTCCAGGTGAAGACCTCCGCGCCCGGCCTGAAGGCCGATGACTTCCATGCCACGGCGGCCCTCAGCAAGGACAAGAGGAGCCTCGTGGTGATCGCCTTCAACAAATCCGGATGTCCGGTCAGCTACACCCTCCAGGTTGGCGATTCCCACGCCTCCGTGACGATCCCAGAAAACGCCATCCAGACGCTGCGCTTCTCCACCGGCGCGCTGCGGACCGGGAGAAGTGGCCGGGCGGGAGGCGTGGTACGCTGAATCGTCATGCCTTTTGGGAGTCCGATGATCTCTCCGACCGAAATTCGCGCCATCCACGACCTGCCCTTCCCCGAGCTGCTGTTCCGGGCGCAAAGCGTGCACCGGCTGCACTGGAATCCCGAGGAGGTCCAGTTCTGCACACTGGATTCCATCAAGACCGGAGCCTGTCCCGAGGACTGCGCGTACTGCCCCCAGAGCGCCCGCTACGACACGGGCCTCAAGGTGGAACCCCTGAAGGATGTCGAGTCCGTGCTCAAGGGCGCGGCCAAGGCCAAGGCCAACGGTTCGACCCGCTACTGCATGGGCGCCGCCTGGCGCGAGGTGCGCGACGACAGGAACTTCGATGCCGTGCTGGAGATGGTCCATGGCGTGGCCGCCATGGGCATGGAGGTCTGCGTGACGCTGGGCATGCTCCAGGTGGAGCAGGCGAAGAAGCTGAAGGCCGCCGGCTGCAAGGTCTACAACCACAACATCGACAGCAGCGAGGATTTCTACGAGACCGTCATTTCCACCCGCAAGTTCAGCGAGCGCCTGGAAACCATCGACGCCGTGCGCCAGGCGGGGCTGGAGGTCTGCTGCGGGGGGATCGTGGGCATGGGCGAGACCATCGACCACCGCATCCACTTCCTCCACGAACTCACCGAAATGGACCCCGTGCCCGAGAGCATCCCCATCAACCACCTCGTCCCCGTGGAGGGCACACCCCTGGCCGATCTGCCCCCGGTGCCCCCCCTCGAGTTCATCCGCATGCTCGCCACGGCGCGCATCCTCTTCCCCAGGAGCCGCATCCGGCTCAGCGCGGGGCGCACCGCCATGTCCGATGAGATGCAGGCCCTGGCCTTCTGTGCGGGCGCCAACAGCCTCTTCACCGGCGAGAAGCTCCTCACCACGCCCAACCCCGGCGAGAGCCACGATCACCGCCTGATGGAGGCCCTGGGAATGCGGGTGGAGGGAGCCGCGGTCTGAAGCCAGGCCCAGGAAGGGCATTCCCCTGCCCCCGGTTCTCGGCCCGTGCTTGGCGCCAGCGCAGCTCTGGGATCGGTGAGGGCAGCGAGATCGCGCAGACGAAGGGCCCTGCCGAGGCGATGGATCGCCCTCGACTCAGGAGGACCCTGGCCAAGTGGCGGGAGGCTCAGCGCCGGCTGGCAGGGGGCACGATGCCGTTCAGGCGGAGGTAGACCACCGCCTGGCCGTAGTGATCGTAGCCGTGGCCCTGGGCCATGATGGCGAAGCCCAGACGGGACCCCTTCCCCTCGCCCCAGGGGCTCTTCACCAGGCCCATCAGGTTGGCTGGCGTGACGGTGTCCAGGGCCTTGTGCAGATAGGCAAAGGAATCCTTCAGGTACGTCACGATCTCCGCCCTGGTCCTGAGAGCCTCGGGGCCGTTCTCGCCACCGGTCTCCAAGGCGGGTTTCTCCTCGAGGATGGCGGAGGCGAACATGACATTGGCCGCCGCCACATGTTTGATCTGCTCGGCGAAGGTCTTCACGCCCTTGAACTCGCCCTGGGTAGGGGCGAAGGCGTATTTCGCCTCGGGCATGGCCTCGGCCAGGGGAACGAGTTCCCCCTCCAGCCTGGACAGGCTCCGGTTGAGACTCTGGGTCAATGTCGGGACGGGGGTCGGGACAGGAGCAGGAGCAGGCGCAGGCGAGGGGGCCTGGGCGTGGAGGCCGAGGGTGGAAGCGGTGAGGAGGCAGGGGAGCAAGCACGTCTTCATGGGAACTCCTTGCGAAGGGCGCCTTCAGGCGCCGGGGGCCTGGGCCTCGCCCTCCGCCCGAGGCGGTGCGAGGGAGTGGAAGAGGAGGGCGAATACGACGACGCAGAGACAGCCGACCACATTGAACCAGAGAAAGGAGATCCGGGTGAAGACGAAGCATGCGAGCACCACGGCCTGGGCCACCAGGGCGGCCCAGAAGGCCGCGCCGCCCTTCACCCGCTTCACATAGAAGGCCACCAGGAAGATGCCCAGGATGGTGCCGTAGAAGAGGCTGCCGAGGATGTTCACGGCTTCGACCAACGAACCCAATCGGCTGGCGTACTGGGCGAAGGCCAGGGCGAAGCAGCCCCAGGCGAAGGTGGCGATCCGCGAGACCCACACTTCCCGGGCGGGATCCTGCTTCCCCAGGAGCCTCCGCCAGATGTCCACCACCGTGGTGGCCCCCAGGGCATTGATCTCCGCCGACATCGACGACATGGAGGCCGAGAACACAGCCGCCAGCACCAGGCCGATGAGGCCCGCGGGCAGACTGTGGAGCACGTAGGAGAGGAAGATGTAGTTCACATCGTTGCCGTTGGAGGAGGGATCGCTGCGGCGGATCACCTCCACCGCCCCCTTGCGCACACCCTGGGCTCGCGCATCCGCGGCCAGGAGTTCCAAACGGGCCTGGGCCTCGGAGGCGGCATTCCCACCCTGGCGGGCCTTCAGGAAGCCGTTCACCTTCTCGATCCGGGTGTCCGTGGCCTGCCTGTAATCCCGCTCGGCCCGCTGGAAGGCGGCGGCCTCGGCGCCGGCGCGGGCCTTGGCCACGGCGACGGGATTGAAAAAGACCGGCGGCGCGGTGAACTGGTAGTAGACGAAGACCAGGACCCCCAGCAGCAGGATGAGGAACTGCATGGGCACCTTGAGGAGCCCGTTGGCCAACAGGCCCAGGCGACTCTGGGTGACCGTCTGCCCCGTCAAGTAGCGCTGCACCTGGCTCTGGTCCGTGCCGAAGTAGGAGAGCATCAGGAAGAACCCGCCGATGAGGCCCGACCAGAGGTTGTAGCGGGTGTTCAGCTCGAAGGAGGTGTCGATGGCGTTGAGGCGCCCCAGGACGCCGGCCACATGGAGGGCCTCGGGGAAGGAGACCCCCGAGGGCAACTGGCGCACCACCATGAAACCGGCGACGAGCATGCCGCCGGTGATGATCACCATCTGGAGGCTCTGGGCCCAGGACACCGCCCGGGTCCCGCCGGTCACGGTGTAGATCATCACCAGCGAGGCCACCAGCACCAGGTTCACCTGGAGGTTCCAGCCCAGGAGCACCGAGAGCACCAGGGCCGGGGCATAGATCGTGAAGCCCACCGCCAGGCCCCGCTGGAGGAGGAAGAGCATTGCCGCCAGCGTGCGGGTCTTCAGGTCGAAGCGGCCCTCCAGATACTCGTAGGCCGTGAAGACCTTCAGGCGATGGAAGATGGGCACCGCCGTCACCGAGAGCACCACCATGGCGAGCGGCAGCCCCAGGTAAAACTGCACGAAGCGCATGCCATCTACGTAGGCCTGGCCCGGCGTGGAGAGGAAGGTGATGGCACTGGCCTGGGTGGCCATGATGCTGAGACAGATCGTGGTCCACCGGGCGTCCCGGCCCGAGAGCAGGTAGGCCTCGGAATCCCTGCGCCGCCGCCCCTTCCAGAGGCCGAAGAGGACCACGAAGGCCAGGGCTCCGCCGAGGATGATCCAGTCGAGGCGGCTCACCGGAAGACCCTGCCGAAGAGATAGAAGAGGGCGATGCAGAGGACCAGGGCTCCCAGCACCAGAGCGTAGAGGCGGTTCCAGCTGCCCAGGACCGGCGGCGGCTCCTCCAGCTGGGTCATGGAATCACCCAGTGCTGCTTAAGGGGAAAAAAGAATTTCCACGGATGAACACGGATGAACGCGGATAAACAAATAGGTTCTTCACGGATCTGAGTGAAGCAAGGCTCCCCCTGGACTTCCGCGCAAGGTCTCCGCGAGAGGTCGCGGCCGAGCCCCGGAGGAAAAGCCTGAAGGACAGGGATGCAGGGGATGAAGGGGATCCCCACCCAGGGCGGCCGCTCGCCTCCGGGGAAGGAGTGTCTCCCCAGCAGGCCCCACGGCACACCCGCCACTGCGCAGCGGCGGCCCGCTAATGCCAGCATGGGCAGGCCCTGGGGTCTGGTCCCAACGGAAACTGATCTTCCGTTTTTCCTCCGTGCTTTTCTCCATGCCCTCCGTGCCTCCGTGGTGAATTTCTGTTTGAGACCTCGCTGCGCCCAGTTCATTTGTGGCTCCCCAAGGCCAGGATGTTGGCGAAGAGGCGGGTGGCGCCGGGGACGCCCTCCGGCAGCTGCCGGAAGAAGGCGAGGCCCGTGTAGACGTAGTGGCCCTTGCCGTGATCGGCCACGATCAGGGCGCCGCCATCCTCCTTTTCGCCCGGGTCGCCCATGCCCAGCAGGGCCGTGTAGCGGGCGTCCCACATTTCGGCGTGGTAGAGGCTGCGATCCTGGACCCAGCCACCGAAATCCTTCGGCGTGAGCTCGTTGGGCCAATGAAATACCGGATGTTCCGGATGGAGGAAGCGCACGGGGGAAGTCTCGTCCGTCACCCGTGTGCGCCCCACCTTGAAGGGATAGGGCCCGATGGCGTCCGTCACCATGCCTGCATTGATCCCTGGAAACCCGACGTTCACGGTGTAGAGCACCACTTCTGTCCCGCCATCCCGGACGTAGGCGTGGAGACGCTCCTTGAGGGCTCTTAGGGACGGACGGGTGTTGAAGGCCCGGATCCCCAGGACGACTGCGTCGAAGCGCGCCAGCTCCTCCCGGGCCAGGGCCTCGTCCGTGAGGAGTTCGACTTCGTAGCCCATCCGCCGCAGGGCCTGGGGGATCTCGTCCCCGGCGCCCATGACATACCCGATGCGCCGCCCGTCGTGCTTGAACTCGAAGCGCTCCAGGCGGGCCTTGGCTTCCGGCAGCAGGGTCTGCAGCGGGATGTGGGGATAGTCCAGACGCTGGATGCCCCGGGCCGGGACGTAGCCGCCACCCGTGTCCACATCCACTCGGAGTTCTCCGGAGGCCGTCGTCCCGGGCGGTGTGAGCCCGAAGGTCAGCTCCCGTTCCTCGCCAACCTTGCCCAGGCTGAAGGTCTGCTCCGCAGGATCGACCTTCCAGCCTCCGGGCACTCGCAGGCGCACCTTCCCCGAGGCGGCCGCCGCCCCCGCCAGCACCCGCAAGCGCAGCTCCCGAGGGGCGGGTCCGGGAAAGATCTGCACGCCTTCCGCGAGATTCACCATGGCGGGCGGCACCACCGCCAGGGGCTGGTAGCGCTCCCCGAGCACAGGGTCTCGGTAGCGGAACTGCACGGGCACGGTCACCTCGAAGCGCCCCTCGGATCGGGCGAAGGTCGCCCTCAGCCGGAAGGGGGCCGGAGCCTCGGGCAGGCCCGACCAGTTATCGGCCCCTGCCCCGAAAGGGGGGACCGCCTGCTCCCTACGGTCGCGAAGTCCCCCCTTGGACCCCCACGTGGCGTCCGGGCGGAGCCCGGACACCACGTCTGCCCCCCCCAGCCAGGCGGGATGGGCCAGGGGCGTCTCCAGGGGCAGGGTGAAGCTGAAGGACTCCCGCCGGTTCTGGTTGTCCTCCAGGGGCCGGCCGACGACCTTCGTCTCCAGCGTGCGGACACCGCCGGGTGTGACGGCCTCCAGGGTGAGGGCTTCCAAGGTGAGCGCCGCGCCTCCGCGAGCCAGCACGACCGCAGCCACGGTGAGCCGCTCGCCGGGGGTGGCGGATTGGCGGTCGGCAATGGCCTCCACCCAGAGGCCCGCGGCGGCGCGGAGGCTCTCTTCCAGCTCGAGGACCTTGGCCTGCACCAGAGGCTCGGCCAGGCTCTCGGCGGGCAGTCCCCCCAGGGCCAGCAGGGCACGATGGAGCTGGGGCAGGATGGCGGCGGGCCGATCCGCATGGAAGCCCTGCCGGGCAGCCCTCAGGAGGGACGCCACCTGGCGCCCCCCGGGGATGCGCGCCCAGGTGAGATCGAGCCCCTCGAAGAGATCCTTTTCCGCCGGCGCGCCCCCCAGCAGTTCGAAACTCTCCTCCCAGGCGCCGCGCTGGGCCAGGACGCCAAAGCCCTGACTGCGGTGCTGGCTGCGGCTCTCGGCGGCCAGTTCCCCATACGACCGGCCCAGGAGGGGGTCGAAGGCGCCCACGTCCAGCCGGAGGCTGTCGGCGGCGGGAGGCGGGGAGTCCTCGCCGAAGCGGAAGTGGTTCCACAGGATGCGTCGGGCCTTCCAGGGGCGCAGCCCCGCTCGAATCTGCTCGGGAAAGCGCTCGGGATCGGCCGCGGCGGAAAAGGCTTCGATGGCCAGCAGAGCCGAGGCCGTGTGATGGCCGTGGCCCCCCCGGGCGTCCGGGGGAAAGCGGGTGAGGATCACATCGGGACGGAAGGTGCGGATCGTGCGGACCACGTCCCCAAGGGCGGCCTGATGGCCCCAGAGGCGCAGCGTCTCCTCGGCAGTCTTCGAATACCCGAAATCCACGGCCCCGGTGAAGAACTGCTCGGCCCCGTCCAGGCGCCGGGCGGCCCGCAGTTCCTGGGTGCGGAGGAGGGCCAGGGCATCCCCCAGTTCGGGGCCGATGAGGTTCTGCCCACCCCCACCCCGGGTCATGGACAGGTAGGCCGTGCGGAGGTTCCGCCCCCGGCTGAGGGTGGCCAGCACCGCCGTGTTCTCGTCGTCGGGGTGGGCGGCCACGTAGAGGACGCTCCCGATCACCTGGAGCTTGTCCAGGGCCTTCTGGAGTTCCGCGGCGTCCTTCACGGGCAGGGCCTGGGCCAGGAGGGGAAGGCCCGCGACGGCCGCCGACAGCAGGAGGGTTTTCAGATGCATGGGGCTTCCTCGGGGAGGGACACGCCAGAGTAGAGCGATTCAATGCCCATGGGATGCCGGAGCTCCCCTTCCCGGGACGAGCCGCGAGGAATCCGGGGCGAAGGGGATCATGCCCCAGGGCGGGTAATCCCTGCAGGCAGACCGTCCGGAAGTCCGGATTCAGCCCTGCCGACCGGGGCCGCCCAGCCCAGAACCGCTTTGTTCATGCCTTTCCGTCTCTCCCCGGCACGGGATGCGCGGATCCAGGGGCGCATCCCCGTTCCGGAGGGTGCCCTGGTGGAGGTGTTCCCGGGGAAACGTGAGAAAAACAACCAAATTTTGGATGGCGAGCCCAATGCCCGAAACCTAACTTGAGGGGCTCCCACCCCAACCAGTGCGATGCGGTTCGATGATCCCGCTGGATTTCAGGCCCGCCGGGGCCTTCGCCAAGGCTAGGTCCCCTTTTTTTCTGGAGAGCGGCATGATCCAGGCTGATCGCAATCCCCTTGAACTCCCGGCCTTCCTTATCCTTCGCATGGGTACGGTCTATGGTGCAGGCGAGACGGAGATCGAGGCCTGGGTGAACGCCCAGTTCCACGCAGACGAAGAGGGCATTACGGTCGCGGACGCGGAGTGCTTCCCCTATGCCCTCGCCCTGGATCGCCTGGAGAAGGTCAGTGGTCCCCAGGCCAAGGCCGCCCGCCAGCTCTACTGGATACCCAAGACATCCTTCCGCTCCGCCCCAGCCTCCTCATGGGCGGCGCTCACCTAGGGCGCTCCCAGCGTGGTGCCTTCGCCTAAGGGCGTTCCATCGGTAGACTGAAGGACTGGGCGCCGTGAACACAAGGGGACGCAGTGCGCTTCCTCGTGTTTCGGAACCCCTTCCTTCAGGAATTCCCATGCGCGAAATGGACAAGGCCTTCGACTTCCGCACCGCCCAGACCCGGTGGTACGAGAGGTGGGAATCCTCCAAGATCTTCGAGGCCCAGCCCAGGAGCGGCAAGAAGCCCTGGTCGATCGTGATCCCGCCGCCCAATATCACGGGCAATCTGCACATGGGCCACGCTCTGGTCTTCACCCTCCACGATGTGCTGACGCGCTTCAAGCGGGCCCAGGGATTTGACGCGCTCTGGGTACCGGGTGTGGACCACGCCGGCATCGCCACCCAGATGGTGGTCGAACGTCAGTTGAAGGCTGAGACGGGGAAGACCCGCCACGATCTCACCCGGGAGGAGTTCCTGGAGAAGCTCTGGAGCTGGAAGGAGCAGAACCAGGGTGCCATCGAGAACCAGCTGCGTCGCATGGGCGCCTCCGTGGACTGGAGCCGCAAGCGCTTCACCATGGACCCCGACCTCAACAAGGCCGTACGCAAGGTCTTCGTGGAGGCCTACAGGGAGGGCCGCATCTACAAGGGCCCCCGCATGATCCAGTGGGATCCCGCGTCACAAACGGCCCTCTCCGATCTCGAAGTGAATTACGTGGAGAAGCAGGGCAAGCTCTGGCACCTCCGCTACCCCTTCGCCGACGGCTCGGGCTACCTGGTGGTGGCCACCACGCGACCCGAGACCATGCTGGGCGACACGGGCGTGGCCGTGCACCCCGAGGACGAGCGCTATCAGCACCTGGTGGGCAAGGCCGTGAAGCTGCCCCTCACGAACCGTGAGATCCCCGTGGTGGCCGACGCCTTCGTGGACCCCAAGTTCGGCACGGGCTGCGTCAAGCTCACGCCCGCCCACGATCCCAACGATCATGCGGCCGGCAAGCGGCTGGATCTCCAGAGCATCACCGTCATCGGCTTCGACGCGAAGATGACCCTGGCCGCCGGCGACAAGTACGCGGGCATGGACCGCTTCGAGTGCCGCAAGGCGGTGCTGGCGGACCTGGCGGAGCTGGACCTCATCGAGAAGATCGAGGACTACACCCACCAGGTCTCCGTGTCGGACCGCAGCGGTGCCGTGCTGGAGCCCCTGGTCTCCACCCAGTGGTTCATGGACGTGAAGGAGGCCGCCCAGTCCAGCCTCGAGGCCGTGCGCACGAGCATGGTCCGCTTCACGCCCCAGCACTGGGAGAGCGTCTGGGAGCACTGGCTCACCAATATCCAGGACTGGTGCATCAGCCGCCAGCTGGTCTGGGGCCATCGCATCCCCGCCTACACCTGCAATAGCTGCAACCACCTCGCCGTGGAAGTGGAGGCTCCGGCCATGTGCCCCCATTGCAGCGGCATCGAGTTCACGCAGGATCCAGACACCCTGGACACCTGGTTCTCGTCGGCCCTCTGGCCCTTCAGCGTCTTCGGATGGCCCGAGGAGACCGAGGATCTCAAGCGCTACTACCCCACGGACGTGCTCATCACGGGCTACGACATCCTCTTCTTCTGGGTGGCGCGCATGGTGATGGCGGGCCTCACCCAGACCGAGGACGTGCCCTTCCGCCAGGTCTACTTCAACGCCCTGGTGCGGGACGCCCACGGACAGAAGATGTCCAAGACCAAGGGCAACGTGGTCGATCCCGTGCTCACCATGGAGGAATTCGGCACCGATGCCCTCCGCTTCTCCCTGGCCATCATGGCCGCGCCGGGCACGGATATCGCGCTTTCGGACAGCCGCCTGGAGGACAGCCGGAATTTCTGCAACAAGCTCTGGAACGCCGCCCGCTTCGTGCAGATGAACCTCACGGAAGACGTCACCCTGGAGGTGGAACCCGAGCTGGGCGAGGCCGAGTTCTGGATGGCCCGGCGCCTGCGGGAGGACCTCACCCGTGTGACGGAGGCCATCGAGACCTTCCGCTTCCACGAAGCCGCCGAGATCCTCTACCACCTGGTCTGGGACGATTTCTGCGCCACCTACATCGAACTGGCCAAGGTCACACTCCAGAACGGCACTCGGGCGCAGAAGGCTGCCATCCTGCACTTCCTGGATATCCTCCTGCGGGCCCTCCATCCCTTCGTGCCCTTCCTCACCGAGGAGATCCACGAGGCCGTGATGCTGGGCCGCCTGCCGAAGGGCGAACCCGAGCTCCTGGCCGCCCGCAGCTGGCCCCTGGAGCACCCCCTGCTGGCCCGGGAGGGCGGCAATCCCGCCCTCGTCCCCCTGCTCCAGGAAGTGCTCAACAACCTGCGCCGCATGAAGAAAGAGAACGGCATCGACGAGGCCAAGCGCGTGCCGGCCTTCTGCACGGCGAAGGCCCTGGAGCCCTTCGGGGAGGCGTTGAAGAGCCTGGCGAGGCTGGAGAGCCTGACCTTCACGGAAGGTGATCTCTCTGGCCCTACCCGCGCCGTGGCTGTGGTCACCGGGGGCACGGCCGCCCTGGAACTGGCCG
>JAYSNJ010000189.1:0-1547 GCA_043723905.1 Holophagaceae bacterium
TGGCGGAGAGAGGGGGATTCGAACCCCCGGTACTGGTTGACCCAATACACTCGCTTAGCAGGCGAGCCCGATCGGCCACTCCGGCATCTCTCCAAGGCCCACCAGATTACCGTTGGGCGCGCTCCGACACAAGGCTTCTTGCCCAAAACCAGCCCCAGCCTTCAAGATGGAAGCCTGGAGGGTTGGCCGAGTGGTTGATGGCGCCAGTCTTGAAAACTGGAGACGTGCAAGCGTTCGGGGGTTCGAATCCCTCACCCTCCGCCAAGTAGTCAGCAGTTGCAGCCGTGATCCCCAGGCCCTCTGAGCCGTACCCTTCCGGCGCGGCTCAGAGGGCCTGGGAGGACGTCATGTTGCAGCTTTTTGGTGGAGGGCCGAAAGACGTGAAAGCCCTCACAACCCCAGGAAAACCTCCAGGCGGCAGATGGCACCACTTCGCTGGAAGATGTCCCTGGAACGCTCTGGGCTCAACGCGAGCCCTTGGATGAACGATTCCCGGCCGTCGTGCTGGATCACCCGGATGCCAGACCCCCCCCTCCGGTGAAGGACCACAGGCACCTGGCAGAGGGTGAAGGCCAGGGTTCCGGCCGCGAGGGCGAGACTCTGGGGCCGACCCTCCACATCGAAACAATGGAAGGTCCGATCTCCATCAAGGAATTCCTCAACGGCCACCAGGCGGGGCTCGAAGCAGACGCACCCTTGCCGGATCTGGACCCCGAGCGCCGAGAACCGCGTCAGGAAGTCCTCCTTGACCTGCCCCGTCATGCCGGGCTGCTGGGCGCCCGTAAAACTCGGCGTATGGGAATAGGGATCCGAAGGGATCGCCCCGTACTGGGCAGGGGAGAGGTGGATGCCCAGCCCCTCGCGCAGGTCGCGACCATGGGCCAGCAAGCGGGCCAAAGTTTCGGCATCCCCGCCCAAGGCTCCCTGCTTGACCTCCTCCACCGCCAGTCGGAGCTTGGAGACCATGTGCCAGTAGATGCACCCCAGCCCTTCGTATTTGAAGAAGGTCCCCGAACGCCCCGTAAAGGACTGATGGTCGAAGACGGCCTCATAGAGGTCCATCAGCAGGGCTGCATCCCGCGCCACCAGCGTCTGGAATTCCGACGACTTCAAGTCATCCAGCGCCGCCTGGAGATCCATCCGGTTGTGGAAGTTGGCGTTGAAACGAAGTCGCCCTTCATGGTCCCGGCGGACGATGCGAGCATCGTCCCGCTTGAGCATGGCCTGCAGGAGTTCCGAGTTTGCCTCAGCATCAGCCGGCAGAAGGTTCTTCTCCAGGAATCGGGGGAGTTCCCGGTCGGGGTAGAGCAGGTAGCTTCCCAGGTCCACGCGCCGCAGGGGACTTCGCTGAAGGGCGTCCATCAGATCTGCAGCTTCGCCTCCGCCGAGGAGGCCTGAGCTCAGCGCGGCCACTTGCCCTTCCAGCATGGGATAGAGATGGCGGATGTGGATGCCCTGCCCTTCGACCTGCATGAGGTTATAGGCATGGTAGAGGCCGTCCTCGCGCCGGTTGGCATGGATGCTGTCATCCAGGTGGTGGAGGGCGG
>JAYSNJ010000190.1:0-2909 GCA_043723905.1 Holophagaceae bacterium
TGAGACCCCATGAAACCTGGTTGGCTTTTAGCATCCCTCAGCTCCCTGATTCTGGCCGGGGTCTTCGTACTGGCCTTCCGCTTCCCCGGGGCTCTGGGGGGCTGGCTGGAGCCGATCATGGCCTTGCTCTTTCCGTTGCTGCTGCTGGACGGACTGTTCAAAGGGCGACCCGCCTTCTGGGTCTGGATCACGCTGGTGGCGGGACTGCTGCTCCTCTACCTGTGGGTGCCCCAGACCCTGGCGTCCAAGGGCGGGCTCCCCTTCGGCGCGGCCCTCCTGGGCACGGTGCTGTTGAGCCTCTACGAAGCCACCGGCCTCTGGCTCGTGGCCATGGGTTCGCGCTGGCTGGGCCGCCGCGGCGGCCCCTTGGGCGCGGCCCTGAGTGCGGCCCTCCTCCTCCTGGCTTGGGAGTCCTGGGGGTTCCACGTCTATCCTTGGACCTGGGGCGCGGCCTTCGGGTCCCTGCCCTGGACCGCCCGCAGCGCGGCCTTTGTGGGGGCTTCGGGCCTATCCGCCCTGGCCTGGGGCGCGGGCGCCTGGACCGCCGAAGCCCTCGCCGAAGGCGCCCCGATACGGCGGGTCCTGGCGGGACCAGCCTTTGCCGTGGGCTTCCTGATTTTGGGCGGTGGGGCCTGGTACCTGCTGCCCCGCGAATCGGTGCGCAGCCTGGATGTGGTCCTGATCCAGCCCAACTTCCCCCCGGGGCAACGCGTGCGGGGCATGGAGGCGGACATGTGGCGGCGCAGTGATGCCCTGCTTCGGGCCAGTGGGCTGCCCCACAAGGATCGCCCCACCCTGCTGCTCTGGCCCGAGAGTTCGATCCTGGGCCGGGATGACCGCCAGCCCGATCCCCGGCTGTCCGACGAGGCGGCCAGCCGGGGCGTGGCGTGGCTCTTCGGCACCGAGGGCGGCCTCTTCAACCTGGTGCGCGGCGAAGTCGCGGGACGGCCGTCGTTCCTCTTCGCCAAGACCGAGCCCATGCCCTTCGGGGAACGCATGCCGGGGCCGGAGCCATTCCGGCGCTGGATGGACCGGCAGCTGGGCTTCATCTCCCAGGAGGCGGGCCAACTGGCTGAGGGCTGCGCCTTCGCCGTGCCCGCCCCGGGCGGCGAGATCCGCGTCCATCCCCTCATTTGCAGTGAGGCCCTGATGCCCGAACGGACCCGCCGGGGCCTGGCCCTGGGTCATGCGGAGCTCCTGAGCAACCACACCAACGATGGCTGGTTCGACCGGAGCATCGCTACGGACCTGCATGCCGCCCAGATCCGCCTGCGGGCCACGGAACTGGGCGTGCCGCTGCTACGCGCCACGCTCACCGGCAAGTCCGGCGTGTTCCGCGAGGATGGCCACTTCGAGCTGTGGGGGGAACCCCTCACCGAAGGCGCCTTTGCCCTGAACCTTCAGTGGCGACCGATCCATACCCCGGCTCGGTCCGCCTGGCTGCTGCCGCTCATCCTGGCCGGGCTGGCAACCGGATGCGCTCTGCTAGGATGGAAGGCTTGGAAACCCTGATGGATCGTGACTTTCTCCTACCCGAGCCCCTGGCGACGCCGCACGGCCTCGTGGCCTTCTTCGACGAAACATGGAGCGTGGACCCCCGCGAACTCCAGATCTTCTTCCAGGCGGAGGAAGTCCCCTGGACTGCGGACCGCACCATCGAGCAGTGGCGGCGCCTGCTGGCCTGTTCCCGCATGCTCACCGCGCGGCTGGTACCGGAGGGCCACCGGGGGGGCCGCCTGGTGGGGGCCACGCGGCTTTGGTCCGACCACGCCCACGAGGCGAAACTCTACGATGTGGTGACGGCCCAGGACCTCAGGGGCTTCGGCATCGCCTCGGAACTGGTGAAGTGGGCCCTTCGCCATCCCTGGGTGGGGGAGGTGAATCGCTTTGTCCTGGAAACCCGGGATGCTGCCGAGTTCTACCCGCGCTTCGGGTTCAAGATAGGCCAAGAGATGGCTAGCCTCCACATGCGCGTAAAGACGGCCGACCTCCAGGCCCGGGGACTCCGATGACCGAAACCCTGCCCGGCCTGCCGGAATCGGCACAAAAACCCCTGATCCTCGCCAGCGGCAGCCCCCGTCGGCGCCACTGGCTGGAGGCCATGCGCATCCCCTTCGAGCTGCAGTCCCCCCAGGTGGACGAGACGCCCCTGCTGGACGAGGATCCCTGCGATTTGGTGCTGCGGCTGGCGGAGCTCAAGGCCGAAGTGGTCGCCCATCGCAACCCGGGGCGCTGGGTCTTGGCCGCCGACACCACGGTGGCGGTGGACCACCACACCCTGAACAAGCCTGTGGACGTGGAGGACGCGGTGCGCATGCTGACCCTGATCCAGGGGCGGGCCCACCAGGTGCATACCGGGTTCTGCCTCCAGAAGAACGACATCACCCACAGCTTCGTGGACACCGCCCAGGTCTTCTTCCGCCCGCTCACCGAGGCCCAGATCCGCTGGTACGTGGGCACCCGCGAGCCCATGGACAAGGCGGGAGCCTACGCCATCCAGGGCATCGGGGCCCTGTTCATCGAGGCGGTGGACGGCAGTTTCTCCACCGTGATGGGCCTGCCCGTGGAGCGCATGGGCGCCCTCCTCGGGCACCTGGGCCTGCTGAAGCCCTGGATGGGGTTCCCGTCATAGCTCCAAGGCGAGCCTGCGGACTGGAACCCTCCGGCCCCCTGCACCCACCGCTTGATCCGCACAGAAAGGACTGGGTTAACGAGGGGTCCCCTGGAGGAAATCGTCCTTTCGAAGGACCCACAAATAGACCACCCGATAATCCTCTTAAAAACATGGAAACGCCTCAGAAAAAATGGGTAACCATTCGGGTCCCCCTGCTCTATCATCGTGATTTGCGACACAACTTCGCCGAAGGGTCGCCCTGGGGGTTCCGTCCCCTGATGGTCTCGGCATCCTC
>JAYSNJ010000191.1:0-8881 GCA_043723905.1 Holophagaceae bacterium
GTGGGATCTGGAATTCGCGGGCCGGGCGGAGCGGACCCGGAAGGTGTATCTGGCGGATGCGCGGGCGCTGATGGCCTTCCACGGGAAGTCGCCGGAGGAGCTGGGTCAGGCGGATCTGCGGGTGACCAAGCGCGCCACCCCCCATTCCCTGCGCCACACCTACCCGTTCCAGGTGGTGCCCGTGATCTCCCGGGCGAGGGCCGAGAGGTTCGTGTAGTGGGTTCCGCGGTAGAGGAACCCATCGCCCAGGACATCGACTCGGTGGTTCACCCCCTGGTAGGCGCGCTGGAGCACGGTACCCACCTCGGGAAGGCGCGGATCCCGTGGGGATGGGGCAGGGGCCATCGGGGTAGGGCGGGGCGGGGCCAGGAGCTTCCGGGGTTTTCGGGCGGGAAGCTTCTCGGGCATCAGGCCCTGGAGGCGGAGGGTGGCGAGGTCCGAGAGGCCCCCGTCCACCAGTTCCTGGAGGCGTCCCGCGAGGCGTCGGCGCAGATAAATCAGGTTCTTGGAGCGGGCCTCGAAGCCGAGCAAACGCCGGTGCTCAGCCCGGAGGGCGCGGAAACCCATGCCTTGCAGCTGGGCCAGGGCCTGGGTGACTTCTTTCAGGCGCTGATCCTCCGGGGGGAAGAGGGGCGTGGAAGTTGGTGTGGGCCTTGCGGTTGGGGACATGCGTTTCTCCGCTGCCCCGGTATGGGGCACATGCATGTCCGCTCTGCAGGCCCCAACCATCAAGGGGAAAGAACGCTTAGGGGCAGAAACAAGGCCTCTTTCAACTTCCGGCTGGAATTCAGGCCCCACAGAGCGGCAGAGTCCCTGGTTCCAGAGGGGAGAGGCTTCATCCGAGGCGCTTTGGAGGTGCGGCTCTCCCTCCGCCCAAGACACCTGGCAAACAGGGAATGCGGCACGGACGGCCTTTTCAGCCCCCTCGAACATTGGAAGGATATTCAATCAAAAAGCCCGACCTGTAGGTCGGGCTTTTTGATTGGTTGGTAAAGAGGGATTCGAATCCTCCGTCTCTGGGTATAAGACCAATTATGCAAGTGTTGATATGTCGCTTTGTTATGCGAATTTTCCCTTTCAAGCAAAATCGAGAGGCTTCACGCCATACCTCCTACTCCAATTGATAGTTCGGCCAACAATGAGTATTTTTTGCGGCCGGAGGGAGCAGGCGGTCCCCCCTTCCATGGCATGGATTCAGGGCCTGTCTGGGGCGGGATGGCGCTTCGAAAGGGAGAAGGCCACAGCGCCGCTCTGCACCGCCTGGAGGACCTGATGGACCTGTTGCGGCGTCGATAGGCTGAGGCCCGTCGGGTGGTTCATCGCCCGTTCGGCGTCCTCGCGGCGGGCATAGGCGGATGCCTGGGCCCTGTAGCCCCAGAGCAGGAGTACCTCCTTTTCGCGACCACTTACCTCAAGCAACCCCGCCACCGGGAGCACTTCTACGATCGATTCCCCCGGGGAAAGCAGGAAGTTGGGACCCAGTGCCACATGCATGGGAGCCTGGGGGATCAACCGCCCCGCGTCATCCACGCCGAGGAAGAGGTGCTCTCCGAAGGCCCGGAAGTTGGGTCGGGTCCCGACAAACACACAGTGCTCCGAACGCGAAATATTGCTCAGCTCCAGACGGATCTGCTCCTGGCCGTCCTTTAACACGAGGCATGCGCTGAACTGAAGGGGGCCTGCAGCGGGGGCTCCGGAGGCCTCCCGCAGCATGCGGGTCATGGTTTGCAGCTCCATGAGGCCCCGACGCTGGCGTATTTCATCCCGGGATTCCGTCGACTGAGCCGCCAGTCCCAGGCCGAGAAGACAGAGCAGCATCCCAGCACGCGGGGTCATCGGGTTCCCCGCGCCGCATCGCCGGGGCTCTGCTTCCACGGGATGACCTGGAGCACGTCGCCACCGGCGAGGATCCGGAGGCTGCCCCCCTCCAGGTCGAAGTCGTTGGCCTTCGGGAAGGTGCGCCGGAGGCGCCAGCCCTTCCGCACCCGCTGGTAGAGAGCCGCGCCCCCGGGTTTGGCAGCCACGAGAAACAGCTGCCCTGCGGGATGGAGGAAGAGCGGCGCCTCCACTGCCAGGTCCTCCTGCCTTTCCAGCTCGACCGGATAGCTCCAGGCTTGCTCCGGGATCGCGAAGTGTGCTCCTCGCAGGCCCGGCGACCAAGTGTGGGCGAAGGCCTTCAGGGCGAGAATCACCGCTTCCTGGCTTTCCCGAGGTGGATCGACGCTTGGCGTCGTGAGGGTGGCGACGAGGATTCCCTTACCGTCCTCGGAGGGCAGGGTCAGTCGGACTTCCCGGAGGCCTTGCCGCTCCGTTTCGAGGCGTTGGGGTTCGGCAGCGCCTGTTCCCTCGATCAGGCGGTAGGCGACCGTCAGGCCTCCGGGGCCCGGAGCCACGCGCGAAGGCACGGGTTCGTTCGCGCCGCCGCCTTCGGGATCCAGATCCACCTGCGGGTGGACGCGGCCCACTACCCAACCCGAGGGTGCCTCCCGCAGCGCAGCGCGGGAATCCTGCGCCCCGAGAAGGCCCTGAAGCGCCTTGCGCAGGGCGCCCTCCTCCGTCCGGGCGGGGTGGGGCCAGGGGAGTGAGAAGGCCATGTCGCTCCCGCCCTGCAAGGGAGCACCTATGGTTTTCAGGCGACCACCTGTGACTATCAGTCGATCCCCTTCCAGTCGCGCCTGTGGGCGCAAAATGTCCGAGGCATGACGCTCGATCCGCCAGCCTTTAGCCTCCTTGCGGTAAATCGCTGCATCCCCGAACCCAACCCCCTCCATGGGGCTGAACCAGATATTCACGCAACACGTGCCGTCCGAATGGAGGAATACATGACCACTATCCGCGATCTCCTCCAGGTTGAAATGAGTGGGGCTGGGGGAGGTGGGGGAAGGAACGAGGTCTCCTCGAGAGGGAGGTCCGGGAGCGTCCAGGGTTCCTCCAGGGAAGAAATCGAAGAGGCCTTTGGGGGCGGATCCGGGTTTCCAGGTGGCGACATGGTTCCTAAAGCACTGGACCAGCGCAGCCTGAAGCTCAATCGGGGGATCCAGGGTGGGGGTGCGGATCCAGATGCTGAGGTAGCCTTCACCGTCTCCGGAAGGCAGGGTCCATTGGCCTTCCCAAAAGCCACGGAGTTCCCGGGTGGATGCGTCAGGAAGCGCGGTGGGGCCACTCCAGCGATGGAAGGTGGGTGCGTATTCCACGGCAATGCCACCCGGACCAGGGCCCAGCCGATCGGGATCCCGGAAGAGCCGCGTTTCCACGCGGCAGGCCACCCGCCCGTTGGCGGTGGCGCGGAATGTGGCGTCGGGATACTTGGGTTTCAGCAGGCGAAGCAGGTCCGCCCGCAGGGCGGCGTCATCCGCGCGAAGTCCCAGCCCCAAGCAGCAGAGGAGCGCGGGCAGAGGGCGAAAGGCGCTTCTGGGCATGAAGACTCCCTGGGCAAGCTGGGGTGAATGACCGAGGTTCGCACAAATTGTCTTTACGATGCACGCTCTGCTCTCCGGCACGTTCCGGCCCGAAGAGCGCAGCGGGGCAGAAAAGGGCGGGTCTTCAACTTATGGCCCCGATTTCCGCCCGACAGAGCAGGAGAACCGGATTCCAGAGATCTCAATCCAGACAAGGGACCGGAATTCCCGTGCATCTTGAACAAGCCAATAGATTCCAACAATTCCGCGGTGCCCGCACGGTGCGCGACTTCGCGCCTTCCCAGCTACCGGAAGTCCATCAACAAAACAGCTCGACACTTAAGTCGAGCTATTCCAATGGTTGGGGAGGAAGGATTCGAACCCTCGATACGCAGGATCAAAACCTGCTGCCTTACCACTTGGCCACTCCCCAGGGGTTCCAGAAGTCTAGCGTGGGTGCGGGTTTGGGTCCAGTCAGGGATTCGCCTTGGGACTGAAACCGAATTCCTCCACCCCCAGGAGGTCGGGCCGGACCGTGGGCACCTCTCCCGCCTCCAGCCTCGAGATGGCCCGGTTCCCCGTGGCGGTCTCGAAGGCTTGGAGGACTTTCTGCTCGATGTACTCCCGGGCGTCGTTGGACAAGGGGAAGGCGATATCCTTAAAGGAACCGTCCCTCTTGCGCTTGCTGGGCATGGCCACAAAGTAGCCCTCTTCACCCTCCACCACCCGCAGGTCCCCGACCAGGAAGCACTCGTCCAGAACGATGGCCGCGAAGGCCCTGAGCTTCTCGTCGCCTTCGATCTTGGTGATGCGTACATCCGTGATATTCAGCATGGGGCTCCTGGTACCTCGCCAGGCGGCGAGTTTCTGGCTCTCAGTCTACCGCTCCGGCTGAAGACCCGGTGCTAGCATGGAGGCAAATCCATTGTGGAGCCGCCGTGCCGCAGGAACACTTCCAGTCCAGTGCGTGGGACCCTCGCCATGAGGCCGCTGCGGCAGTCCTGCGGGCGGCTCGGGCGGGCCTGGAAGCCCTGGAAGCCCACTGGGATAGGGCCGTGGTCGGATCCTGGACCTCCCACGTGGCGAGCAGCAAGGGCAGGGTCGTCGTCTGCGGGATGGGGAAATCGGGGCTGGTGGGACAGAAAATCGCGGCCACCCTGGCCTCGACGGGGTGTCCGAGCTTCTTCCTGCACCCGGCCGAAGCCCTTCATGGGGATCTCGGCATGGTCACAGCCCAGGACACGGTCCTCCTCCTGAGCAATAGCGGGGAGAGTGAGGAAGTGCTGCGGCTGATTCCCAGCCTGCTGCGCGTGGGTGTCTCCATCGGCGCCATCACGGGCCGGAGGGAGAGTCGGCTGGCCCAGGCGGCCAAGTGGTGCTTCACCTATGCGCTGCCGGAGGGCGAGGGCTGTCCTCTCAGCTTCGCGCCCATGGCCAGCACGACGCTCCAACTGATCTGGGGCGACCTCCTCGCGGCCCACCACATGGTGCATACCGGTTTCACGCTGGAGTCCTACGCCCAATTCCATCCCGCTGGAAACATCGGGTCCAGGCTAATGAAAACAAAAGAGTTAATGCACAAGGATTTCCCCCGGGTCACGGGCTCGACCGATCTGGTGGGCGTTCTGGAGGCCATGACGAGGGGGCGGCTCGGAATGACGACGGTGATCGATGGTGAGGAACTGACCGGGGTTGTCAGCGACGGGGACATCCGGCGGGCCCTGGAAAGGGCCCAGGCCTCCGGGCTCAACCCGCTGACATTCAAGGCTCAGGACGTCATGACACGCCAGCCAGTCAGCGTGTCTCCCGAAACCCTGGCCGTGGAGGCCGCCCAGATCCTGGAAGCCCGGAAGATCACCTTCCTGGTCGTGCGGGAAGGGCCACTGGCTGCAGGGGTGCTCCACATCCACGATCTCCTGGCGGCCAAGGTGATCTGAGGGCGGTTCAATTCAAGGCGGTTCAATTCAAGGTTACATAATATACATTATCGAAAGCAAAACCTGGTGCTCCTAATCCTCCCACGCTACTTCCTCAGGCGCTGGTCCTATCCCCTCCTGGGCGCCCTCTTCTTCTATGGCGGACTGATCCTCGCCTGGGAGATGGTCGTGCAGTCTCGGCAGATCTTCGCCATCGGCGCCCCCTTCCAATGGCTTATCCCGGCCCTCCTCCTCCAGGTTCCCGAAACCCTGGGCATCGTCTTTCCCATGGCTGCCGTCCTGGGCGGGCTCCTGGGCAGCCAACAGCTTTCCGAGGGTTCGGAGATGGTCGCCTCCCAGGGCCTGGGGGTCGGAATGCGGTCCATCCTGCGCCCCTGGCTCCTCATGTCGGTGGTTTTGCTGGCGATGACGGCCCTGAACTCCCATTTTCTGGTGCCCAAGGTCAGCACCTTCCAGCAGTTGGTCCAGGCCCGGATGCTCGATGCGGCCCAGACCCGATTCCTGAAGCCCGGCAGCCCACCCTTCCTTCCCGCCAATAAGCCCAACAATGCCATCTGGATCGATGCTTCTGGAGAGATCCATCTCATGGAGTCCAGTCCCCAGGGCGTCCAGCACCTGGTCGCCCAGTCCATGGAGTGGGCGAGGGTCGAGAAGGACGGACAGCTTTCCGCCATCAATATTGAATTCAGAGAACTCAGCGGGTCCCTCATCCAGAAGGTTGATGGAAGTGTTGTCCATATTCGCCAGAAAACGCTTAACTTCGCCATTCCGATTCCTCCTCCGACTCGCTCCGTGATGGCTTCCACGCCCGTGCGCTACCTCTCGACCTCGGCACTCTTGAAGAGCCGCTCTCCTCAGGCACTCATTGAACTGGGCCTGCGATTTTCCCTGCCCATCGCCACCTGCGCCCTGTTGCTGCTGGGGATCGCGCTCGGATTGGGGCATCCCCGGTTCCAGCGGGGAGGGGCGATTATCAAGAGCCTGGGCGTCATCCTGGTGTACTACCTCCTGGTGGAACTCACCCGGAATCAGATTTCAGCGGGGAAAGCTCGAATGCTTGCCCTGCTTCTGCTGCTGCCCTGGCTGTTCCTGGCCTCGGGGTTCCTGCTCCTCTGGAGGCGCCTTCGGCCCCATCATTCCGCCCCGGCCATCCTCCGCCGCGGCCTGGGTTGGCTGAAACGCCAGGCCTTGGCCAGGGTGGGCCCCTCGGTCCATCGGGCTCTCGCAGCCCTCCACAGCGCCCTTCCCCATCCGGCCCGATTCCTGGGCTGGCTGAAGACCAAGCGCAGAGACCAGGGCACCCTGGGCCGCTGGACTCGGGGGCTCTGGTGGCGGAATTGGGGGGCCACTCTGGGCACCTTCCTCACCCTCAGCCTGCTCCTGGAGTTCTCCACCCTGGCGGGCGATCTCGCGAAGAACAAGGTCTCCCTGCTGGTCTTTCTCCACTACTGGGTCTGGAATCTGCCCCCCTTCCTCGTGGTCGTGCTGCCGCTGGCCTTTCTCTTTGGGGGAGTCCTTTCCCTCTCCGAGGCTACGATGTCCCGGGAATGGGTGGCCCTGAGGGCCGGTGGCACGAGCCTGATCCAGTGGACGATGGCGGGGGCCAGGGCCTGGGGGGTGATCCTGGTCCTGAGCCTGCTGCTGCAGGCCATTGTCGCTCCTGCTGTGATCGGCAAGGTCGATTCCCTCTATGATCGGATCAAGAATAGACCCGCCAAACATTTGTACACAAAGCCATGGGTTTACTTGGGTTCCACCGGGATTCTGTGGTACCTGGAGGGCTCCACCCGCTGGGGCTTTCCCCTGAAACCCCAGGGGGGCGGGGCGCCGATCCTCCTGAAATGGAGGATGCAGGAGTTCCGTTCGGAGGCCCTCCCCTGGAATTCCCTGGCCTGGGTCTCGGGTCCCAAATCCGGCGATCTTTTCCCGGACCAGGCCCTTCGGGAGGTCGCCAAGCCCGAGGAAGCCAGCACCCCCGACCTGGTCCGCTGGCAGCGCTGGGCTCCGGATCCCGAGCGGGCTGCGATGCTCTGGGGCCGCATGCTGGACTGGCTGGCGGGCCCATGCCTCCTCTTCGCCATGCTGCCCTACGCATTCCCCACCCCCCGGGGGGGGCGCGGCCAGGCCCTCAGTTTCAGTCTGGTCGCCGGGCTCCTGTTCATGATGGCCCAGGCCGTCTTCGGCGGGGCCGCGCGGGCGGGGGATATTCCCGGTTTCTGGGGCGTGCTGGCTCCTCTCACCGGGCTCCTGGGCTTCGGACTCCTCGGCCTGCGCAGGCTGAGGACATAGTTGTGCGGAATATTCCCGACCGGAGGGCGGAGCGCCTCGGGAGGGCCTATGCTGCATTCAGGTTCCCCTGGAGATTCACATGTCTGACCCGGTCCGCCCCAAACTGCCCATCCCGGTCGAGATCCCCCGTCTGCGAAGGGTGGAGCACTACACCCTGTACCTGCTGAACTCCATCGCCGCGGCCGGAAGCGGCGCCCTCAGCGATGGCGACATCGACTACGCCATCGATGTGGCCGAGCGGGTGGTCAACCGGCTGGTGGAGCGAGGGCACCTCCAGCCCCACGAGTGATTTGGCGAGAACCTCTCCCGACCCCTGAAAAATTCCAATTCAGGGCCTCGAGGGTTCTCCCAGGATCTGCTGGATCCGCTCCCGGCGCCTGCCCAGGTTCCCCCCATCCGCAGAGGCCCGGACCACGCGGATCTCCCTGCGGGGGACCCGGCCGGAGGTGAAGGCGGACCAGTTGTTCAGGGTCCAGAGCGGCTCTGCGCGAACGGATTCCAGCCGGGTCGGGCCCCCCGGATCCTTCCGGAAGACCGCCACCAGCGCGGCGCCATCCCGGTTGTCCCCCTCGGCCACGGCCATGAGATCGTCGTATTTCCGGTCCTGGTTGCTGATGAAGTTGCCCAGGGAGAACGCGACGGCCCCTCGGCGCCCACCTGCCTCCAGCCACTCCAGGGGCTGGAGCACATGGGGATGGTGGCCGAGGATGAGGTCGGCACCGGCTCCGATCAGCCGGGCGGCCAGTTCGCGCTGGCGGGGCCGAGGTCGGTGCTCGTACTCGTTGCCCCAGTGGACGCTCACGATCACGAGATCGGCCAGGGCCCTGGCAGAGCGGACGGACTCCAGGGCGGAGTCCGCCTCCAGGCCCCGGACCCAGGGCCCCTTCCCTTCGCGATTCAGGTTGGTGTTGAAGAGGTCCGTGAAGGCCAGGAAGGCGACCTTGATGCCCTTGCGCTCCAGGATGCGCAGCGCCTCGGCCTGAATCCGGTCCCGGCCGCTCCCGACACTGAGCAGCCCCGAGGCGTCGAGGCGCTCCAGGGTCTCCAGGACGCCCTTCGCCCCCTGGTCATAGGCGTGGTTGTTGGCGGTGGAGAGGATGGTGAAGCCGCTGGCCCTTAAAGCTTCCGGCAGCTCGGCGGGAGCGTTGAACACGAAGGGGCGGCCGGGTGCCCCGGAATCCGGGGCGATGGGCGTCTCCAGGTTCCCGAACACCAGATCCGCCCCCTGGAAGACCGGCTTGAGATCGGCCCAGAGGG
>JAYSNJ010000192.1:0-16011 GCA_043723905.1 Holophagaceae bacterium
GTCGGACGTTGAACGCAAAGGCTCTCCCTGCCTCCATGAAACCATTCACACTCTTCGGCGCCACCGGTATAGAGCCCTGTGATGAGATGCACGATCTTCACGCCATCTCCCCTGAAGGGCATGGCAGGGCTCCACCGGCCCCCAGCGCCCCCTTCCCGTTGCTGCGGATCATCGGGAAGCCATCGCCAGCACCTCGCTGGCGAGTTCCACCGTCTCCTGCATGTTCTGTTCGGTAAGGGTCGGGTGAACCAGGAACATCAGACTGGTCTCACCCAGCTCCCGGGCCACCGGGAGGCGCTCCTGGGGCCCCAGGCCGCTCTCCGTGAAGGCCTTCTCGAGGTAGATCTCGCTGCAGCTGCCGCTGAAGCAGGGGATCCCGCGGGCATTGATTTCGTTCATGATCCGATCCCGGCTCCAGCCCTTCTTCAGCACCGCGGGCCTCACGAAGACATAAGCCTTGTAGGCAGCGTGGCCGATCTCGGGGGGAGCTGGAGTGATGCGGATGCATTCGAATCGCCCGAGGGTCTCGTTGAGGCGGCGGAGATGGGCTCGCCGCCGATCCGTCCATTCCGGGAGTTTCCGCAACTGGACGCGCCCGAGGGCGGCCTGGATCTCGGTCATCCGCCAGTTGGTGCCGAAGGATTCGTGCAACCACCGGAACCCGGGAGCGTGCGGGCGGTTGTACACCGCGTCCCAGCTCTTGCCGTGATCCTTGAAGCTCCAGGCTAGCTCCCAGAGACGCTTGTCCCGGGTGGTGAGCATGCCGCCCTCGCCCCCTGTCGTGATGATCTTGTCCTGGCAGAAGGAGAAGGCCCCGATGTGACCTATTCCCCCCACCGGACGTCCCTTGTAGGTGGCGCCGCTGGCCTGGGCGCAGTCCTCGATCACCTTGAGGCCGCGGCGTTCGGCGAGCTCCAGGATGGGATCCATGTCGCAGGGCCAGCCCGCCAGATGGACGGCGATGATCGCCTTGGTCTTCGACGTGAGGACCCGCTCGATGCTCTCCGCGGTGATGTTCTGGGTCACGGGATCCACGTCTGCCAGGACCGGGATGCAGCCTCGCATGACCGCGCAACTGGCGCTGGCGATGAAGGTCCTCGGTGTGGTGACGATCTCGGAGCCGGGGGGGATCTCCAGCGCGTAGATGGCCAGTTCCAGGGCCGAGGTCCCATTGCACAGCGCCACGGCATGATCGCAGGCCGCCGCCCGGGCGTACTCCGCCTCGAATTCACGGGTTTCCTGGCCGGTCCAGTAGTTGACCTTGCCACTTTCCAAGACACCGGCCACCGCCGCGATCTCATCGGGGGCAAAGTGGGGCCATGGGGCGAAGGGGTGGGCTGTGCGCATTGCGGAGGGCCGAGTCGATGACATAGGGGAGGCGCCGAAGAGTGTGAATGGTTTCATGGAGGCAGGGAGAGCCTTTGCGTTCAACGTCCGACGCTGGGCCCCACGGGTTCAGAGGGGACGCAGTATTTCCCGAGCCCGATGGGGGAGGGCACGTAGGAGGGCACCAGCCTCTGGAACTGACGGAGGATTTCCCGCCTCCGTTCCAGCTCGTCCCCGATGGACAAGGCAGCCCGCAGGGACTTCAGGCCCTCCTCGATTCCAGCCGTGGAGCCCTCCTCTGCGGTGGCTTCCAGCACCTTGCTGTGGACCTTGGTCTGACTGATTTCGGATTGGTTGAAGAGTTCCTCGAAGAGCTTCTCCCCGGGCCGGATTCCGGAGACCTGGATCTCGATATCCCGCTCGGGCACCATGCCCGAAAGGGTGATCATGTCCCTGGCGAGATCGAGAATGGCCACGGGTTCGCCCATATCGAGCACGTAAACCCTGCCGGTTTCGCCCAGCAGCCCCGCCTGCAGCACCAGCTGACTGGCCTCGGGAATGGTCATGAAGTACCGGGTCATCCTGGGGTCCGTGATGGTGAGCGGCCCCCCCCGAGAGATCTGGTGACGGAACAGCGGAACGACGCTGCCGCGGCTTCCCAGGACATTCCCGAACCGGACACTGACGTACTGGCTCCCGGGCTGGGCCTTCCTGGCCCCGCACCGCACCACGGCCTCCGCGAGGCATTTGGAAACGCCAAGAGCGTTGGTGGGGTTCACGGACTTGTCCGTGGAGATGTTGACGAGGATCCGGGTGCCCGCGGCCAGTGCGGCCTCCAGCACGCTCAGTGTGCCGAAGACGTTGTTCTCGATGGCTTCTTCGGGTTGAAGCTCGAGGAAGGGCACATGTTTGTGGGCGGCGGCATGGAAGACCACCTCCGGTACCCAGCGGGAGAACACCTGGTGCAGGCGTACCGTCTCCCGGATATCACACAGTTCGATGGCCAGCGGAAGGTTGGGGAACCGCTCCCGCAGCTCGCGTTCCACGATCCAGAGGCTGTTTTCCCCCCGGCCCAGGAGGACGATGCGCGCCGGATTGAAGGCAGCGACCTGCCGCGCCAGCTCGCTCCCGATGGAGCCTCCGGCCCCCGTTATCAGGACGACGGCGTCCCCCAGTACCCGGCTCAGGGCCGTCTGGTCGAGATGGATGGGATCGCGGCGCAGCAGATCCTCGATGGAGATATCCCTCAAGTCCGGCTTCCAGGTCTGGTTACCCAGGAGGTTGTAGATTCCGGGGACCGTCTTCGTCTCGATCTCTGCGGCGCGGATCGCATTGTTCAGCTGGCGAATGACCTTCCCTGGCGCACTCGGGATCGCAATGACGACTTTCGATATCTGTTGTTCCTTGATGACGAACGAAAGCAGGTCCGTGGTTCCCAGCACGGGTATCCCCTGGATCCTCAGGCCCTGCTTCTCGAATGCGTCATCCACAAAGCCGATCACATGAGAACCGAGTTCGGGGTGTCGGCTCATTTCCAATGCCACGAGCAGCCCTGCCCGCCCCGCACCGACGATCAGGGTTCGGGACCCCGTGACCTTCGGCGAAAGGATTTCGGGAAGAAATGGCAAAATTCCTTCATTGATCGATCGTGCGATGATCCGAAGGGTCGCCCAGAATATTCCCGTGAACATGCTTGCCATGAAAAGGAAGAGATAGGCCCGTCCTGCATGGGGTCGTCCCAGGGCCAGCATCACGATGATTGACACAACAAACAGTGAGATCCCGGCCATGACGATTTCAAAGAAATCTTTTATCCCAACCATCCGGTAATGTATTCGCGTCAACCCGAATACAGCGCTTATAACCACGACGATGGCCAGCCACCCAATGATGTCAAAGGTGACTACCGGTTCACTTTGGATCAGATCGAAGACGACGAGCCAAGCCAGAGCACCCATCTGGCAATCCAGCACCAGCTTGATGAGCTGGCGGAACCACTGGCTCTTGGCTGTCCTCCGCAATGAATCAAGTATTTTCATTGTCATTTCTCAGGCATGTATCAGACTGCGGCCTTCGGTCGAACATGGGTCTGGACGGGAATGCATCCTGGATTCTATCCAATCCTGCCCGAATTCTTCCATGGCACATTGGATCGAATTGTTAAAACAAATTACTTCATATGATCCCTAATGAAAAGCACCTAGGCCCCGGCCGGGGCCCAGGGAAGGCAGGTCTCGCCGCCGCACAAGGTGAACTGCGCGTTCACGCTGCAGCTCAGGAAGTCAGCCATTTCCGTTTCGTTTCCTTCACGAAGAACCTCAGGACGGTTCCGCAGGACAGGCAGAGGTCCGCCTGGAGGGGTTCCGTGCCCCGGAAGATGCCCAGGGCCTGATAGGCGAAACCGATCTTCCCGACCTCCGCATTCTGGTTCACCCTGAGTCCGCAGACGGGCATCCGGGCACCGCAGTGGGGGCAAGGCGGACCGTTTGGATCGGGCATTCTCGGGGATTCCATCACTGGAGGCCTCCTGATGGGTTCCCGTGGCAAGGCTCGGGGGGACTCACTTCAGGACCGATTCGGCGATGGGCACGAGCGGAAACTCGCCCTGGAACAAGACCGTTCACCATGGGGCACCTGTGGGTTTGGGGTCGGAGCCATCCTAAACCCAAGCACCGGGATCGATGAGCGCTTTCGGTCTGGAATGGCCGCAGGGCGAAGGGAACTCGGCTCACCGTCCCGAGCCGGGGGGCGCATACTGTCGGAGTCCCCCCGGAGAGCGCCATGGCCCATTGGGAAAAGGCTCATCCACAGTTCCCGCCGCTGCACTGCCCGCGAATTCGAGCCCGGCGATGAACCCCTCGCGATCGACGTCGGCCCGAGCGCTCACGAGCCTCGGGGGCATCTGCCTCCTGCTGGGCCTGCTCATCCCCGCGCCGGCGGGCAGTCTCGCCGCCTTCACCGCCGGGGCCCTGTGTGGCCTCGCCGCCCTGGGGATCGCGCCGGGCTGGGCGCGCCTCTGGCCCCTGGGCCTGTTGGCCATTGCCCTCGGGTTGGCCGTCCACATTCTGCCCGCCTATCGGGCGGAACAGGCAAACCGAGCGCAGAGGTTACACGCCCGCCCCTCGTGAGTCAGGTCCCGTAGCGGCGCCTCAGGGTGGCATCCAGCCTGAATGCCCGCCCCAGGGCCTCACGGGCCTTCTCGGGCTCGCCTGCCGCGGTCTGGAGCACCCCCAGCAGCGCCCAGGCCTCGGCGGCCCGCGGATTCATCGCCACCGCCCGCAGGGAAGCGGCGATCCCCTCCCGGAGGAGCGCCCCTCGGGGGGAAGGCCCGACCACTGCCGCCCGGGCCCGCAGGAGGTCCGCCCAGCGGGTCCACCAGCCTGCATCCTGCCCCACCCGTCTGCGGGCGGCCTCCAGGGCCGCTTCCGCTCGCCGGAAACCTTCTCCCTGCCCGGAGGCCTCCACCAGCAGTCCTACCTCCGCCAGCCGCTGATAGGCGACGGGATCCGCGGGATTCAGCCGGATGGCCCGCTCCAGAGCCTGGCGCGCTTCCTGGAGCTCCTGATCGCGGGCCCCCGGAACCGCGGCCCGGGCCCGGAGCAGGTGAACCTCCCCGAGGGTCAGGTGGGAGAGGAAATAGGTGGGACCCACTTGGAGCGCATCCAGGACTGTGGTCCTGGCCTTCTCCAGAGCGGGGCCGGGATCGCGCCCCCCGGCCTCGTCCCAGCGGGCCACCAACAGCCAGGCATCCGCCAGGTTCCGCAGGCTGGCGAAGGCGTGGTAGCGCTCGTAACCCGTCGTGAAACAGGATCGCGCCTCGCTCAGGAGCGGCTCTGGAGACTCTCCCTGGGCCATTCGCCACCGCCCCAGGGCTCCCAGGACGAGGCCCATGGTATTGAGGCTGAAGCGGTCCTCCCGGAACTGCCGAGCCCGCCGCACGAGCCCTTCGGCCTCCACAAGGGAGGGGCCCGGGTCCATCCCGTGGGCCTCCTGGAAGAAGGCCATGAAGAGGCAGGCCAAGGCGCTGCGCTCCGAGGCTTCACGCCCCCTGGCCTGGGCCTCCCGGTAGGCGGCCAGGGCCTGGACGTAGGCCTCGACACTGCCGTCGCCGCGATGATCCCGGGCGCGGGCCATGGCGTAGCCCACCCTCCCCAGCAGGTACCAGAGCTCACCCTCCCCGGCCTTCAGGGCCAGAGCCCGGTCCAGCAGCCCCTTCGCCCTCTCCAGGGCGGGCAGGTTGTCCCGTCCCCCATCCAGCTGGTAGGTGGCCATGTCGTGCCAGGCCTCGGCGGCCCTGCGCAGGGCCTCTATATCGTCGGGATCGGAGACCAGGGCCTGGCCACAGGCCGCGATGCCCGACAGGTAGGCCTTCTCGGTGGCGGGCAGGGGGTCCCTTCCGACTCCCAGCGCCGCCAGGGCCATCCGCCGTTCCGCTTCCCAGCGCCAAAGGGATCCGTCGCTGCGGGCCAGTTCCCGGGCCTCCGCCAGGGCCCGGCCGGCCTCCTCCAGCCGGGCACCCGCCTCGTCCAGAGCCCCGGCGTTGCGGGCATTCTGGGCCAGGACCATGAGGGCCTGGGCCTCCAGGCGCTTGGCCTCGTAGATCCCGGGGTCCTGGAGAAAGGCGGCCCGTGCCTTGGGGATGGCCTCGGCCTCCCGGCCCTGGAGGTGGAGCAGGAGGGCCTCCAGATAGCCCGCGCCCTCCAGGGCTTCCTCCCTGGCCGACCCTGCGAAGGCGTACCCCGGCGGCGGCCTCAGCCGGGCCTGGCGGGCGCGCGCCAGATGCGTGCCCAGGAACTCCGTGGCGGGACTCAACAGCCGCGCCTGCAGATCGGCCATGCGAATCTCCTGCTCCTCCTTGGGCAACTGCCGGGCTGCGAACCGCTCGATCTCGAATTCCGCGGCGAGAGCCTGCCCCAGGGCCAACCCCATTTGAGGCGGGCGATATCCGGCGTCCCAGGCGGCCTGGAAGGTCATCCGGGCCTGCCGCACTTCCCCCAGGGCCATGTGCCCGAGGCCCAGGGCGTGTCCCCCCGGGCCCGCAGCGATGGACCCCTGCCGGGCCATCTCGTCGCGCAGGCGCCCCATGCGGGCCAGGACCTTGGCCTTCTCCGGGCGCACGTCGTGGAGGGGGCGGAGGTGGGCGACGCGCATGGTGTCTTCGATGGCCTTCACCTCCAGGGCGAAGCGGTTGGCCAGCTGGGTCTGGCGCTGGGCCCGCAGGGTGGCGCGCACCCCCCAGGACGCGAAGCCCAGGCCCAGCAGGGCGGAAAGGAGGATGGCCCCGCTGAGGGCACGGTTCTTCCGCACCCTCTTGCGGAAGCGGTAGATCACGCTGGCGGGCCTGGCCTGGATGGGCTCTCCGTCCAGGAAGCGCCGCAGATCCTCCACCAGGGCCTTGGCCGAATCGTAACGGCGCTGGGGTTCCTTCTCCAGGCACTTGAGCACGATGGTTTCCAGGTCGCCGGGGAGGCTGGGCAAATGTATTCGGAGGGGGGGAGGTTCCTCCTTGATCACCCGGATGAACAGCTCCGTGACCGAGGAGCCGGAGAAGGGCGGCTCCCCCGCCAGCAGATCGTAGAGGGTGGCTCCCAGGCTGTATACATCGCTGCGGCGGTCGATCTCCGCCGTGCGCCCCAGGACCTGCTCCGGGGGCATGTACGAGGGGGTGCCCATGGCCACGCCCGACAGCGTCATCCCGGCCCCATCGGTGCCCCGGGCCAGGCCGAAGTCCATGACATAGGGCCACCACCGGCCCTGTTCCGTGCGCTCCAGCATGATGTTGGCGGGTTTCAGGTCCCGGTGGATGATGCCCTGCCTGTGGGCGGCGTGGGTGGCCTCCGCCACCTCCAGCAGGATGTTCACCTTCTCTTCCAGGTTGAGTTGGGCCCGGGCCTCCTCGAGGCTGCTCCCCTCGATGAACTGCATGGCGATGTAGGCCTGGCCCTCTACCTCCCCCACCTCGTAGACCTTGCAGACGTGGGGGTGCTCGATGAGGGCCTGGCTCCGGGCCTCCACCTGGAAGCGGCGAAGCAGATCCTCGTCCTCCCCGCGGATGAACTTCAGGGCCACCAGCCGGTTGAGGCGGGGGTCGCGGGCCTTGAAGACCCGGCCCATGCCCCCCTCCCCCAGGAAGGCCAGGGGTTCGAAGTGGTCCCAGCCCGGCAGGGGGAACTTGGCCAGCCCCCCCGGGACCGGTGCCTTCCCTAGGCGCCAGGTGGCGTTGGGATCCAGGGGCCGGGTCTTCCCGTCCTCCGGCTGGAGAGGCAGGGGCTCCGGGCTGCTCACAGAGCACGCCCCTTCACGCCGCGACTGAGGGATCGGAGGCAGTCCCTCAGCCAGGGCAGGCGGGTGGTGAGCCCCAGGGCCCAGCGGGAGGCCAGGTGGGTGGGCAGGCCCCACCCGCGTCGGCGAACGCGTCCCTTCACCGCCTCGTGGGTCGCGTCCGCCAGGTTCAGGAGGTGGAAGTAGCCCCCGGCCATGTGGCGGTTCGCCAGCGACTCGGCCCCGTTGCGGAAGGCCGCCTCCCCTCCAGGCAAATGGCCATAGTCATGGTTCTGGTGCACCACGGCCACCGTGGGGCTCAGATCCACCACCGCTCGGCCCTCCGCCCTGGCCTGGAAGACCATCCAGTTGTCCCAGCCGGGCCGGCCGATGGCGAAGGGGGGCATGTCCAGGAAGGCATCCCGGGGAAAGAGGAAGTAGTCCATGGCCGCAGGGCCCGGGCAGCGGCCCTCCCTGACCCGCCGAAGCTCCAGGGCGGCCCACCCCTCCTCATCGAAGGCCAGAGCCTCCCCCACCTCCAGGTTCCACCGCACCCCTGTGAGGAGGGCCCGGGGCGCCTGTCCGAGCAGCGGGGCCACCCTCGCCGAAAAGTCCTGGGGCAGCAGGATATCGGCGTTCAGGTAGCAGAGGTGGGAGGTCTCCGCCACCCGGCGGGCCAGGGCGAAGGCGCCGTCCACCCGGGGTGTGCCGGCCTCGTTGCGGGGCAGTTCAGGCAGATGTCGCGCGCCATGGGCTGCAGAGATCTCGGCGGCTCCCGCCTCATCCCCCATCACCAGCGTGGGGATGCCCAGGGCCGCTAGGCAGCGCAGAGCGTTCTCCTGGATGAGTCCCGTGGGGCCCAGGAAGGGCTTGGGTACCAGGAAGCACGTGAAGGGCGCGGAGGGGGCCATGGGCTAGCGCTTGCCCGTGCCTCCGCAAGCGGAGCAGGGGACCTTCCAGACCTTCTTCCCGCTTCCGTTGCACAGGGAACAGGTTTCCTCGCCGGTGGCGCCACAGCGCCCGCAATCCAGACGCCCCGGCCCCCCGCAGCGGAGGCAGGTCTCTCTCACCTTCCCACTGCCGCTGCAGGAGCCGCAGGCCTGGTCTTTCACCCTGCCGCTGCCCCGGCAGGTGGAGCAGTTCTTTTCGATGGCGCCCGTGCCCATGCAGGAGGTGCAGAGTTCGGTGCGCTTCCCGTTGCAGCGGGTGCAGGCATTCCTGCCGTTGCCGCCGCACTTGACGCAGTTCTTCTCCTCGTCCACTCGACCGGTGCCGCCGCACGTCGTGCAGCGCTTCTCGGCCTGGACGGGATGCGCCCCCAGGGCCGTCGTGCCGGCCGCGAAGGCGAGCATGGCCACGGCCAGAATCATACGGCTGAAGCTTTTCATCGGGGTTCTCCCTTGGGAGATCTGGATTCAACGGCGACGGCGAAGTAGAAATCGAGGGAGGCGATGGAGCTGGCCGTGGTGTGCGGCACGATCCGATGCGTTCCGGGCTTCCGGGGGATCTCCACCGTGGCGCTCCGGGAGCCTGAGATCTCGAGGCGCAGCGGGGCCCCTCCCCCGGGATCCACCACGGCCAGGTAGACCTGACCGAAGTGTTTGGAATCGTGGATGGTCACGGGATCCTTGCCCAGGGTGATCCACTGGGACCCCGAGCCCACGCCCTCGGGGATCTGCATGGCCTTCATCTCCTGGCGGATCCAGGCCTCCTCAGGGGGCGCTCCCCGATCCGCGGCCAGCACCTTCACCTGGACCACGACCGCAGCCGCGGGTTGGATGAGCCGCCCCAGGGGCTGACCGGGCCGGGGACGCAGCATCCAGCCGTGACTCCCGAAGGCCACCGTGGGATTGCCCGCCCAGTACATCAGGCCCCAGGGAGTGCGGACATGAGCGTTGACCTCCGCAGGCTCGGGGAGGCTCTGGCCGGAGAAGCTCAGCTTCCCGAAATAGCCTTCGCTCTTGCTGCCTTCATTGGAGCGCGTGTATTCGTAGACCCATCGCCCGAACCTATGGATCCCGTAAGCCTTCTCGTCGATCCTGGGAGCTGCGGGCAGCAGGGCTTTCCGGCACTGCTCGCACTCCTGCAGGCGGTCCGAACAGTCCATGCACAGCTGGAATTCTCCGCTCATGGTCATGCCATCACAGAGCTTGCAGGAACCGATGTCCTTGGTGTGCGAGCGGCTCCCGCATTCGGGACAGATCCCCGCCATGACGGGGAATGCGGCGCAGAAGGCGAGGACCATCGCCGCCACCATCTTCAGAGACGTGCGAAAAGCCATGGGCGACCTCCTTGGAGAAGGGTTGATCAAGGGCAGTTCTATTTTTGCGCCAGAAGGATGGGGCCTCTCTACTTCACCTTCGTGGGCTTGGGCACGTCCGGAACCTTGACGTCCTTCGCCTTCTTCCCGGCGGATTCTTCAAGGCCCTCCTTGGCCTTCCCCTTCTTCCCCTGGGTGAACTTGTCCTCGGCCTTCTTCTCTTCGGCGAAAAGGGTGCCGGCGCCCAGCACCGCAAGGGCGGAAACACTGAGCAGGACTCGGGTCAAGAGCTTCTTCATGGATCACCTCCTGGGTGGGAAATGGGGGATTGGGGGGAACTGCCTCACAAGTCTATTCGCAGGGTTCCCGGGTGTCGCCTTCGGCAAGTCCCAACGTCTTCTCCCGGGCATGGATGCCCTCCAGCACTCGGGTCTGACGACCGGCCAGGGCCTTCACGGCCTTCAGGAACTCGTCGCTGTTCCGGTTCAGCTGGCGCATGCGGGCCCAGGCGAAGCCTTCGGCCGTGAGATCGAAGGCGGTGTCCACCACGTTCTTGGCGGCCGTGTAGTAAGCCGTCGCGCCCTTGGGGATGGGCTTTCCCAGCCAGCGCGCGAGCATCTTGCGCGTCACCTCCTCGCCCTCCAGGAGGCCGAAGACCTGGGTCAGTCCCTCCCGGATGTACTTCGCATCCACGGATTCCAGGCTTGCCCAATCGGCGAAGTCCTTGTAGCTCTTGGCCAGCTCCAGGGTCTTGAGCAACTGGGTGGCCTTGGAGAGTTTCGCTCTCTCCGCAGGCGTGCGCAGGCCCTTGCCCACCACCTGGTTCCACCGGTTGAGGAGCACACCGGAAAAGGCGTCCACCATGATGTCCTTGGTGAGCCGGTCCCAGGCCCGCCCGTAGGCCCCTTCCACTTCCTGCTCCCAGCTCTCGCGCTGGGCCTGGTCCGCATGGACACTGGCATCCAGCTTCCGGAGCTGGGTCCGGATCCGGCAGAGCTCCGTGCGCAGGGCCGTGGTTTCCTCCAGGATGCGTCGCCGATCCTCGGGGCTCAGGGATTTGGCTTCGACCGCCGCCGAAGGCACCGGCTCGGGAGGCAGGGGAGCCGGGGCCAGGGGCAGAGGCCCCGGGGTGCGGAGGGTGGCCGCCACCTGGGGGGCGCTGCGGGGGCTGGCCACGAGGCGCTGGGACTGGACCTTCAGCCCCTGCAGCTCCGCCCGGGCTTCCTCGGCCTCGGGCGTGCCGGAAGGGGCCTGCTGCATGCGAAGGGTCGCTGACTGGACACGCCCCAGCAGGCCCGTGCTGGCCTGGGCCATGGGGAAGGCCTCCACTCCTGTGGGCATGGGCAGGCCCGGCACTGAACCGGCCTGCAGACGCCCCGTCATGGCATCGGCACTGCGCTGGGCCAGTTCCCGGGCCCCGGTGAGATCGCCAGCAATAGCGGCGTCTGCGGCCTGGCCCGCCAGGGCCGCGCTGGCCTGCAGCTGCCCCAGGGCGCTGGGCACGACCCCAGCCTCCGGCTGGGCCTGCACCCAGGCCTCCCCCCTCTGGGGAGAGAAGTCCACACCGCCGATGGCGGCGGGCTGGAGATAGAGGTGATCGCCTTCCATCAGGAAGGTGGCCTGGACGAAACCCTTGGGGACAACGCCCAGGGAGACCTCCCCATTCCCGAAGGAGGTGCGCAGGGTCATCCCCCGGGCCCGGACCCAGCGGGCCAGGGCCAGGACCTTCGCGGCCTCCCGCAGGCGATGGAGCTCCGGCTCGACACGGGCGTAGGCCTCGTACCGGGAGCTCACCTCGGCGGCATAGGCGTCCACGCCTTCCTGCTGAAGCGCCCCCAATCGGCCCGTGTCCTCCATCACCTTGCTGCGAATGGCCATGCGCGCCTCCCCGAAGCGCACCAGGCCGCCCCCCGGATCCACCCGGAGCTCCACGACTCCAGGCTGGAGCCAGCTTCGGGCCCGCAGGCCGCCACCGCTCCCTCCCTTGCCGCGCTGGGCCAGGAAGGCCTGATGGTATTCGGCCTGGCTCCGGTGGCCGGGCACCCGATCCGCCGCGTCCGGCAGGGCCAGGAGGCTCTTCATGGCCACATCGGCCCGGAAGAAGACCTGGGCCAGGGCCGATTTCGGATCGAGGCCGTCCAGACAGACGGGTTCCAGCTGGAGGGCCGGCAGCCCGGGGTAGAGGCGATGGAGGGCCTCCTCGCCCAGGACGAGGCCGTGGAACATCCCCGAGCCGACCTTTTCGGCCATCCAGGTGGTGAACCGCTCCGTGGCCCAGGGCAGGAAGGAGGCTGGCCCCCGGCGGTTCCGCTCCCCCTCCACCAGGGCCGGATTCATCCCGCTGTTCACCAGGAAGGCCCCCCAGACCAGCCCCTGCAATCGCAGCGAAGCCTGGTCCTTGGCCAGGCGCCCCGCATCGAACTCGGCCTTCAGGCGCCGGGCCTCCGTGCCCACTCCCAGGAGATCGATGGCCCCCCAGGTATCGCCGCCCAGCATGCTGTTCAGCGCCTCCGAGGTCCCGGGGGTCCCCAGATGCTTCAGCGCCTTGGCCGCCAGGGCGATGTACCCCTTCTCGCCCCGGGCCTTCTGGCCCCGCTCGGGCTGGAGGAGGTCCATGGCCTCGGCCGGGGTGAGGCCGAAGGCGGCTCCGCAGCGCTTGGCGAAACGCTGGCCGTCCGGGCGCTGGGCCAGTTCCGTGCCCAGCACCTGCATCAGGCGCTGGGCGTAGGTCTGGACATAGGCCGGATCCCGGGCCAGGCGCTGGGCGTCCGCGGCCACCCGCTGATCGAGTTCGCGCCCGGCGGCCCTTCCCGCGGGAGTGGGTTCCAGGGAGAAGGAGGGGCTGGGGTTGCGCAGGGCCTCGGCCAACAGCGCCTCGTAGGGCAGGGGACCCGTGGGATAGGCGGGATCGTAGTCCCCCCAGCACACCACCTCGCCGGTGCGGGGATCCGGGGCCGCATAACGGAGCACGTTGAAGCCCTGACCCGGCAGGGGCGCCGCGGGGCGGGAGGAGGCCGCCGAAGGGGCGAAGGCCCCGGGGGGGACCAGCCGGCCGGAACCCACCAGGACCGTAAGGGGACGACCCGCCCGCTCCAGTTCCAGGTTCAGCTTCAGCCCCCGGGCGCTGGCCACGGCCACCAGCCGCTGGATGGCGATGATGTCGGTGGCGTCCCCGCCCCCGGCCTTGAGAAGCACGTCCCCCGGGAGGATCCCGGCGGCTTCCGCCGGGGAGCCCGGCAGCACACTCACCACCTTCAGGCGCCCGCCCTCATTCTGAAGCACGAGGCCCATGGAGGGCCGCGCCTGGGCATCCTCCGCCGGGGCACCGCCCCGACGGCGCTGGGCCTGGAGAGCAGACCCTCCCAGGGACAAGACGAGGAAGGCCGTCAGCAGGGTGCGGACCGGAGACATGGCAACTCCGAAGGATATGGGGCTGGGGTGGACCGACTCAGCATACTCCCTGGGCTGTGCTGAAGCTGATTCAGAACCTCGTTCCAAGCGTTTACCGGGTAGGTGAACAAATCGCCTTGTCGTGATTTCCAATTCAATATAAATTTCACGAATGGCCTAATTGGTGGCGAAAAAGTCCCGGGGTTGTCCGCCGGCGTTGCTTTTCGCAGAGGTTGCCCTCGAGCGGCAGCCATGACCTTACAGATTCACCGAAGGAGCTCCTTCATGAACAAGCAGATGGTTGCCTTTCTTGGGGCCTTGGCTCTCATCTCGCCGCTTTCCGCGGAGATGATCGCCCAGGGCAAGAACCTGACCTGGTCCACCAACACCGGTCAGACGGGAAACCTGCGCATCAGCCTGGTGAACGGTCAGTACTTCGAAGCGGAGCAAACCAACGAGAAGAACCGGGCTGCAGGCATCGTCAAGCTGGTCGGTGCGGTGGTCGACAACGGCCGAAGGGTCGTCCTCATCAATGGTGGGCAGTGGAAGGAAGTGTGGGAAGGCTCCCTTTCTGATCACGAGATCAACGGCACTCTGGTGACGGGTTCCTCCCGCTTTACCTTCAGGGTTGTGGAGCCGATGGCGATGGCGGCTTCGAGGAATCCCTTCCCCGAGGGCAAGACCATGAGGTGGAATTCCGGCGCGGGTCAGAACGGCACCATGCGCGTGGTCTTCTCCTCGGGTTCCAGGTTCGTCATGGAACAGAAGAACGACAGGAACGCCGCCGCAGGCCTCACCCGCTTCGAGGGCGAGATCGTGGACGGCAAGGTCACCCTGATCAACAAACAGTGGCGCGAGACCTGGGTCGGCACGTTCCTCAACGGCAAGGTGACCGGGAGAATCAACGGCAGGACGGAGTTCTCCATCTTCGAATAGGGCCCCTATCAGGACACGCGATGGCGCCGGAAGAGGCCGCGAATGGGTCCTCCGGCGCGGCGCGGCCGCGCGGCTCCGTCTCTTGCCTGTGGCTTCCCTAGGGTTTAATTGGAGGAAGGGGAAACCCGGAGGAGGCAGCCATGAAGCGCGTGACCGGCATTGGTGGAGTGTTCTTCAAGGCCAAGGACCCAGCCAGGCTGGCGGCTTGGTACCGGGATCACCTCGGGCTGAGGATCGAGGAATGGGGTGGTGTCGTGTTCCCTTGGGCATCACCGGAGAACCCCGATGGCGTGGGAACCACCGTCTGGAATGCCTTCGAGGACTCGACGGCCCATTTCGCGCCCAGCACGGCGAGCTTCATGATCAATTACCGGATCGAGGACCTACACGCTCTCCTCTCCGCGCTGCGCGAGGAGGGGTGCGAGGTCGATGAGAAGGTCGAGGAATCGGAGTTCGGGAAGTTCGGCTGGGTCATGGACCCCGAAGGCAACCGCATCGAGCTGTGGCAACCCCCCGAAGGGCGTTAGAAACGAGAGGGGCCCTAGTCCGCAGAAGCCTGGACGAAGAGGCCTCAGGCCCGTCGCCCCTTCCGGAAGGTGATCCTGGCATCCCCGATCTACGCCCGCTCCCGGGCTCCGGACGCGATGTGGCCTCGCCCTCCAGTGCGCGGGCTGGATCCCTGTGATTCGACTCCGCTGGTGTCTGGGGCGGAATCCCTCGCTGCGCTGCTCGCGCAGCTTGCTCGGCCGCACGAACCCTACCGTCCCAATCCTGAAGGCGAAGGGAGGCACGCGATGAAACCTTCCGCCATCAAGACAGTGGCCGCCTCTGCTCTGGATTGTTGGGAATCCTTCTCCGACTTTCGGCTAGCGGTAGACTCCCCATCGTTCTGCGCTGGATTTGGTTCAGATTTGGTGCAGCAAAAAGCCCCCATTTTTGGGGGCTTCGTAAATGCTTGACCTTATTGGTGCCTGGAGGCGGAATCGAACCGTCGACACATGGATTTTCAGTCCATTGCTATCCGGTTCGCGTCGGTTCGGCGCATTCCGGGGTATCCTGATTTTACGGCATTTAGCCTAATATTAGACCTCGCGCGAACCGACACGACCCCGATTTTGTAGAGCAACGGTAGAGCAACGGAGCCCAATGATGGAAAATGGCCAGGACTTGGATCGCACCCGAAATCGGGTGAACCTCACGGACACCAGGGTTCGGGCCCTCAAGGCGTCGGGCACCCTCTATCGCGTCTGGGACAGCAATGTTTTGGGGTTCCATATCCAGGTAACGCCCGGGGGGGCAAAATCCTTCCGTGTCCAGTTCCAGCGGGCCGATGGGCGGAAGGTGTCCCTCACCATCGGCTCGGCCGAGGCCTGGAGCGTCGAGCTTGCTCGGGATAAAGCGCGGGACCTCCGGCGACTCCACGAGGAGGGTCGCGATGTCCGGGCGTTCATGAAAAGCGAGCGGAGCGGCACCGACATAGCCACCCTGGTGGCGTTATGGCGGGAGGACTATGCACCCCGCCTCAAACCGTCTACACGCCTCAGCTACGAGAGCATTCTCAGGACCACCATCCTTCCCGAGCTCGGTTCCCGGCTCGTAAAGGACCTCGCCTTCGAGGACATCAAGGCTCTCTACCGGAAGGCGAGCCGCAGGACGCCTGTCCAGGCAAACCGCGCCGCCGCCATTCTTTCAAAGTTGTTCACCATCGCCGAGCGGGAGGACATGCGCCCCGATGGCACCAACCCTTGCCACAAACTCGAGAGGACACGGGAAAAGCCCAGGGACATGACCTTCACGGTCGCCGACCTGAAGGCCCTCGAAGGGGGACTCCAGAGCCT
>JAYSNJ010000193.1:0-30446 GCA_043723905.1 Holophagaceae bacterium
TTCAGCTGCACCCCCAAGGCCATGATCGAGGCCCTGGATCTGCGCCGGCCCATCTACCAGTCCACGGCGGCCTACGGCCACTTCGGCCGGGCCGAGTTCAGCTGGGAGCGCACGGATAAGGTGGCGGCCCTGAAGGCTGCAGCCAAGTAGGCTGCTGGAAAAGCGGATTGGGGAGGGCGGAGAAGGAGTCGTTCCTTCTCCGCCCTCTCCTTTGCCCACGAAAAAGCCCGGCTCGCGCCGGGCTTTTTCATGAACAGGAACCGTCTATTTCTTGCGGGCGGCCAGGAAATCCGTGGCGGCCTTCATGCCGGCCTCGAAGGCCAGTTCGTTCAGGGGGATCAGCTTGGCCTTGTCCTTCAGGGCCTGCTTCACGGATGCCATGAAGGTTTCCTTGGGGAAGAGGCCGGTGGCGGCCTGGAGGGCCCCCAGGGCCACGATGTTCTTGACCACCAGGTTGCCCAGTCCCGCGGCGATCTCGGCGAAGGGGACGCCCACCACCGTGATACTGGGGTCCATGGGCTTCACATCCTTGGCGATGGAGCTGTCGTAGAGGATGAACCCGCCCTTCTTCACCGTGATGCCGAACTTGGCCAGGCTGGGGGCGTTGAAGGCCAGGAGGATGTCGGGCGTGTGGCTGGCGGGGTTCAGGACCTCGTCCTTGGCCACGTGGACATCGGCGTAAGAAGTGCCGCCGCGACTCTCGGGGCCGTAGGCCGGGATGTGCGTGCCATCGAAGCCTTCGTTGATGGCGGCGGTGGCGATGAGCATGGCCGCCGTCTGGGCGCCATCGCCGCCGGAACCCGCCAGCTTCAGGCTCACATCAATGGGATTGAGGTGGGTGGGGAAGCTGGTGCAATGGCGCGCGACGATGTCCGAGGTCGCGCCGACATACTTGAGGAAGGTCTTCGCCTCGAAATTGGGCTTGTTCAGCTTGAACCAAGGCTCCACCGTGCTGTCCTTCTTCACCCCCAGGGGGAAGATGGGCGTCATGCATTCCTTGACCCACTTTTCCGTCTCTTCAGGCGACATTCTGAGGTGGGTGGGGCACTCGGCGAGCACTTCGACGAAGGCGTAGCCGCGGCCTTCCTGCTGGATCTGGACGGCCTTCTTGATGGCCTTGGCGGCCTTCTTGCGCTCCGCGGGGCTGTAGAGGGCCACGCGCTCGACATAGACGGGGCCATCCAGCTGGGCGATGAGTTCGGCCATCTTGATGGGCATGCCGTTGTAAAGCGTGCGCCCCTCGGGACTGGTGGCGGTCTTCTGACCCATCAGTGTGGTGGGGGCCATCTGGCCGCCGGTCATGCCGTAGATGGCGTTGTTGATGAAGATGACCGTGATGGGCGCGCCCAGCTGGGCTGCGGCCACGGTCTCGGCCAGGCCGATGGAGGCCAGATCGCCGTCGCCCTGGTAGGAGATGACCATGGCTTCGGGGTTGACCATCTTGTGGCCGAGTGCGACAGCCGCAGCTCTTCCGTGGGCGGCCTGTGTGTTGCCGGTGTCGAAGTAGTAGTAGGCGAACACGGAGCAGCCCACGGGGCTCACCAGGACGGTGTTGTCCTGGATGCCCAGCTCCTGGATGGCGTCGGCCAGATACTTCTGGGCCAACCCGTGCCCGCAGCCGGCGCAGTAGTGGGTGCTCTGGCCCTTGAGACCTTCGCCGTGAGCATGACGTTCGAATTTCTTGTAGAAGACAGTCGACATCTGAGGGCTCCTTACTTGGCCAGAATGGCCGTCACGTGCTCGACGACCTCGGTCTGCTGGGGGAGCAGACCGCCGAAGCGGCGCACGGCGCTGATGGGGGGGAGCTTCTCCACACCGGCCTTGCTCAGGGCGAGGCGCAGTTCGTTCTCGATCTGGCCACCGGCATTGGCTTCCACCATGACGATGCGCTTGGTCTTGGGCAGCAACGCCTTCAGCTGCTCCACGGGGAAGGGCCAGATGGTGATGGGGCGGAAGAGACCGGCCTTGATGCCCATGTCGCGCAGGTTCTGGACTGCCCCCTTCGCCGCCCGGGCGGGGGTGTTGCAGGCCACCAGCAGCACCTCGGCGTCCTCGGTCATGAAGGACTCGGCGCGAGCCTCCACCTTCATGGACTCGTACTTCTCCTGCAGGTAGATGTTGAATTTCTCCAGGTCCGATTCCAGCAGCTGGATGGAGGAGATGAGGTTCTTGCGGTGGTTCCGGTCGCCGTAGACGCCCCACTTGGGGATGCCGGGCCGGGTCATGTGGTCGGGCAGCTGCACCTTGCCGGTCATCTGGCCCAGGTAGCCGTCGGCCAGGATGAGGACGGGGTTCCGGTATTTGAAGCTCAGCTCGAAGGCGAGGATGGTGAGGTCCAGCATCTCCTGCGGCGTGCTGGGCATGAGGCTGATGCACTGGGTGTGGCCGTGGCCCAGGCCGTGGCAGGCCAGCTTCACGTCGGCCTGTTCCGGGGCGATGTTGCCCAGGCCGGGCCCGCCGCGCATCACGTTCACGAACACGGCGGGGACCTCGGCGCCGATCATGTAGCTCACGCCTTCGAGCATCAGGGAGAAGCCCGGGCTGGAGGTGAAGGTCATGGTGGGGAGACCCGCGCCGCCGGCGCCGTACATGTGGTTCACCGCCGCGACTTCGGAGACTGCCTGGAGGAAGACGCCGTCCAGCTTGGGCAGCAGCTTGGCCATCAGCTCCGCGCCCTCGGTGGAGGGGGTGATGGGGTAGCCGAAGACGTGGCGGCACCCGGCCAGCAGGCCGCCGATGGCGGAGGCGTAGTTGCCCTTGATGACCAGGGGCTGGGTGGCGGGGAGGGGGACCCGCTCGTTGGGAATGTCCACGGGCTCCGGAGCGGCGCTGAACTTGTCGCCGAAGAGCTTGGCGGGGTCCTGGATCTCGTAGTCCACGCCATCCAGCATGGCCTTGAGGCCGTAGGGCTCGGGGCAGGCTTCGATGCAGAGGCCGCAGCCCGTGCACTTCTCGAGGTCCAGCACGACCGGAACGACGCCGGTGGTGGGATTGATCTCGTCGGCGAAGGCGATGCAGCCCTTCACGCAGACGCTCACGCAGCGGCCGCAGCCCTTGCAGTAGTCGGAGAAGAGGAAAGGTTTGGGTCTTTCCTTCACTTGAGCCATTCGCACGCTCCTTGAAAATGGAAGTTCCACGCGCCAAAAAAAGCACCCGGCGGGTGCCCGGTGGCTGAAGTATTGATTCCGCTCCGTGTGCATGGGGTCACAATGGGAGTGTTCCTCGTCACAAGGGCTGTAGCCGCCAATAAAACCGATCCCCCTGCAAGGAATCCCCATGGCCGAGGACTTTTTGATTCGACCGCTCCGCAGCTCGGACGACGCCGCGGTGGCGGCCATCATCCGGGCCGTGATGCCCGAATTCGGGGCGGGCGGACCGGGCTTCGCCCTCCACGATCCCGAGGTGGACCACATGGCCGAGGCCTTCGGCACGCCCGGAGCCGCCTATTTCGTCCTGGAGTCCGGGGGCCGGGTCCTGGGCGGGGCGGGGGTGGCCCCCCTGGCGGGCGGCCCAGAGGGGTTCTGCGAGCTGAAGAAGATGTACTTCCTGCCCGAGGCCCGGCGACTGGGTCAGGGCGAACGCATGATCCGCCACTGCCTGCAGGCCGCCCGGGCGCTCGGCTACCGCACCTGCTACCTGGAAACGCTCTCGGGCATGGACCGGGCGATGCGCCTCTACGCGAGGGTCGGGTTCACGCCGCTCCGTGCCCCCCTGGGCGCCACCGGACACCATGGCTGTGATCACTGGTATGCACGGGAGCTTTCATGATCCTGGGGCTTGGAACGGATCTGTGTGCCCCCGCCCGGTGGGCCCACCTCGTCGAACGATACGGAGAAAAGGCCATCTATCGCATCCTGCACCCCGAAGAGGCGGACTTCCTGCTGAAGGGGAACCCGCAGCGGCTTCCGGAGCGTCTCGCGGGTCGCTGGGCACTGCGCGAGGCCTTCGGAAAGGCCTTGGGCACAGGGTTGGACGGCTGGTCCTGGAAGGAGCTGCGCTACTGGAATGGGCGACTCTGGGCAGAAGGTGCCTTGGCCGATCAGCTGAGCGCCCGGAAGATCCAGCGCCTCCACGGGACGGTCACCCACGATGGGGGCTTCGCCCTTGCGGTGGTGATCCTGGAGGGCGATCCTCAAGGCTCCGATTAAAGCCGGGCTCAAATTGGCCGATTCTCCATTCTGGATAACAACCCATGGCCCTGCCCACCACCAGCCAACTCATGACCAGCCAGGAATTCCTGGGTCTGCGGGATTTCATCTACGCCCAGACCGGGATCTTCTTCAATGAATCCAAACAGTACTTCCTGGAAAACCGGCTGCAGCGGCGCCTGGGGGACCTGGGGTTGCGGGGCTACCGGGACTACCTGGAGCTGCTCCAGAGTCCCCGGGGGCGGGAGGAGCTCAAGCAGCTCTTCGTCGAGATCACCACCAACGAGACCAGCTTCTGGCGCAATCCCCCCCAGATCGAGGCCTTCCAGAAGATGGTGCTGCCCGAGGCAGTGAAGCTGGCCAAGGAGCGCGGCGCCAACCGGTTCCGCATCTGGAGCGCGGCCTGTTCCTCGGGCGAGGAACCCTACACCCTGGCCATGATCTGCCAGGAGGCCCGGGACACGGTTCTCAAGGGCCTCACCACCGAGATCATCGCTACCGATATCAGCGAGAAGGTCCTGGCCCTGGCCCGGGAGGGCGCATACGGTTCCTACACCCTGCGCAACCTGACGCCGGTCCAGCTCAAGGCGCACTTCAACCAGAGCGGGCCCGATGCCTTCGAGGTCAAGGCGGAACTCAAACAGATGGTAACCCTCAAGCACTTCAACCTGGTGGATTGGCCAGGCTACAGGTCCCTGGGGGCCTTCGATGTGATCTTCTGCCGGAACGTGCTCATCTATTTCGACGAGGCCGTGAAGGCCAAGGTCATCAAGGGCTTCCACGAACAGCTCCACCCCAAGTCCTACCTGCTCGTGGGCCACAGCGAGTCCATCCACAGCTTCAACACCGGCTTCGAGCTGCTCCACTTCAGCAAGGCCATGGGCTACCGCAAGCGCGGCTAAGGTCTTCGGAGGAACTAAGCATGCCCATCACCCCCCAGGAACTGATTGCGAACCTCGGCGACCTGCCGCCCCTGCCCCAGGTGGCCGCCCAGGTTCTGCGCCTCGCGGCGGATCCCGACGCCTCCACCGACGAACTCCAGAAGGTCATCGGCACGGACCAGGCCCTCACCGCCCAGATCCTGAAGATCGCCAATTCCGCCATGTTCGGGATGATGCGCGAGGTGACGACCCTGACCCAGGCGATCATGACCCTGGGCTTTTCCACCATCAAGAGCGTGGTCATCGCCTCCAGCGCCAAGAACCTCTACAGCCGCGGAGTGACGGGGCTTCAGGAACGACTCATGTGGGAACATGCCCTCGTCTCGGCCCTGGCGGGTCGCGCCTACGGCCGGGCCCTGCGCTTCCCCCGCACCGAGGAAGTCTTCCTCGCGGCCCTGATGCACGACATCGGCAAGAGCGTCATGTCCCTCAAGTTCTCCGACCGCTACGGCACCCTGATCCGCAGCGTCTACAACGAGGATGTCGACGGGCTCTCCATGGAGCTGGACACCTTCGGCTTCGATCACGCCATGGTGGGCGAGGCCCTCCTCCATTCCTGGAACATCGCCGCCAGCATCGAACAGGCCGCGCGCTGGCACCACGATCCCCTCCAGGCAGCGCCCGAGCACCGCAATCTCGTGGCGCTCGTGGCCCTGGGCAACCAGATGGCCCTGAACCAGAAGATCGGGATCGGGAAGCCCGAATCCCTCGCCCTCGCCACGGCCGAGGCCCTGGAGATCCTCGGCATCGACGAGGCGACCCTCGAATCCCACAGAGACACGGCTCTGGAAGCTCTCGATAGGGACAAGTCACTCATCTCGGATTTCTGACATGATCACCCAGGATCTCGTTAGGCAGCGCGTCCGGAACCTGCCCACGCTCCCCACCACGGTGGTCGCGCTGGGGCAGGCGGTGGCAGACGAGCGCTGCACCGTGGAGCGGATCCTTGCGATCCTCTCGAAGGATCCCTCGCTGTCTGCGGCCATGCTCCGCCTCGCCAACTCCGTGGCCTATTCCGGAGACGGCCGGGTGAACGATCTCCGGGCGGCGGTCATGCGCCTGGGCTTCGACGCCGTCCTGAACCTGGGGCGCACGGCCGCCATCATCCGCACCTTCAAGGGCTCCGAGCATCTGGACTCCACGCTGCTCTGGCAGCATTCCGTGGCCGTGGCCCTCACGGCCAAGGCCATCTGCCGCCTCCAGCGGAACCGCCCCATGGAGGAGACCGCCTTCCTGGCGGGACTGCTGCACGACATCGGAAAGATCGCCCTGGATTACTGTTTCTCCGACGAATACGCCCCGGTGGTGGAGGCCTTCCGGGCAGGAGAGTTCATCGTCGAGGCCGAGCAGCGGATCCTGGGCCTCACCCATGCCCAGGTGGGCGCCATGGTGGCTGAGAACTGGAGCTTCCCCGAGGATTTCGTGGAGGCCATAAGGGATCACCACACGCCACCCAAGGGGGCCTATCTCGCAAACCTCCTCCATCTCTCGGACCTGCTGGTGCGCACCCGGATCCCCAACGGGCCTGCCGACGAGACGCTGGTGATCGTCCTGGAGGAGCTCCCCTCCTTCCAGGAGATCTTCAAGCCCGAGGTAGACTTCGACCTGGAGCGCCTCACCTTCAGCATCGACGATGAACTCGACCACGCCGTCACCTTCGTCCAACTCGCCTTCCAGGATTGAGAGAAACCCACCCGCCATGGATCCCATTCGCGTCCTCATCGTCGATGACAGTCCCTTCATGCGGAAGGCCCTCGAGCGCATGCTGCAAGCCGCCGAGGATATCCAAGTGGTGGGCACGGCCCGGGATGGCCTGGACGCCCTGGAGAAGATCCCCCAGCTCAAGCCCGACATCGTCACGCTGGACGTCGAGATGCCCCGCATGGACGGACTGGCCTGCCTCAAGCGGATCATGGTGAATTTCCCACTGCCGGTGCTCATGGTCTCGAGCCTCACCCAGGAGGGGGCCCAGGCGACCCTGGAGGCCCTGGCCCTGGGAGCCCTGGACTTCATTCCCAAGGAATCCAGCCTGGCCTCGGGCAGCATCCTGCAGATCCAGCAGGATCTCCAGGAGAAGGTGCGCAAGCTGGCCCGGAGTCCCCGCTTCCGGAAGCCTGGGACCCGGCCCCCCCCGGCGCCCGCGCGCCCCGGGTTCGCGGCCCAGGCGCCCATCCAGGGGCTGGGCCGTCCGCTGCCGACTCCGGGCGGCCTCATCGCCGGGAACCCTATGGCCGAACTCTTCGCCATCGGCTGTTCCACAGGGGGGCCCAAGGCCCTCCAGGATCTGCTGCCCGCCCTTCCCAAGGGACTGCCCGTGCCCTGCCTCGTCGTCCAGCACATGCCCGCCAGCTTCACCAAGCCCTTCGCGGAGCGTCTCAACGCCATCTCCCAGGTGGAAGTGAAGGAGGCCGAGCACGGCGAGACCGCCCGGCCCGGCACGGTCTACATCGCGCCGGGGGGCATCCACCTGAACTACCGGCAGCGCGGTGCCCAGGCGATCCTCGAGCTGAGCGCCGAGCCCGCCGATAGTCTGCACAAGCCCTCGGTGGATGTGATGTTCCAGAGCATCGCCCAGGAATGCCCCAAGCAGGTGCTGGCCATGATCCTCACGGGCATGGGCAGCGACGGCGCCAAGGGCATGCAGCTGCTCAAGGCCAAGGGCGCCCACACCCTGGCGGAGGCCGAGGAGAGCTGCATCGTGTACGGCATGCCCAAGGCCGCCTTCGAGCGGGGCTGTGTGGATCAGGTGGCCCCCCTCCAGGACATGGCGGGGATCGTGAAGCGGCACTTCGGGATCTGAACCCTGGCCCCATGGATCCCATCAGTTCGTCCTTCCCCAACCTCTCCGTCTCCAGCCTCTCGGCCGCTGTCCAGGCCCTCCTCCTGCAGCAGGGCCTGCAGCCCGGGGATGTGGAGGCGCTGTTCCAGGCCATCGGGCAGGAACTGAGCGTGCTCTACCTGGGCCAGGGACCCGAGGGCGTCAGGCTGGAACTGCCAGGCGGGCGCATGGTGACGGCCCAGGGGGAACTGCCCTTCCCGGAAGGCACGCAATTGCGGGTTCGCGTGGATACGGTGGCGGGTGAATTGAAAATGCAGACCCTCGAAGCCAAACCTCCCGCGACGCCCACCCTGCTGGCACCCCTCGTCCAGGGCGAGGCGGCGGTTCTCACGGCGCGGCTGCTCCAGGCCTCACCCCCTCCCGAACTGGCGCCCCTCGTCCAGCTCCTGAAGACCCTGGGCGGTCTGCCCGAACCCGCCACCGCGGCTGCGCCCCAGTCCGCGCTGCCCTCTCCGGCCCTGCTCGCCCGGGCGATGGCCTTACTGCCGCCGGAGCAGCTCGCCAGCCTCACCCGGGTGCTGGGTGCGCCAGACATGGCTCCGGAAGCCCTGGCGGCGAAGATCTTGGCGTTGGTGAAGGAGCCCAACCTGGTCCGGGAAGGTCTTCCGGAGGTTCCGGGGAACCCGGGAGAGGTGAGTCGAGGCCAGGCCTCCGTCGCCGGTGAACTGCTTCTGCGCTTCCAGGGGCTCCTGCAGCAGGCGGAGATTCCCGAAGTCCACCGCGGTGCCCTGGACGGGTGGATCCGGAGCCTCCTGGTCCGGAGCGGGTCGGAGGGGGCCGTCCCCGCCTCCCCACCCCAGGCTGCCCGGGCGGCCAACGGGCGGGCCACGGCTCCGCCGCGCCTCCTCACGCCGGCGGAAGCGACTCGGGTGGAAGGGGCCCTGAAGGCCCACCCGGGCCCTGCCCTCGAGGTGCCGGAAGCCTGGGAGGCCTGGGTCAAGGGCAGCGTGCGCGCGCTCGCCGACCCCGCCGTGTCACCTCGGGAGGCGCCCTTCCATGCTCTGCAGGCCAGGGAGGGCACCGCCTACTTCGAGATCCCGCTCCCCTGGGCAGGGGGCCAGACGCTGCAGCTCTGGGTGGAGGAGGATGCCCCTTCGACGCGCGCCCCGGAGCAGGAGGAGGTCCGTCGCGTCCTGCTCTCGGTGAACCTGACGCGCCTGGGCGAGACTCGCGTGGGGCTGCAGAGCGCCGGGGGGACCCTCGCCGTGCGCATCTGGACCGAACACCCCGACCTGCTGGAATCCCAGCGCGGGGAGCTCGAACGCGAGCTGGCGGAAACCGGGCGGGTCACGGATCTGCGCATCCTGCCCCTCATCCCGGGGCTGGACGGCCGCATTCCCGATCTGCGGGCCCTGGTGGGCGGAACGGGCCTGCACGCCATGGGGTGATGTCGCGCTGCCATTGACCCGTGGAATGAAAAGCAGAACCACAGAGGGCACAGAGAAAAAGAGAGAGAACGCAGAGAGCATTTTCCGGATATTGGTTCTGCTTTTCTCTGTGCCCTCTTTCTTCCTCTGTGTCCTCCGTGGTTCCGTCTTTGGATGGTGCGCCCCGATCTCCAGGATCAGGGGAGCGGCACGGGGACGAAAGGGGCCTTCCAGATCTCCCGGGCGTACTCCCGCACGGTGCGGTCGATGGAGAACTTGCCCATGCTCGCCACGTTGAGGATGGATCTGCGGGCCCATTCCGCACTGTCTGCATAGGTGGCCGAGACCCGTGCCTGGGTCTCCAGGTAGGAGGCGTAGTCGGCACAGTGGAAATAGTGGTCCGAGTCCAGCAGGGCGTTGCCCAGGGACTGGAAGGTCCCCCCCTCCAGGGTCGAGATGGTCTCGATGGCCCGGCGCAGTTCCGGATTGCCCATGGCCCACTCCCTGGGCCTGTAGCCTGCATCCCTCAGCTGGACGATGCCTTTCGCCGTATGCCCGAAGATGAAGATATTGGCTTCACCCACCTCCTCCTGGATCTCCACGTTGGCGCCGTCCAGGGTGCCGATGGTGAGGGCGCCGTTGAGGGCGGCCTTCATGTTGCCCGTGCCGGAGGCCTCCGTGCCCGCGGTGGAGATCTGCTCCGAGAGTTCCGAAGCGGGGAATACCAGTTCCGCCAGGGAGACCCGGTAGTTGGGCAGGAAGGCCACCTGGAGGCGGCCCTGGGCGACAGGGTCCGCGTGAATGGCCCGGGAAAGGGCGTTTGTGAGATGGATGATCTGCTTGGCCACCCAGTAGGCGGGCGCGGCCTTGCCCCCGATGAGCACGGCCCGAGGCGCACCGGTGTCCACGCCATCCCTCAGGCGGTTCCAGAGGGTGGCCACATGCAGCAGATTCAGCAGCTGCCGCTTGTACTCGTGGATGCGCTTCACCTGGACATCGAAGAGGAAGGTGGGATCGAGGGTGAATTCCTGGGTCTGCCGACCCCAGGCGGCCAGGGCCTCCTTGTTGGCGTGCTTGATCCGGGTCCAGCGCTCCTGGAAGGCCGGGTCCTGGGCGAAGGGCCTGAGGCCCTGCAGGGCGTCGAGATCCCGTGTCCATCCTGCTCCGATGGCTTCGGTCACCAGGGTGGCGAGGCCCGGATTGCATTTCACCAGCCAGCGCCGGGGTGTGATGCCGTTGGTCTTGTTGTTGATGCGCCCCGGGAAGAGCTCGTTCATCTCGGCGAAGGTGGAGGCCTTCAGGATATCCGTGTGGAGCTGGGCCACGCCGTTGACGGAATGGCTTCCCACGATGGCCAGGTTGGCCATCCGCACGCTGTGGCCCTGGTCGATGATGGCGAGGCGCTGGAGCTTGGCGTCATCGAAGGGATAGCGCTGGCGCACGGTGGCCCTGAAGCGGCGATCGATCTCTTCGACGATCTCCATGTGGCGGGGCAGCAGGCGGCGCCAGAGCTCCATGGGCCAGATCTCCATGGCCTCCGGGAGGATCGTGTGGTTGGTGTAGGCGCAGATCTGCTGGGTCAGGGACCAGGCCAGGTCCCATTCCAGGGATTCCTGGTCCACCAGCACGCGCATCAGCTCGGGCACCGCCAGGGCCGGATGGGTGTCGTTCATCTGGATGGCCACCTTGTCCGGCAGCTCCTCCCAGGCCCAGCTGGGGCGCTTCTTGAAGCGCCGGATCACATCCTGGAGGGTGGCCGAGACGAAGAAATACTGCTGCTTCAGGCGCAGCTCCTTGCCCGCGCTCCGGTCGTCCGCGGGATAGAGGACCTTCGAGATGTTCTCGGAGAGGGTCTTGTCTTCCACCGCCGCGACATACTCCCCGGAATTGAAATGGGCGAGATCGAATTCCCGGCTCGACTTGGCGGACCAGAGGCGCAGGGTGTTTACCGTGCCGTTCTGGAAGCCCACCACGGGGGTGTCGTAGGCCATGGCCCACACGTCCTGGGTGTCCTGCCAGTCCACGCGATAGCGGCCCGTCTCGTCGACGTGGCCGTGGGTATGGCCATAGAAGCGCACGGGAAAGATCGCATCCGGGCGTTGGATCTCCCAGGGATTGCCATAGCGGAGCCAGCCATCGGGGAACTCCACCTGCTGGCCCTCGAGGATCTTCTGCTGGAAGATCCCGTACTCGTAGCGGATGCCGTAGCCATAGAAGGGCAGTTCCAGGGTGGCGGCCGCATCCAGGATGCAGGCCGCGAGGCGGCCGAGCCCGCCGTTGCCAAGGCCCGCGTCCCGCTCCTGTTCGCCGATATCCTCCAGCCTGAAGCCGATATCCTCCATGGCCCGGGTGTAGGCATCCTGGGTGCCCAGGTTCTGCACATTGCTGAGCAGCGCGCGGCCCATCAGGAATTCCAGGGACAGGTAGTACACCCGTTTGGCGTCTTTGTGGTAGTAGGTGTTCTGGGTCTTGAACCAGCGCTCCATGAGCCGGTCGCGCACGGCGAAGGCCAGGGCCTGGTAGACATCGAACTCGGTGGCCGTGTAATGGTCCTTGGCGATGGAGTACATCATCCGGTGGGCGAAGGCATCGATGATGCTGGGCACGTCCATGGCGCCGGGACCTGGACTGGGGATGTTGCGGGTTCCGAGATTCATCGACACATTCCCTCGGGTGGAGGCGCAAATTTCGAGGGACGAATCGTCCTCGATCGGGAGGCCAGGGTCAGCCAAGCCTGTATCGGAATTCCCGCGGCTCGGGGTTAGGACTGCGACTGGCGGGCCAGCTTCTTGAGGATGCCCGGCAGGCGGTTGAGGGCGGCCTGGGCCTCCATCCACTGGCGATGGGGGCGGGCCAGGTAGCCGCTGACGAAGCTGCCCTCGGGCAGATCCTTGGCCACCATGCTGTTGCCCCCGACGATGCTGCGGCTGCCGATATGGATGTGGCCCGCCGTGCCCACCTTCCCCGCCATCGTCACGTAGTCGCCCAGGGTCGTGGAGCCGGAGATGCCCGTCTGGCTGATGATCAGGCAGTGCTCGCCGATCTGGACGTTATGGGCGACCTGGCAGAGATTATCGATCTTGGTGCCCTTCCGGACGCGGGTGGCGCCCAGGGCGCCCCGGTCGATGGTGACGCAGGCGCCGAGCTCCACGTCGTCGCCCACATCCACGAAGCCCACTTGGGGGACCTTCTCGTGGCGGCCGTTCACCAGCACGTAGCCGTAGCCATCGCTCCCCAGCACGGAGTTGGCGTGGATCCGCACGCGGTTCCCAACTTTCGTGCGGCGGTAGAGCACGACGCCGCTGAAGAATTCGCAGTCATCGGCGATCAGGCAGTCGTCGCCGATATGAACGCCGGGATGGAGCACGCAGCGGTCACCGATCACGGTGCGGGCGCCGATGGTCACGCCGGGGGCGATGCTGCAGCCGCTCCCCAGCTGCGCGCTGGGATGGATGGGCGCCTCGCACCAGGCGGGCTCGGGCTCGGGGTGCAGGAAGCCGATGGTCTGGGCGAAGCCCCAATAGGGGTTCTCCATCACCAGCCGCGGCCGGTCGCCCAGGTCCGTCTTGGGATCGGCCAGGATCAGGCCCGCACCGCTCTGGAGGGCCTGGGCGTGGTACTTGGGATTGGCCAGGAAGCCGACCGATCCCGGGCCAGCCTCATCCAGCGGCCTTACTTCGGTGAGGGCGCGTTCCGGCGGGCAGTTCTGCAGCGCGCCCCCCAGGCGTTCCGCCAGGGTCTGGGCCGTGAGGGTGATCTGGGACATGGGCGCCTCCATGATTCAAGTATGCGGTATCGCGCTGTTTCATAGGGAGGGGGGCGTCTGGGCCATCGACTCTGGGAGCGTGCAGGATAGCGGACATGCCTGGGCTGGCAGGGCGAAGCTGAGGCAGACCGGAGAGGATGCCGGGTGGGTTGCAGGTTCCCTTCGGCGGGTCGGCTGGGGGAACGCTACTTCTTCCCGGGGACCGTCTCCGCGGGCTTCACGGCCACCATGGGCAGGCTCGATTCGTGGAAGTAGGCGGCCTTCCATTGGTGACCCGTCTTCCGGAACAGGTAGGTCCCGCAGTAGGGATCGGCACGAAGCACCGTGCCGTCCTTCTGGATCATGTCGTTGCCGCCCTGCCAGAAGTAGAGCGCGGCATCCGGCGCCAGCACGATCACCTTCTCGGTGCGGAGGTTGATCTTCTGGGCCGGGAACTGGGGGATCATTTCCGCCCAAAGCTTGCTGAATTCAGCGAAGGTGTAGGCCTTCCCATCCGTTATGACGAAGGCGAAATCCGGTCCGTCCTGGCAGTACTTCGTCATGACGTCCGGGGCCATCTGCTCGCAGGCCGCCCAGATCGGCTTCATGGCCTGGATCACCTCCTGGCGGATCACGGCCTTCTGGGGCTCGGTGAGGGGTGCGGGTGCGGAGCACTTGCAGCCTAGGCCGATGATGGCCAAGCTCCCTGCAAGGATGAAGGGGACAATGATGCGTGTGTTCATGGGATCTCCACAGGAAATGCCCAGGGCCCCTGGGCGGCGGGATTCAGCCCAGTCTGGGGAGCGGGTTCACATGCCCTTTTCGGAGGCGTTGGCGGACTTCGTTTCCACGGGCTGCGGGTAGGATTCGTGCTGGTAGACGATCTTCCAGGCCGTGCCCATGCGCTTGAGCAGCAGAGTCACTGCCCAGGGCTCCGTCTGGAGGAGGGCCCCGGACTTCAGGGTTCCCCGCCACCCGCCCTGGAAGCCCCAGAGCACCGTATCGGCGTCGAGCACGGCGTACATCTCCTTGCGGAGAATCACCTCGTAGCGAACGACCCCGTCGAAGCCTTCGCGAAGGCTCTTCTGGAGGCCCTCGAAGTCGCGGAGCCTTCCATCCGAATCCCCATACATCAGGGGGAAATCCGGAATGGCCCCATAGAAGGCCAGGACCGCCATGGCATCCGCCCGTTCCACGGCCTGGGTCCAGTCCCGGGTGACCGGCCGCACCTCCTGGCAGATGGAGGCCTTCTGGGCTTCGGTGAGGGGCGGGGAGGCCGGGAATCTGTCAAGGGCACTTCCCCTCGCGAGGCCAGCCACGAGGCCAGGCACGAGGACGAGGGGGACGAGCATCCGTGTGTTCATGGGGCCTCCCCTGGAAAGGCTGGGATCGGGAACTACTTGTTCTTGAGGGCCTGCGCGGATGACAGCTGCAGGCTGAGCAGCTGCATCATCCACCACGAAGAAATTCGACACCTCCTTTTTGTCCATGGGCCTCCAGGGGGAGTGATGGCTGGATGGTGCAAGCGAAGTATAGAGTCTATGAAAAATAAGGCAATATAGATTAGCTATGATTGTATTTGGATAGACGACTCCGCTTTCGCGGATCCCGGCACTCGGTGACAATCAGACAGGGTCAGCCCAAGGGTTCGGCCTCGGATCATCCCTGGAGTGACATGCATCCCATCCTGTTCCGCATCGGTTCCTTCGAGATCGGCACCTACGGGCTGCTCATGGCCCTCGGCTTCTTCGCAGCCCTGGGGCTCATCCTGCGCCTGGGGAAGCGGGACGGCCTTTCTCCGGAGGCCCTCTCGGATCTCTGCGTGGCCGTGCTCATCGGCGGCATCCTGGGGTCGAAACTGCTGATGATCGCCGTGGATCTCATCAATGGCGTTCCCGTGTCCCAGGTCTTCGATCTGGCGACCCTGCGGGCGGGGGGGGCGGTGCACGGGGGCATCATCCTGGGCACGGCGGTCTTCTTCTGGCGGATTCGCAAGCACAAGCTGCCCCTGGGCCTCACCATGGACGCCCTGGCCCCGGGCATGGCCCTGGGCCAGGCCATCGGGCGCCTGGGCTGCTTTGCGGCGGGCTGCTGCTATGGCACCGAATGCCACGCTCCCTGGGCCGTCACCTTCACCCGGACCGAGACCCATCTGCTGTCGGGCACGCCCCTCTTTCTTGGGCTCCATCCGGTCCAGCTCTACACCTTCCTGGTGGAACTGGCCATAATGGGCGGGCTGGTGCTCCTCTCCCGGCGCCGGGCCTTCCCGGGGCAGATCGTGGCCCTTTTCTTCGGGCTCGAAGGCATGAGCCGGATCGTCCTGGAAATCTGGCGGGGCGATCTGGACCGGGGCGTCTGGTTCGGCCTCTCCTGGCTCTCCACCGGGCGGTTGACGGGGCTCGCGTTCATTCTCTTCGGGGCCGTGCTGGCGTGGTGGTTCAGGCGGAGGAAGCTCGCGGAAGCGTGATTTCTTCCCCTGGGGGAACCCATCCCGCGGCTGCCACTCGTCGATGCATGTCTCCTGACCCTTGTGGGGTGGGAGGGGGTTGGGGAAAGGCCGGTGGCTGCCTCCCGGGCTCGGCTATCATGGGAGGAATGGTCTCGGGTGGACTGGGTTTCACCGATGGAACGCGTGGCTGCACCCCATTCACCGATCCCGAAATCGTGGTGAACAGCGTTCTTTTTTTGTGTTTCCGAAAGCAGGTCCTGGAATGCCCGTCCACCATCTGATCGAAATCGAATCCCCCCGCCTAGATCGCTTCCTCACGGCCGCCCATCCCGAGATCGGGCGCTCCCGCTGGGAGGCCTGGATCCGCGAAGGGCGGGTCCTGCTCAACGGCGTGACCGCCACCAAGCCCGGCGCGCGCCTGCGGGTGGGGGCCACGGTGGAAACGGAGCTGCCGGAGCTGGTGCCCCCTTGCCTGCACCTGGAGCCCGAGGATCTTGACCTGCCCACACTCTACGAGGACGACCGGATCTGGATCCTGAACAAGCCCGCGGGCGTGGTGGCCCATCCCGGGCCAGGCCACCCCTCGGGGACCGTCGTGAACGCCCTGCTTTGGCGCCTTCGCGAGCAGGCCAAGGAACTGGCCGTGGCCGCAGACAAGGACGTGGTCGAGGACGAGGAAGCCGAAGGTGCCGACGAGGATTTCGCGGCCCCCCTCTGGCCCGGCCTCGTCCATCGCCTGGACCGCTTCACCACGGGCTGCCTGGCCACCACCAAGGACGCCGAGGCCCAGGCTTCCCTCCAGGCCCAGTTCAAGTCGCGCAGCGTGGACAAGCGCTACCTGGCCATCGTCCGCATGAGCCGCAAGCTGCCGGAACTGGGCTTCATGCTGGTGGACCAGCCCCTGGCCCGCCACCGGGTGGAGCGCACCAAGATGACCATCAAGGCCACGGGGCGTCCCTCCCAGACTCGGGTGAAGGTGCTGGCCAAGTCCGCCGGCTTGGCGCTCGTGGAATGCGAGCTGCTGACGGGCCGCACCCACCAGATCCGCGTGCATCTGTCCCATCTGGGCGCGCCCATCCTGGGCGATCCCCTCTACGGCGGCATGACCCGCTGGCAGGACCAGGACAAGCTCCCCATCCGCTGCGAGCACCCCATGCTTCACGCCTGGAAGCTCTCCCTGGACCACCCCGGCGACGGGCACCGCATCAACGTGACCGCGCCCCTGCCGGAGGAATTCCGGGCCCTGCTGGAGCGGCTGGAGATCCCCCTGCCGGTCTGACCCGGATCAGGCATTTCAAGTAGCCGTCCGCCCTCAGGCCGTGGCGATCCTGGGATCCAGGAAACGGAAGTGCCCGGGAGCTCCGATACCGCGTCGAGGCCGAGGTTCCCCATCGGCACCGCTGCCTTCCAGGCTAGACTGGGTTGAAATCCTCTGTTCCGTTCAATCAAGTCTCCGGTATCCGTGCCTTTGCGCCAGGACCGGGGCATCCATCAGAGAATCGACATGGCCCAAGTGTCTGGAAATCCCAAGACCAGCATCTTCGACCTCACGCTGCCCGGATGCGCTGCGCCAGTTTCCGAGGTCGTGCCAGAGAACTCCGCCCCTCTCCCCAGGGCCCGCACCAGCGTGTTCGATGCGACGCTGACGGATATTCCCGCGCCGAAGCCCAGCCGAGCCTTCTTCTCCAGGCTGGCGGGCTTGTTTGCCCGGACCAAGGACCCGATGGCTCCGGAAGAACCCCTGGCGCTTCCAGCCTTGGACAATCCGGCGGGTAGGTTTCAGACCGCGGCCTTGCCGCTTTCCCATTCGCCCAGGACCAGCATTTTCGACATAACCCAGTCCGGCCTCGCGAGGCCGGATTCGAAGCCCCTCGAGGATTCCCAAGAGGTGCGGGCCAACCCGTCAATGCTGCAGATCCCCCTGGATTCCGAGGCGTGGGATGAAGGCACCGCTGCGGAGTGGAATCCCCGCTGGAATCCGGCACCTTCTCCGAAACCCGCACCTCTGGGCACTTTGCGGGTGTGGTTGCGAAGGCCCCTCGTCCTCTCGGGGATCCTGGCTTCCGCTGCCGTCATCACGGCAATCATCCTGGTAATCGTCCTGTACCCACGGGCGCAGAAGGCCACGGGAGCGGACCTCGATGCCAGACCAGTCCCGGCAGCCCTCCAGTCCTACCAGGCCAAGGCCGTCTCTGGTGATGCCGGGGCCATGCGCATGTTGGGGCTCTGCTACTGCTACGGCATCGCCTCCCCCGCCGACTGGCCCCAGGGGGTCCTGTGGTTGCGGCGAGCGGCCAAGGCCGGCAACGCGACCGCGCGCAAGGAAATGGCCTCCATGGGAATCACCGAGGATTGACGCTTCGAAATCCAGGGTTTGCGCAAGGGTCCGCGAACATCCCCCACAGGCTTCAGAGAAGAGCTATTCCACCCGGACAGTCGCAGAGACACTCACTTCCGGGTCCAGTGTCGAGGTGGCGGTCACGTGGTAGGCCCCGGGGCGAGAAGGGGCCGTGTACAGGCCTTCGGGCGAGACCGTACCGCCATCCGCTTCCTCGACGGCCCAGCTGGCAGTGCTGCGGGGCAGGCCCCGCATCCGGACTGTGAAGCTCCGGGTCTCGCCCGGCGACAATGTGGTGGTGGGAGGATCAATTCGGGGATCGGCCAGGACGCGGACTTCCACGCTCTGTTTCAGGCGGGTGCCATCGGGGCGGGTGGCCCGGGCCACCAGGTGATAGGTGCCCGCGGAGGGCGGCGCCACGTAGGTGATGGCGAGGCCGCGGCTGCGGGTGAAGCCGCCGCCATGGAGCTCCTCCACTTCCCACTCGGGTTCCGTGGCCAGGTTTTCCAGGGCCTGGGCGGAGATCGTAAGGGTTTCGCCAACCCGTGTCACCGGCTGGGCGGGGTTCAGGGCCAGGCCCTCGTCGGGGTTGCCCGAGCCGCAGCCAAGGGCGAGGAGGCTAAGAGCAAGGGAGCAGAGGAGGGCAGGGCGGGGGTTCCAGGCCATGCTCCAGGATCGCACGAATGCAGTTCGTCCGTGCGATCCGCCCATCCGGGTCCATACTTTCAGGAATCCCCGAGGCACCCATGATGACTCTGCCGGTCTACCTGGCCCTGCTGGGGCCCGCCCCCCCGTCTTCCTGGCTCGAGCCCTGGATGAGCCGGCCGGAATTCCTGTACCCCATCGCGTTCGGCATCCTCATGCTGCTGGTGGTGGCGGGCCTCAAGGTCCGGGATCTGCCCAGCCGGTGGCGGGCCCGGGGCAGGAACACCCTGGATCCGGGCCAGGTCGAGGAACTCATGCTCGGGACGCCTCCCAATATCCTGGATCTCCGCAGCGAGGCGGAGTTCCGGGGCCTGCACGGCCATATCCGCTATGCCGTCAACATTCCCCTTGCCCAGCTCCAGCAGCGCCTCGATGAGCTCGATACCAGCCACCCGCGGCCCATCGTGCTGGTGGACGAGAATGATGTCCTTTCCCACCAGGCCTATCCCCTGGTGGCGGCCCGGGGCCATACCTGGCTGTACGTGCTGAAGGGCGGCATGAAGGCCTGGCGGCGGGCCAAGTTGCCCACCTACGTGTTTCAGGGGAAACCCAAACACTGAATGCAACATCCAAGGGCCTATCCGGTGCCCAAAATCGGGGGCACCTTGCCTTGGGATGACCCCCGCCTCACCTTGATCCAGTCGAACCACCTCTCCCGGGAGCGCACCATGTCGACCCCTCTTCCTCCCTTCATGGCCCTGGTCTCGCTGGGGCTGCTCTCGCTGCTGGGCTGCTCCAGCAGTGATTCCCCCGATCACCTCGGATCGGGCTACCTCACTCAGTCCGTGGTGGTGGCGGACCTCAACGGGGGGGGCGGTCTGGATATCCTCACCGCCAATGCCGTCTTCCATGAAGGCGTCAGCGGCCCGGGCTTCCTGACGGCCCGGCTCCAGAACCCCGCCACGCCGGGCAGCTTCCTGGACCCCCTGCGCAGCGATACAGGCAACTATCCTCTGGCCATCGCCGTGGGGGACGTGGACGGGGATCTCCGCCCCGATGCAGTGGTGGCCAACTACCTGGCGAGTTCCGGGACCTATGCGGTGGACGTCCACCTCCAGTCCACCACCACGGCCGGGACCTTCCTGGCGCCCCTCCGGCTCTCCGTGGGCACGCGGCGGCCCCTGGATGTCACCCTGGCCGATCTGAAGGGCCAGGGACGGCTCGATATCGTGGTGGCCGCCAGCGGCGGGAACGATGTGCTGGTCTTCTTCCACGACACGGTGCCGGGGACCTTCCTCTCCCCCGTTTCGCTGCCCGTGAGCGGCGACCCCGCTTCGGTGGCCGTGGCAGATCTGACGGGCGACGGCAATGACATCGTGGTGGCCCTGGCCACCGGCAAGGTGGCCGTGCTGCGCCACGGCGCCACCCTTGGGACCTTCCAGACCCCCGTGGACTACGTGGTGGGCTGGGATCCCGTCTCCGTGAAGGTGGCCGATCTGGACCAGGACACGCACCCTGATATCCTCACGGCCAACTACTCGAATGGCACGGGAGGCCTGAGCATCCTGCGCCAGGATCCCGCCCACCCCGGCAACTTCCTGACCGCGCTCACCCTCGACACCGGCGACTATGCTTCCGCCTCGGTGGCCATCGGGGACCTGGATGGCGATGGGCATCCCGATGTGGTGGTGGCCAACGCCGGGCTCCCTGGGGATCCGGGCACGGTGGCGGTCTTCCTGCAGGATCTTGCCCATCCAGGCACCCTCTTCGCGCCGGACCTCTACCGCGGCTACTCCGGGCCCCTTTCCGTGGCCATCGCCGATCTCAAGGGGGACGGCCATCCCGCCCTGGTGGTGGCAGACGGCAGTCCCGCCATCCGCTGGCCGGACCCGGCCACCCCCGGGATGTTCCAGCCGCCGACCTGGCTGCGCCAGTAGGCAGGCCGTACGCTGGGGGACAGCTTCCTTTCCAGGAAAGGGCCGTGAGATGGGACGGCGTGCGCTGCTGGTCTACCCCGAGATGCCTCCGACCTACTGGAGCATGAAATACGCCCTCCCCTTCATCCATCGGAGGGCGGCCCTGCCTCCCCTGGGGTTGCTGACCGTCGCGGCGCTGCTGCCCGAGGACTTCGAACTGAGGCTGGTGGACCTGAACGTGGAGCCCCTCACGGACCGGATGCTGTCCAGGGCGGATCTGGTGTTCTCGTCCTCCATGCTCATCCAGAAGGACTCCCTGCAGCGGCTCATCGGGCGCTGCCGGGAGCACGGCGTCACCCATGTGGCGGGAGGGCCCTATCCCACGGGCTCGTACTCGCACATCGAGGGGGTGGATCACTTCGTGCTGAACGAGGCCGAGATCACGCTGCCCCCCTTCCTGGAGGATCTGGCCCGGGGCAGGGCGGGGCCCATCTACACGGACACGGCCCGGCCAGACCTGTCCCGGACGCCGCCCCCTCGCTTCGAGCTCCTGCGGCCCTCGCGCTACGCGAGCATGGCCCTCCAGTTCTCCCGGGGATGCCCCCACCACTGCGAGTTCTGCGATATCGTCGAACTCTTCGGCCACCGGCCCCGGACGAAACCCGCCGCGCAGTTCCTCAACGAACTGGAACTCCTCTACCGCCAGGGGGAGCGGGGCCCGCTCTTCGTGGTGGACGACAACTTCATCGGGAACCGCAGTGCAGTCATGGCGCTGCTGCCCCAGGTGGCGGCATGGCAGCGGGCGAGGCACGATCCCTTTGGCCTCTACACGGAGGCCACACTGAACCTGGCCGAGGACGAGGCCCTGATGAGGGCCATGGTGGAGGCCGGCTTCAACATGGTCTTCCTGGGCCTGGAGACACCGGACCTGGAGACGCTGGCGGCCACAGGGAAGCCCCAGAACCTGAAATCCGACATGCTGGAGGCGGTGAGGCGGATCCAGGCCCATGGGCTGGAGATTTCCGCGGGCTTCATCCTGGGTTTCGACAGCGACCCGGAGGACATCTTCGAGCGCCAAGTCCGCTTCATCCAGGACGCCGCCATTCCCACTGCCATGGTGGGACTCCTCACGGCCCTGCCCCACACCCAGCTCGCCCGGCGGCTGGAGACCGAAGGTCGCCTCCTGGGGGAGTCCGAGGGCGGCAACACCCACGATCTGCGCCTCAATTTCCTGCCCCGGATGGAACTGGGGACCCTGCTGGCGGGCTACAAGCGGGTGCTGTCCGAGGTCTACAGCCCGGCCCACTACTTCGCGCGCTGCCTGCGTCTGCTGAAGGCCCTCCAGCCCCATCCGGCCGCCTTCCGGCGCATCCGACTGGGCGAATCCCGGGCCCTGCTCCGCTCCCTCCTGGTCCAGGGGTTCTCCTCCTACGCCCGGGACTACTGGAAATTCCTCTGGAAGGGTCTCACTGCAAACCCGCGGAGGATCGCCGATCTCGTGACGATGGCGGTGAAGGGGCACCACTACTTCCAGATGACCCGGCACATGCTGGAGGTGGATCGTTTCAGGCTGAACCTGGAGGCATGGGCCCGCGCCTTTGAAGAAAGAGCCCGGACCCTTTCGGCTGCCGGAGGCCCGGAGCGGTGGGCGGAACTCACCGGGTTCCGGACCCAGGTCCGGGACCGGATGCGCGAGGGCTATGGCCGAATCCATCGGGACTTCCGCGTCTATGCCGAGCAGGCCATGGCCCGTCTTCAGGCGAGGCTGGATGGGGGCTTCGGTAGTCCTTCGGTTTTTTCGGGGTCGGACTCAAGCCATGCGGGACCTGCAAGGGATCCATCCCGGCCCAAGACTTGATTTCAAGGGCCTCGCCTGCCCGTCCCAGCGGGTTTCATCCCAGGGTGCGTTCGAAGATAGCGATCTGCGAAGCAGAGCGCGTCAAGCGTAGCAGCGCAGACCGGCCAGGGGCCGAGGCTGCGATGCGGAGCGACTTCGAACGCCCGACTACATTCTCGATTATTGAATGCGAATCGGTATCAGCCATCCTTCCAGGCCCCCCTCTCCATGGGCGGCCTGGCTTGGTCCCGCAGCGCCAGGGGTTCGCACTGGGCATACACTCGGTCATGATGTTTTTTCCAGGAGGCCCATTCCCATGCGCTTCGCCCTGACCCGCCCGTGGGCCCTCCTGGCCTTCGCGGCGCTCTGTCTCACGGGGGCCGGGGCGCTTCCGCGGGCGAGTTCCCAGGGGCAGGTCCTGCCTGGGCGGGAGGAGGATGGGGATCCCTTCCTCCGCAACTTCACGGCCAAGGAATACGGCGCCTTCTACCAGAACTGGTGCGTGGTCCAGGATTCCCGGGGCCTGATCTACGTGGGGAACAATTCCGGAGTCCTCGAATACGACGGGGTTCGGTGGCGGCTGATCCGCACGGAAAAGGGGACCCTGGTGCGCTCCCTGGCCGTGGACGCCTCGGGCCGGGTCTACGTGGGCGCCAAGGGCGAATTCGGGTATCTCTCCCCCGATGATCAGGGGGAGATGCGTTTCGTCTCCCTCCTGGACCGGCTGAGTCCCGCGGATCGGATCATCTCCGATGTCTTTTCCATCTCCTTCCTGGGGAACAGCGTCTGCTTCCAGTCCTACGAGCGGCTCTTCTGCTTGACCGCCGGGAATCCGGTGCGGGTCTGGAGGCCCGCCAAGGTCTTCCAGTTTGCCTGCGTGGTGCGAGAGCACCTCTACGTCCAGGATGCGGGGCGGGGGCTGCTGGTTCTGGAGGGAGAGGCCCTGAATCCGGTGCATGGCGGGGAACGCTTCACCGAGGAAAAGGTGAGGGCCATCCTGCCCTGGGCACTGCCGGGGGGGAGAGAAGGTCTGCTCATCGCCACCCAGGAACAGGGCCTGTTCATCCATGACGGGAGATCGGCGAAGCCCTTTCCCACGCCCTCGGACACCCTGCTGCGGGAGGGGCAGATCGCCCATGTCCTCCCCCTGGGCGACGGGACCCTCGGGATCGCCACGCTCCAGAGCGGCCTGCTGCATCTTTCCCGGGAGGGGCGTTGCCTGGGCCGGGTGGGAAAGGAAGAGGGCCTCTCCAGTGATTCCGTGAAGCACCTCTTCCAGGATTCCCATTCGGGGCTCTGGATGGCCCTGCAGAAGGGGATCAGCCGGGTGGAGCTCCCCTCGCCCATCAGCCGCTTCGGGGAGCCCCGGGGCCTGCCGGGAACCGTGCTTTCCATCCACAGGCACCAGGGCATCCTGCATGTGGGGACGGATCAGGGCCTGTTCCGTCTGGACCCGCAGGGGCTCCGCTTTCTGCCGGTCCCAGGGTTCAAGGGGGCCGTGTGGGGCTTCATCTCCTGGGGAGAGAGCCTCCTGGCGGCAGGTTCCGAAGGCGTCTTCGAGGTCCGGGCTGGGCGAACCCTCCCCGTGCGCAAGAGTCTGGTGGCCACCTACTGCCTCCTGCGCTCCCTCCGGGACCCGGACCGCCTCTTCCTCGGGTTGGCCGGCGGTCTCGCCTCCTGCCGCCGGGTGGGAGATCGATGGGTGGACGAGGGCCTGGTCTCGGATCTCTCCCTCCAGGTCCGCAGCCTTCTGGAGACCGAGGATGGGAGTCTGTGGGTGGGCACCACTGCCCAGGGCGCCCTGCGTCTCACATTCCCCCGGGGGGCTACTCGCGGCACCCCCAGAGTGGAGCGCTTCGGCACGGATCGCGGCCTGCCCTCCCTCAATCACACCTATGTGCACTGGCTGGGGGGGGCGCTCCGGGTGTCCTCCCATGCGGGCATCTACCGCTTCCGGGAAGACCAGGGTCGTTTCGAACGGGATCCCGCCCTTTCGGGCCTCTTCCCCGAAGGAGCGCGCTGGGTCTATGCCCTGAAGGAGGACTGCCAGGGGCGGATCTGGATGCACAGCTACGATGAGGCCAGGGGCCTCAACGAGTCCGGAGCGGCCCTGCCCCAGCCCGGGGGCACCTACCGATGGGAGGGACGGCCCTGCATCCGTTTTGCCGGCAGCTGGGTGGAAGGCATCCTGCCGGAGGAGGACGGCCGAGTCTGGTTCGGCACCTCCGAAGGCCTCGTCCGCCTCGACCCCTCCATGCCCAAGCACTACGACCAGCCTTTCCGGACCCTGCTGCGCAGCGTGAGAAAGGGGAAGGGGCTGCCGGTCTTCGGGGGGACCCGGTCGGGCCCGCCCGAGGCCCCCCAGATTCCCTTTGCGGAGAACCGGCTCCGCTTCGAGTTCGCCGCGCCGAGCCTGGAGGGGGAGGGTGCCACCGCCTACCAGGTGTTCCTGGAGGGCAACGATACGGATTGGTCCGCCTGGAGCGCAGAGCCCTTCAAGGACTTCACGAACCTGAGGGAGGGCGACTATCGGTTCCGGGTCCGGGCCCGGAACGCTTTTGGTACCCTCGGCTCCGAGGCTCAATTCACCTTCCGGATCCTGGCCCCCTGGTACCGCACCTGGTGGGCCGTGTGTCTGTACGTGCTGGGGGGATTGGCCGTGGGCCGGGCCTATTTCCGCTGGCGCATGGCGGCCCTGCGGTCCCGGAACCAGGAGCTGGAAGCCAAAGTCGAGGTGCGGACCCACGACTTGGCTTCGCGGAATGCGGAACTCGAGGACATGGACGGGACGGTCCAGGCCATCAACCGCGAGGTGGCCCTGCAGCCTCTCTTGGGGGCCATCCTCCAGCAGAGCCTGCGCCAGTTCCCCCAGGCCGAGAAGGGCGCGGTCCTGATCCAGAGCGAGGAGGATGGGCTCTTCCGGGTGCAGGCCGCCGCGGGCTACCTGGAGGGTTCCCACCGGGGCATCGCGTTCATGGAATCCGAGATCGTGGCCCGCTATACCGAGGGCACGGAACTGCTGGGCATGGGTGTGTTTCGCGTGAAAAATCTGCAGCGGGCCGCGGGCTCCCAGCAGATGGGGGATCTGCCCCTGCCCCATTCCCTGCTGGCCATGAGCCTGGAATTCGAAGGGAAAGTGGCGGGATTCCTGGTGCTGGAGAGCTTCACGGATCTTGAGGCGTTCCGGGAGGCTGATGTGGAGAAGCTCCGGCGCTTCCGGGAGCACGCGGTCACCGCCCTGGGGAAGGCCCGGCTCTTCGACCGCCTGGATGCCGCCACGACCCAGATGCGGACGATCAACGACCAGAAGAACCAGTTCCTGGGCATCGTGGCCCACGATCTGAGGAACCCCCTGAACAGCATCGTGCTGGCGGCCCAGCTCCTGGACGGGGAGGAGGACCTGGAGGAGGCCTGGCGGATCGCCCGACTGATCCAGAAGGAGGGCATGGACATGTCCATCCTCATCGGGCGTCTCCTGGATATCGCCGCCATCGAATCGGGCACCGTCAAGGCCGAGCCCGAAGGTCTCGACCTGGGGGCGATGGCCCGCCACATCCTGCACCGCCACAAGGATTCCGCGGCCTCCAAGGGGATCACCCTGGAGCTCCGGGTCCCCGGGGCGGCCGTCATGGTCTGGGCCGATGCGAAATTCCTCAAGGAAGTCCTGGATAACCTGGTGAGCAACGCCGTCAAGTTCAGTCCCAGGGGGACTCCCGTGCTCCTGCGGGTCGAGGCCCTGGAGGGGCGGGCCCGGATTTCCGTGGAGGACCAGGGACCCGGCTTCACGGCCGAGGACAAGGAAAAGCTGTTCGGACGCTTCGCCCGGCTCTCCGCCCGCCCCACAGGCGGCGAGAAGAGTACAGGCCTGGGCCTATCCATCGTCAAGCACATGGTGGAGGCCATGGGGGGCCGGGTATGGGTGGAGAGCGTCCCGGGGCAGGGGGCAACCTTCCGGGTGGAACTGCCCTCCCGGGGGCCTCGGCTGGATAATGGCGATCCCGTGGAGGCCCAGGCGGGGCCTGGAATCTGATGGAAGCTTTGTGATACTTCGGTTTAAGGCGAAATCAGGGCGGTCCGGCCATGAGGCGCTATGAATTCCATCTCAGCATCTCCCCGGAACGATACCTGGACTACTATCGCGGCGCCGTCCGGCAGGTGCTCGCCCGCTGCCCCGACGGCGCGACCGTCCAGTTCCCGGCCTCGCTGCTGAAGCCCTTCGTGACGGCCGCGGGGATCCACGGGGACTTCGTGCTCACCTGCAGCGATGACTGCAAGGGAGCCCATCTGCAGCGACTCCCACCTTGATCTGTGGGTAATCCCTGGGAACATTTCGCGGGCGAGGAGACCCTGGACTCTGGAGGGAGCCCTTCGGGCGGGGCTCCCTGCAGGGTCTGTTCCGGGATGGAAGAAATGCCTATTCCACGACCTGGGTCTGCTTTTCCCGGATATCCACGTTCTCGGATTTCGTCTTGATATCGATTTCCACCCGGCGGTTCTTGGCCTGGTCGTCCCTGGTCACTTCCTTGACCCGGGGCTGGGAGAAGCCCAGGCCTTCGGAGCGGATGTTTTCCGCAGGGATGCCGGCTTCCACCAGGACCAGGGCCACGGCGGCCGCGCGGTCCCTGCTCAGCTGAAGATTGAAGGCTGCCTTGCCCACCCTGGAGGTGTGGCCGCTCACCAGGACACTGTAGGGGGCCTGGATTTCCTTCAGCTGGCTGGCGACCTTGTTGACCGCCTCGCGGCCCTCGGGGCTGAGGCGGGCCTTCCCGTTGGCGAAGTGGAGGGTGGCCTCGTCCAGGATCACCTTCCGGGGGACCACTGCGGGCAGAGGCGCGGGCAAGGGCACCGGCGCGGCGGTGATGATCACCAGCGGGCGAGGGGTGGGCTCGGGGGGAGGGGCTGGCAGAAGGATGACGACGGGAGGAGCGGGAGGCTCCACCGGGGCAGGAGGGGGAAGGGGCGCGGGAGCGGGGGGACGGTTGCCCCAGCGGACGCCGATGCCTGCCAGGGCCTGGCCCTCCTTGCGGCTGACATTGGATTCGATCTGGACGAGGCGGCCCTCGAGGCTGGCGAACATCCGGTCACCCAGGAGGACCTGGAGACCCAGGCCCAGGACGCCGCTCAGACGGGTGGTATAGGAATCCTTGCCCGAGAGGGGGGAACCGATGGTCGTGCTGCCCACCCCGAGCCGCAGGAAGGGGCGGAAGGTATGGGGCGTGGGGAAGGGATTAATGAGCAGAGAACCCGTGGAGAGAGCCTCCCCGGATTGCCCGTAGCCATAGTTCACCCGGGTGTACAGGCCGGAAGCCTCCAGGCCCCAGTGGCCGTCGAGCCAGGTGCCCACGCCAAAGCCGATGGCGGGCTGCTGATGGTTGGGGTTCTGGGTGCGGTGGTCCGTGATGCCGCCCTGCACCTGGATCCAGCGGAAGTCGTCCGGGGCGTCCGAGGCCACGAGGGCTCCCGAGGCCAGGGCCAAGGACAGGAAGGCTAGGGGAATGCGCATAAGAACTCCTGGAATGGCATCCTGGGGTGCCTGGGTGGGATTGAAACTGCCGGAAAGGGCAGCGAGAAAGGGCAGACTGCGCGTGGATGCACAACTCGACCGCTGCAGGCCGATGAGCTCGCAGGGTTGGAAGGTGCCTGGGGCAGGGTGCCCCTCGGTTCAGCCCAAAGGCATTGCAGTATTGGGGCCAATGGCTAGGTGTATTTTAATCAATTAATTGCATTCTATTGAATGCGAGAGTACCCGCAGGTTCATTCAAGATGGAGGAGGGTTTCCTTCAATTTGAAGGAGAGCGCGCCTGGGCCCCAGGTTGATGGCCGCGCTTTTCTCTTTGGCCTCAGGGCCTCCGCCCCTGGAACCGACTCTGTGGAATCCCCGCGCCTACCGCGCCTTGGCCGTGATCTCCAGCCCTTCGCCCTTGCGCACCACCTTGGCCTTGCCGCCCTTCTGCAGTTTCCCGAAGAGCATGGCGTCCGCCAGGGGCTTCTGGAGGTGCTCTTCTAACACGCGGGCCATGGGGCGGGCGCCGAAGGCCGGATCGTAGCCCTTCTGGGCCAGCCATTCCTTGGCCTCCTTGGAAACTTCGAGGAGGACGTGCTTCTCGTCCAGGAGGGCTTGGAGTTCCTTCAGGTGCTTGTCCACGACCTTGAGGATCTCGGGGCGGCCCAGGGGCGCGAAGGTGACGATGGCATCCAGCCGGTTGCGGAATTCGGGCGTGAAGGCTTTCTCGATGGCCCCCTTGGCACTGCCGCCCTTGCCCGCTTCGGCGAAACCCACCTTGCGCGCGCTGAGATCCCTCGCCCCGGCATTGCTGGTCATGATCAGCACCACGTGGCGAAAATCCGCCTTGCGGCCGTGGTTGTCCGTGAGCGTGGCGTGATCCATCACCTGGAGGAGAATGGCGAAGAGATCGGGATGGGCCTTCTCGATCTCATCCAGGAGCAGGACGGCGTGGGGGTTCCTGCGGATGGCGTCCACCAGCAGGCCCCCCTCCTCGAAGCCCACATAGCCCGGAGGGGAACCGATGAGCCGGGCCACCGCGTGCTTCTCCATGTACTCGCTCATGTCGAAGCGGAGGAATTCCACGCCCAGCACCCGCGCCAGCTGCTTGGCCAGTTCGGTCTTGCCGACTCCCGTGGGACCGGCGAAGAGGAAGGAACCCACGGGACGCTCGTGTCCCCGCAGGCCCGAGCGGGAGAGCTTGATGCTTCCGGCCACCCTGTCGATGGCGGGATCCTGGCCGAAGAGCACGGCCCTCAGATCCGTCTCCAGGCTGGACAGTTTCTGTCGATCTTCCGTGCCCACCGCCTGCACGGGCACTCGGGCCATGCGGGCCACCACGGCCTCGATCTCAGGCACACCGATCTTCTTCCTGCGCGAGCGGGCGGGCAGGAGTTTTTGCGCAGCGCCCGCCTCATCCAGCACGTCGATGGCCTTGTCGGGCAGCTGGAGATCCCTGAGATGGCGCGCCGAGAGGCGCACGGCGGCTTCGAGGGCCTCCTCGGTGAAGGTGACGCCATGGTGGGTTTCGTACTTCGACTTGAGGCCGCGGAGGATGCCCAGGCAATCGGCTTCCGTGGGTTCCATGACCTCGATCTTCTGGAATCGTCTCGAAAGCGCCCGGTCCCGGTCGAAGCCCTGCTTCACGTCCTGGAAGGTGGTGGCGCCGATGCAGCGCAGTTCGCCGCTCTGGAGGGCGGGCTTCAGCAGGTTCGAGAGATCCAGGCTGCCCCCGGACACGCTGCCCGCCCCCACCAGGGTGTGGATCTCGTCGATGAAGAGGAGGGCGCCGGGGCGCTTGGCGAGGGCCTCCAGCACGGCCTTGACCCGGGCCTCGAAGTCCCCCCGGTAGCGGGTGCCCGCCAGCAGGGAGCCCATGTCCAGGGCGAAGAAGGGGGCGCCCTTGAGGGAATCGGGCACCTTCCCTTCCACCAGGCGCAGGGCCAGCCCTTCGGCGATGGCCGTCTTGCCCACCCCCGCCTCGCCCACCAGCAGGGGGTTGTTCTTGCGGCGGCGGCAGAGGATGTGGACGAGGCGCTCCAGTTCCGCCGCCCGGCCGATGAGGGGATCGATGCGGCCCTCCTTGGCCCGGGCCACCAGATCCACGGCATAGGCCGCCAGGGGGTCCCTGGCCGGGGCGCCCTCCTCGTCGTCCTCACTCTGGGCGGCGGGGGGCGGGATTTCTTCTTCCGCTTTGGGGGGAGCCTCGGCCTGCCTGGCGCCGTGGGCGAGATGGCGCAGCAGGGGAAGGCGCGTGACGCCCTGTTTCTGGAGGAAGAAGGCCGCGTGGCTCTCCTTCTCCTGGATGAGGGAGGCCAGCACGGCGCCGCCATCCACGGTGCGGGCTTCGGAGCTGAGGGCGTGGAGGAGGGCCCGCTCGATGACCCGGTTGAAGCCGAGGGTGGGCGAGGGCTGCACGTCCTCGGAAGCCGGCAGTGCTTCCAGCTTTTCCTTCAGGAAGGCCTGAAGCTCCGTCTTCAGGGCCTTGGCGTCGCCGCCGCAGGCCTCCTCGGCCCCGCGCACGAAGGGATCCTCCTGGAGGGACAGGAGCAGATGCTCCAGGGTCAGGTATTCGTGGCGCCAGGTCCGGGCCAGGAGAAAGGCCTGCTGAAGGCAGGTCTGCAGGGCAGGGGTGAGGGAGGGGGTGGGCCTTGGCATTACTCGGGCTCCAGTGTGCAGAGCAGGGGGAATTCGTTGCGCTCGGCGAGTTCCTTCACC
>JAYSNJ010000194.1:0-18059 GCA_043723905.1 Holophagaceae bacterium
GACCTTCGAGGGCCACCGCTGCCCCGTCTGCGACGCCCTCATGGTGAGGACGAATGTGACCCTGGCGAGGCTCCGCGCACCGCCCGGAGGGACGCATGCCTAGCGTCCCCAAAGCGGTCATCACCTTCCGAAACCAGCACCCGTCCTTGATGGATGTGCAGGCGAGGCCATGCTCCTCGGAGCCGTGGCGATCGCGGAGACCAACCTTTCCGAAGGATCCCGCATCGCAGAAACCCTCCTCGACGCCGGAATCGGGTTCCGCCGCCCTCGAAAGCACGCGAGTTGACTGCGATTTCCCCATAGGCGCCGCAACACCCCCACCGCGCCTCGCCTAGGTCCAACACCGGATTTCACGCGGCCTGCTCCGTAAGGTTGGAAACCTGCGCCCTATTCTGGCCGCCCGAAATCCTCACTATTAACCGGCGCTGCCACGGCGGCGCGGGGGGATGGAGAGCGAAGCGGAACGCTGAGCGATGATACCTTGCCGCGAAGGCAGCGTCCGGTTGAACGATTGGTTAGGTCGCAAAGCGCGACCTGAAATGACTAGAAAAGACCTGATAATTTGGGAGCATTTTATCGATATTGCCTTCGGAAGACTCGAACTCAGACAACCATTGTAGGGCATCGTGATGCTTGCCGAGTGAAGCCAAAATCAAGGGAAGGAGTCGAATTCGATGGGACCTGCTGAGCGTTGGCCAATTGGTTTGGTCATTTGAACTCAAGGCAACTGCAACCAACTCTCTATCGGTCATTCGACTTAGTTCTGGGAGAGCTAAATTCAATACATCGCTTACCAGCAATGACGGAAGAGTTCCTTTTGAATAACTTACGCATGTTATTGAGGTGAGCATTCTAGCCGTTTGGAATACAGCACCAGAATCTTTTGGAAGTAATTTCGCGAGATCCTCGAAGCGATTACCAAAACTTGGGTTGATCCCGGCAAGACCGAAGTTCAAATGAATCGATTGGGAATTGGACCTATCTAAACGGCGCTTCCACTCGAAGGAGGAGCGCCCCCTTTTGAATCCAAGCGGTAGGAGAACCCCATCAAGTGCAATCAAGAATGGCTCACGTTCACCAGGTGTCATGGTTGCGGCCTAACTAATAATTATGCGTACCGAGGTGGGGTGCGAAAGTACGCATAAACAGGTTTTGATTGTGTAAACGCCAGGAATAGAAGTATTGAGAAACAGAGGCAAACCTAAATTCTCCGGGACGGGAACGGGTGGGTGGGGAGGGCGGGAGCCCCAATATAGCATTCCGGGAGCCTCGTCCGGTTGGCCCAGGTTGGGAGGGTTCTATCTCTTTGGCCGGCCTCCCTTCTGTGGGCTCAAGGCCGAAAGGGAGAAACCCTGGGTAGATATGAAAGATGCTTTACTCAGATCAAAAAACTCGGATGGTCCCACGGTTGCTCAGCTCATGCGGCGGGGGCCGGGATGCGGGCTGGGTGTTCACTTGAAATCCGCGGCGGCCTTTCCGATATTGGCGAGGACCGCGGCGCTGGGGCTGTTGAGGTTCACCGTGAGATCGGCCGTGAAGCGCTCCTGGTAGGTGGCTTCGTCGATGAGGACGTTGAGGATGGGGACGTCGGGTGCGCCTCGGACGACGGCGTTGTAGGGATCGTCCCCGTGATCGAGGTACCTGTGCTCGGTGAGGAAGCAGGCCAGTTCGTGGCCCCCCACCCACACGGGCTGGACGGGAATGTTCAGGGCCCGGAGGGTCGCCGCCAGAAAGCCCACGCTGCCGTGGCAGCCCAGGGTCCAGTGGTTGAAGCCGTTGGCGACATCCGTGGTCCCCTGGAGGATCCGGGAGACCGGCGGGTATCCCTTGTACTGCCAGATGCTGTTGCAGTTGCCGAAGGTGTCGGACCCGTAGAAGTGCACCATGTTGTGGCGCATCCAGTCCAGGGCTGCGCCGATGCTCTCCAGGCGGGAGCCCCCGATGATGCCGGACGCCGTCATCCACTGGTAGACATACATGGGATGGGTGAAGGGGGTCTTGGGCCGGTTGTCGGCCCGCAGGGCCGGGAGGTTGGCCCCGCCATAGGTGCCCAGGCTGAAGGAGACGGGACCGTAGGGGAGCTTCCAGCCCATGGTGCTGCTGTCCAGCAGGTAGCGCAGGCTCAGGGCATCGTAGGTGGCGAGGCTCCAGGGCACCTTCCCCAGGGTCTCCAGGGCCAGGGAGAAGCCCACGTGGGCGATGTAGATGTTCCACATGTCCGCGGGGCTCGTCCACTGCATGACGGTGCCGCCATCGCTCTGGTTGCCGTAGTAGTTGATGGGCGCCTCCGAGACTCCGCGGTAGGGCAGCGTGATGGGCGCAGTCGCCCCACCCAGAAGCCACAGGGCGGCGTCCCGGTAGGCCGCTGCCAGATCGTCCCGCTGGCTCAGCGACCAGTTGGCCCAGGCGATCATGTCCGCGTCGCCGGGGGGCGTGTAGGCATTGCCCCCGGCCGGGGACTGGAACTGCCAGCGGAGGGCGGAAGCCACGGCGGGATGGTCCAGCAGCCAATTCCCCAGGTCCGGGACCTGGTCCTGGAAGGCGGCGGTGAGGGCCAGATTCGCCGTGACGTCGGCCACGGTGAGGGGATTGGTGGTGGAGGGGGTGAAGCCTGGGCCCGTCCAGCCGGTGAAGGCCCAGCCCGGGTCCGGGACCGCCGCCACGGCTGCGCAGGAGGTCCCGTAGGGGACGCTCTGGCTGAGGGTGCCCGAGAGGGATCCCCCGGTTCCGGCACTGAAGGTCACCGTGAATATTTGGGGTGTGAAATGGGCCGTGAGCGTGAGGTTGGACGTGACACTCGAAATGGACAGGGGGTTGGTGGAGGTGGTCGCGAGGCCAGCGCCCGTCCAGTCGGCGAAGTCATAGCCCGGGTCTGGGGAGGCCGTCACCGGGGAGAGGGACCCGCCGTAGGGGAGGGTCTGGGCGAGGGAGCCGCTCACCGTGCCGTTCGGCCCCACAATTACCAACACAGTGCAGGTAAGGGCTACGGATGACTGGGCGTGGACCGTGCCGGCGCTGTTGGTGGCGCTCAGTGTGTAGGTGGTGGGCACGCTGGGCGTCACCGTTACCGAGGTTCCTGACACGGGACCCACGCCCGAATCGAGGCTCAGCTGGGTGGCCCCGGCGACGCTCCAGGACAGGGTCGCCGTCTGGCCCAGGGGGAGGGGGCTGGGAGAGGCGCTGAAACCCGTGATCACGGGAAGGGTGGGCTGTGCGCCGGAAGGGCTGGAGCCGCCGCAGCCCAGTCCCAGGAGTACGAGGCTGACCGGAAGAAGGTAGGCGCGACCCTCGAAGCACATGACGAACCCTCCTGGCAGACCCAGGCCGATTCATCGGCACACCGAGCCCTTCTGATGACCCTACGGTCTCTTATTCCGTCGCCCCTGGGACCTGTGAAGTCGCTAGAATCTCCCATCCACACACCAGTAGGAGGTTCTATGCGATGCAGGGCATGGCTCCCTTCCGTTCTGATTCTGGGTTGTGCCCTGGGATTCCCGGGACACGCCCAGGACTCGGTCCTCTTCGAGAATGTGCGCATCTTCGACGGCAGGACGCCTTCGCTTTCGGCGCCCTCCCATGTGCTGGTGAAGGGCCACCGCATCGAGAAGATCTCCGCCTCCCCCATCGCTATGGACCCCAAGGGGCTGCGCGTCATTCAGGGGGGCGGTCGCACGCTGATGCCCGGGCTCATCGACGCCCACTGGCACTCCATGATGGCTGTGCTCCCGGAGAGCGTGATGCTGACCGCCGACGAGGGCTACCTCGTGCTGGTGGCGGGCAGGGAGGCCCGCAACACGCTGATGCGCGGATTCACCAGCGTGCGCGATCTGTCGGGGCCCGTCTTCGGCCTCAAGCGGGCCATCGATTCAGGCGTGGTGGAAGGCCCCCGGATCTGGCCGGCCGGGGCGATGATCTCGCAGACCGGTGGCCACGGGGACTTCCGCCTGCCCTTCGAGGTGCCGAAGGCCCTGGGCACCCTGAGCCATCCGGAGGCGAGCGGAAGCTCGGCCATTGCCGACAATCCCGACGAGGTGCGCCTGCGGGCCCGGGAGCAGTTCATGCGCGGCTCCGTATTCCTGAAGCTGGCCGCCGGGGGCGGCGTGGCGTCGAACTACGATCCCCTGGACGCCAGCCAGTACACGGAGGCCGAGTTCCGCGCCGCCGTGGAGGCCGCGGAGAACATGGGCACCTATGTCACCGTGCATGCCTACACGCCTCGCGCCATCCAGACGGCCATCCGGGCTGGTGTGCGCTGCATCGACCACGGGCAGCTGATGGACGAGGCCACCGCCAGGCTCATCGCCGACAAGGGGATCTGGCTCTGTCTCCAACCTTTCCTGGATGACCAGGACGCGGCCCCCTTCCCGGAGGGCTCCGAGAACCACGCCAAGATGCTCCAGATGCATAAGGGCACCGACACGGCCTACGCGCTGGCCAAGAAGCACCACGTCAAGCTGGCCTGGGGCACGGATGTGCTGTTTGACGCCAAGCTGGCGGCCCGCCAGGGGGCCCAGCTGGCCAAGATGGTGCGCTGGTTCACGCCCGCCGAGACGCTGGCCATGGCCACCAGCACCAATGCCGAGCTGCTGGCCCTGTCCGGGCCCCGCAATCCCTACCCAGGCAGGCTGGGTGTGGTGCAGGAGGGCGCCCTGGCGGACCTGCTGCTCGTGGACGGCGACCCCATCACGAACCTCAAGCTCATCGAGGATCCGGCGAAGAACCTCCTCGTGATCATGAAGGACGGGAAGATATACAAGGACAGCCTCCGATAGGGGGGATCACCCAATACCGTTGGCTTGGATGGTGACGCGGGCCTAAGTGGCCCGCGCCCTTCGGGCGGCAACGGCCCGGGCGGGCCGTTCCGTCCCATCCTCCACGGCTTCGCCGTGTCGGATGGTGACGCTCGTCGCTGGTTCCAGCGGAGCCCGTGAAGTCGGGCCCCGGCGAGGAGGGAATCACCTATGCCTTTTGCTCCCTACTCAGCCCTTGGCTTCGATTTTCGCCCAGGAGTCCTTCAGTCCCACGGTGCGGTTGAAGACGAGGGTCCCGGGCATGGAATCCAGATCCACGGCGAAGTAGCCCGTGCGCTCGAACTGGAAGCGCTCGCCGGGCTGGGCTTCCAGGAGGCTGGGCTCCAGCTTGGCGGTGAGGGTCTCGAGGCTCAGGGGATTGATGCCCTGGTGCCAGTCCTGGCCCTCGGGCACGTCCATGGGATCGTCCGCCAGGAAGAGGTGTTCGTAGAGCCGCACTTCGGCGTCCAGGGCGTGCCGGGCGCTGACCCAGTGGATGGTGCCCTTCACCTTGCGGCCGTCCGGGGCGTTGCCGCCCTTCGACGCGGGGTCCCAGGTGCAGCGCAGCTCCACGACATTACCGTTCCCGTCTTTCACGATCTCCTGGCAGGTGACCAGGGCCGCGCCGCGCAGGCGCACCTCGGCCCCTGGCGCGAGGCGGAACCACTTCTTGGGGGCCTCCTCCCGGAAATCGTCCTGGTCGATCCAGAGTTCGCGGGTGAAGGGAATTTTCCGGATGCCCAGCTCGGGCAGTTCCGGATGCCTGGGCAGTTCCACGTCAAAGGCCTCAGTCTCGCTCATGTTCGTGATGACCAGCTTCAGGGGGCGCAGCACGGCCATGGCGCGAGGGGCGTGCTGCTCCAGGTCCTGGCGGATGCAGTGCTCGAGGAGTTCCACATCGGCCACCATGTCGCGCTTGGCCACGCCCACATGCTCGGCGAAGGCGCGCACGGCCTCGGGGGTGTAGCCCCGGCGGCGCAGTCCGCAGATGGTGGGCATGCGGGGATCGTCCCAGCCCCGCACCTGGCCCTCCTGCACCAGCTGCAGGAGGCGGCGCTTGCTCATCACGGTGTGGGTGAGGTTCAGGCGGGCGAATTCGATCTGTCGGGGCAGGGGGCGCTGGAAGAACTTCCCGTCCACGTCCTGCTCCAGGAACCACTCGTACAGCGGGCGATGGTCCTCGAATTCCAGCGTGCAGATGGAGTGGGTGATGGTCTCGATGGCGTCGCTGACGCCGTGGGCATAGTCGTACATGGGATAGATGAGCCAGGCGTCGCCCGTGCGGTGGTGGTGGGCGCGCTTGATGCGGTACATGAGCGGATCGCGCAGGTTCATGTTGGGCGACTGCATGTCGATCTTGGCCCGCAGCGTGCGGGCACCGTCCGGGAAATCCCCGGCCCTCATGCGGCGGAAGAGTTCCAGGTTCTCTTCGGCGGAACGGCCGCGGAAGGGGCTCTCCTGGCCGGGCTTGTAGAAGTTGCCTCGGTACTCCTTGATCTCCTCGTCGGACAGATCGCAGACGTAGGCCTTGCCCTGCTTGATCAGGTACTCCGCGTAGTCGTAGAGGAACTGGAAGTAGTCGCTGGCGTAGTGCTCCCCGGCCCAGTCGAAGCCCAGCCAGTGGACATCTTCGCGGATGGAATCCACGTACTCGATGTCTTCCTTCACGGGGTTGGTGTCATCGAAGCGCAGATTGGTCTGGCCGCCGTACTTCTGGGCCAGGCCGAAATTGATGCAGATGGATTTGGCGTGGCCGATGTGGAGGTAGCCGTTGGGCTCGGGAGGGAAGCGCGTGATGACCCGACCCCCGTGCTTTTGCGAGGCCAGATCGGCCTCGATGATCTCCTCGATGAAGTGGAGGCTGCGGGTCTCGGGGGCGGGGGATTCGGTCATGGCGGGCATCCGTTCGGTCTAATGGAAAGGCAGACTTCAGCCTAACGTCAGAGGTGTCCTGGCCAAAGCGTTCACCCCAAGCCTGAGGCCACCTGGGTGGCGCGCTCGATGCCCCGGGCCACCACGGAGCGGATCCGCCCGTCCTCCAGGGCCAGGAGCCCCGCGATGGTGCAGCCCGCCGGGGTTGTCACCTCGTCCTTGAGGGCCGCGGGGTGCTTGCCCGTGAGCAGGACCATGGAGGCGGCCCCCAGGGTCATCTGGGCGGCCAGTTCCAGGGCCACGGCCCTGGGCAGGCCGCACTGGACGCCGCCTTCGGCCAGGGCCTCCAGGATCACGAAGATGAAGGCCGGGCCCGAGGCGCTGAGGCCCGTCACGGCGTCCATGTGCTTCTCCTCCAGGTCCATGACGCTCCCCAGGGGTTCGAAGAGTGTGCGGGCCAGGATGAGATGCTCCCGGTGGGCCGAGCGGCCCGGGGCCAGCACCGTCATCCCCCGGCGCACGGAGCAGGGGGTGTTGGGCATGGCCCTCACCACGGCCGTTCCCTCGGGCACACGGGCCTCCAGGAAGTCCAGGTGCACCCCCGCGGCGATGGAGATGACCAGGGGCTGATGGGCCAGGGCCTTCTGGGCACCCAGTTCCGCCAGCAATCCCTCGAGTTCCCGGGGCTTCACGCAGAGCAGGACGACCTCGGCCTTTCCTGCCACGACCCCGGCTTCCTCCATGTGCAGGCCGAGGGCCTGGGCCTGGGGTCCCAGGGCTTCCCCGTGGCGGTCCGCGGGGTGGATGCAGGCCGAGGGGTAGCCCCCCGCTTCCAGCAGGCCCTTGCAGATGGCCTGTCCCATGGTCCCGAAGCCGATGACGGCCAGATGGGGATGGATGTTCATGCATTCTCCCGAAAATGAAAACCCCCGGCAGGGGCCGGGGGTGGATGGTGTGCCGCAGGTTCGCGGTCTAGGCGTGTGCACAGCCTCCCATCCCACCCGGAGGGCGAGGGCTGGGCAATGGGCTCGGGGCCGAGGCGAAGGGCATGCTGGGAGGATATCGGCACGGGGATCCGGTGGGAAGCGGGGCTCCCTCGCGGGAACTTTGAATGTTCGATTACCGCCAACAGGCCTATCGTGAAAGGAACCCCCATGTCGGATTTCAGGACAGCCATCCAGGGTCCCGGTCGGCGGAGCCCATGGAACGCCTGTCTGGCCGATGCGACACCCCTCTCAGGAGACCCCATGAAGACTCTCAGAACCCTCGGACTCGTGGCGCTCGCCGCCGTGTGCGGCCATGCGGCCGAGTTCGGCCTGGGCATCCACGTCCGCTCCGATTCCAACGGGTTCGGATTCCATGTCCCCATCAAGCACAACGAGAAGTTCTCGTCCGTGGTCTCGGTGGATTTCAGCCTGGCGAAGGAGGACTACACGCTCTCCGGTGAGTCTTATCAGACCCAAGATACGAAGGCATTCGGCGTGGAATACGCCCTGTACCGGGAGGTCTATTCCAGGGAGGCCTTGTCGGGCCAGGTGGGCTTCTGTCTCGGTGTGTCCAAGCAAAGCGCCACGCTGGAACGCTGGAGTGGCGGCGGGACCAACCAGCAGAAGTTGGACGAGAAGGGGTACCACTTCGGTCCCCGCACGAACATCGAGTACAGCTTCTCCAAGCATGTGAGCCTCAACTGGGGGGTCGGCCTCCTGTACGGCCATGAGGATCTGACCCGGGACCAGGACAACGGCGCCATGATCCTGGATGGCACCCGCAAGCGCTTCTATCTGGATTCCAACCTCTCCCTGAGAGTCTATTTCTAGGGATTCCAGGGACCCTTCCTTCGCCGGGGGGCCTCCCCCTGGCGAAAGGCCGACTGCAGGGGCCATGGCCCGGGGTCGCAAAGGAGCGATTCCAGGTCGACCCTTCTGTGATCTGGCCCACACCTTGGCCGGGTCCCATTGACAGCCCACCCGGGGATGCAATCCTGCCTGTGCCCTTGTCGGGCAAGCCCCGGGAGCATTCATGGCCTCACGCGCGACCCCCATCGATGCCGACGTGGTGAAGCGCCGGGTCCAGGAACTGGGCCTGCAGGACCTCGGCTCGGCCTCCATCCGCGAGATCAAGAAGATCGTGGACCTGATCGAAGGGGAGACCGGGGAGAAGTTCATCCGCATGGAGATGGGCATTCCGGGTCTGCCTGCGCTGCAGGTCGGCGTGGACGCCCAGATCCAGGCCCTGAAGGACGGCGTGGCGGCCATCTACCCGGATATCCAGGGCATTCCCGCGCTGAAGACCGAGATCGCCCGCTTCGTGAAACTCTTTCTCGACGCCGAGGTGAGCCCGGAGCACTGTGTGCCCACCGTGGGCTCCATGATGGGCGGCATGGCGGCCTTCATGACCGTGAACCGCATGTGGGCCGAGCGGGAGGGGACGCTGTACCTGGATCCCGGATTTCCCGTCCAGAAGCAGCAGTGCAAGCTCCTGGGTCACGAATACCTGTCCTTCGATGTCTACGAGCACCGGGGGGACAGGCTGCGGGCCAAGCTGGAGTCCTACCTGAAGACGGGCAAGGTCTCGTCCATCCTCTATTCCAGCCCCAACAACCCCAGCTGGATCTGCTTCACGGAAGACGAACTCCGCACCATCGGGGAACTGGCGACCCAGTACAACGTCGTGGTCATCGAGGACTTGGCTTATTTCGCCATGGACTTCCGCCAGGACTATTCCAGGCCCGGGCAGGCCCCCTTCCAGCCCACCGTGGCCCGCTACACGGACAACTACATCCTGCTGATCTCGAGCTCCAAGGCCTTCAGCTACGCGGGCGAGCGCATCGGCATGATGGTGGTGTCCGACAAGGTGTGGGGGATGCGCAGCCCCGATCTGCTGCGCTTCTTCAGCTCGGACCAGCTGGGGCATTCGCTGGTTTTCGGCGCCATCTACGGCATCAGCTCCGGCACCAGCCACTCGGCCCAGTACGCCCTGGCCGCCATCCTGAAGGCCGTGAACGATGGCGAAATCGACTTCGTGGCCATTGCCCGGGAGTATGGCGAGAAGGCCAAGGTGATGAAGCGCCTCTTCACCGAAAACGGTTTCAGGATCGTCTACGACCAGGACCTGGGCGAGCCCATCGCCGACGGCTTCTACTTCACCCTCTCCTACCCCGGCCTGGGGGGCGGGCAGCTGTTGACCGAACTGGTCCACTACGGCATCAGCGCCATCACCCTCGGCATCACCGGCAGCGAACACACCGAGGGGCTGCGGGCCTGCACGTCCCTCGTCAAGCGCGAGCAGTTCCCCGTCCTGGAAGAGCGGCTGAAGCGCTTCCGGGAGGATCATCCGGTCGAGGGGGAATAGGATCGGGAGGGGCAAAAAGAAGGAAGGAACCACAGAGGGCACAGAGGAAAGCAAGAGGACGCAGAGAAAAGAAAGAAGGGATGATCCCTTGTCTCCTCTGCGCGCTCTCTTTGAATCTCCGTGTCCTCTGGGGTTCCGCTTTTCCGCTGTTGATGCCGATCAGCCGATCCACCTCTCCAGCCGCGCCAGGACTTCCTCCCGGCCCAGCAGGTACAGGGTGTCGAAGATGGGCGGGCTCACGGGCCAGCCGCAGAGGGCCATGCGGATCTGGCTCAGCGGCGATGCATTGCCGTGTGGCGCCGCCAGGCTTCGCCGCATGCGATTCCAATCGCTGCTATGGCGAGGCCGATGAGGATATCGATGGGCCTGTGTTGCCAGGTGAGGGAGATGGTGGCGGCACCCAGCAGGATCACCAGGCCCATCCCCAAACCCCAGCCAGGGTGTTCCTGCTTCAGGTACCAGCCCACCACCACCGGGGGGATCACGTGAGCGCAGGGGAGGACGTTGGTGGGGGCGTCGATGAGGGCCATCAGTCGGTAGGGAAGGGTGATCCAGCCCTGTGGAATGGGCGGCCGTGGCAGTGTCGTGGGGAAGAGGAGCCACCCGATGACCGCGAGGGAGAACCCGGTGAGGCTGGCGATCACGCAGGCCTTGAACCTTCGGGGATTCGACAAATGCAGGGGGGCGCTCCAGGCCACCAACAGCAACCCCAAATAGGGTAGGCAGAAGGCTGGCGCGAAGGGGATCCCCTCGGGCATGTGCAGCAACCGTGGGGTCCAGAAATGGACTCGACCGATCAGGAGGTAGATCGCCAGCATCCCGAGACCGAGGGGTGCGAGCAGCAGGGCGCGGGCCTTCCGGACCACCTTGCGGTCCTGCCCTGGGGCGGCGAGCTCGGGCATGGGAAACCTCATGGAGTGCGATCCCGGCGTTCCACTCGGCGGAGCTTTTCCCCTTTTTCGGTTTCGATGGTTTCGGCGAAATGGATGGAAGGCACCTGGGCGGAAAGACGCGCGGAAAGGCCTGCCAGTTCCTCCAGGACGCACTTCTCTGCACTTGCACGTTCCGCGTTCGGAATATGGAGGCTGACGTTCCAGGCTCCCGTATTCCCTTGGATCACGCGGTAATCGAGGATGGCATCCGAGGCCAGCATGATCGCCCTCCGGATGAAATCGGGGTAGACCAGGATCGGAGCTCCGGGCCCGAGGGGGTGGAGTGTGAGAATGTCATCGCAACGTCCCTCAATGGATTCCAGGGCCGTGAAAACCGATCCGCAGGGGCAAGGGAATTCCCGTTCGGTGAGGATATCGTTGAGGCGATAGCGCAGGATGGGCTGGGTCTCCCGGCGGAAGTCCGTGATGATAGGAACGAACTTGCGGGTGCTCCGGTCCAGCCACTCTTTTTCGATGATCACCAGGTCCTCGTTGAGGTGGAGAGTTCCATGAGGGCATGTGACGCCCAGGAAGCCCTCGGTGCATTGGTAGACCTGGTGGATCCGCTGGCCGAAGCGGACCTCCAGGTAACTCTCGTCGATGGGATCCAGGACCTCCGCGACCGAGAATATCCTCTGTGGCCGCAGGTTCATGGGGTTGTGGGACATGGCCTCTGCGAGTTGTCGGAGCACGGATGGCGGTGCGAACAGAAGTGTGGGTTGAAGTTCCTCGAGTCGCTCCAGGTGTTCCTGGATGGGGGCGAGGAGATCGAAGAACTCGAAGCGCAGGAATCGGCTGCTGGAGCCGGAATACAGGTTGCTGTTGGCCCGGAGGAAGAAGGCCACCCTGTGTCGCTCGAAAAGGGAACCCGGCAGCAGCTTGGCCAGGATGGTCCCTGCGTATCGAGCCCGTTCCTGGCCGCTGGCCAGGAACAGCCCACGATTGCCGCTGGTGCCCGAGGACAATCCCACGGTGATATTGCCGATCATGGGACTGAAGTCCCTGGAACGTTCGGCCTCCACCGCGAGACTCATGGCTTCTTCCAGAGAGATGCCCACCGTGTTGAGGCGCGTGAAGGCCTCCATCATGGTGGTCTTCTCCAGGGGCGGCATTTGACCCCAGGCATGGGCGCCTCCCGCGGAGGCGATCCGCTCCCGGTAGAAGGGGGAACGTGGAAGAATGCGCGTGAGTAGCCCCTGAAGGCGCGCCTCCTGCCAGGTTTCGAGGTGCTGGCGGTCCCGGAAGTGTCTTCCGTGTCGGGTCATGAAATATGACGATAGGAGTTGGATCCCGGGAATCATGCGACTCCCGTGGCTTTCGCGTAGCTTTCCCGGCAGTGGCTGGGGAGGATGCGCAGATCCGGGTAGGCATTCGCCAGAGCGTGAAGTCGTGAAAGGGTATCCACATAGCCTGCCGGATCATGGCTTGCACGATGGATGAGCAGGGGCGGAAGCCGTTGTTCCAGGAAGGCCTGGCGGCTCCAGCAAGCGTCACCCGCCAGCAGGGTCCTCCCTTCAGCGGTCTGGATCAGCAGCCCCAGATGGCCCGGTGCGTGGCCAGGCAGGGGGATGGCGAGGATGCTCCCGTCGTTGAAGATATCGAAGCCCTTGGGGAACGGCCCCAGGCCGGAGTCGTGTCTGAGGTCTTCAGGCTCGAGGGGGCGGGAGCGAGGCTCGAAATCCCCGGGCAGCAGGCCGCGCAGGAACCCTGCGCGAATCGAACCCCAATCGCCGAGATTCATCAGCGTGGAATAGGCGGCTCGGAGATACAGGTAGCGGGCATTGCTGAAATCGGAAACTCCGGCGACGTGGTCGGCGTGGAAGTGCGAAAGGATAACCGTGCGCACATCCCCCGTCTGGATGCCAAGGGCCGCCAGTTGACGCTCGGCCGTATCCTCCGGGGCGATGGTAACCGGAGTCGCCCATGCGTAAAATCGGTTGGGGAAATGGCGCGTCTGCGCGTGGAAGTGCGGGGAATAGCCCGTATCGAAGAGAATGATGCCCTCTCGGGGATGCTCGATCACGGCCACGGAGGCGGGGAAGCGCACCGGGCGCAGGGAGCCCCCACGGATGGAAAGGAACTCCGGGACCCGGCAATAACCCGCTTCCAGAAGACGTAAGGAAACGTGGCTCACGGGTGCTCCTGCTTCCACCAGGCGATGAAACGCTCGAGCCCATCCTCCATGGAGATCCGAGGCACGTAGCCCAATTCTCTCTGGGCCCGATCGATGGACAGGGTGCGGGTGCGGGAAAGCACCTCCACGGCGTAGCGCGTGAGGGGGGGCTCAGGATATCCCGGGAGGAGCTTCCAGATCGCTTCGATGAGGCGAGCGGCCAGAAGGGCTCGGCGCTGGGGAATCCTGCGGATCGGAACGTCCAGATTGAGGGCTCCCAGCACCTTCTGGATCGTTTCAACCAGTGGCACCGGGCTGCCGTTGGTGATGTTGTAGCAGCGTCCCGGCTGGATGGAAGGCGCCTCCATGGCCAGCAGGACTGCGTCGACGACATTCTCGATATACGTGAGATCGATGACGTTGTCCCCCCTGCCGAGGACGGGCAGCGAGCCTCGCTCCGCCATGCGGATCAGCCGGGGCAGGAGGGCGCGGTCCCCGGGGCCGAAAATCCCCTGGGGCCGGAGGATGATCGCCTGGAGACCGCGGTGGCTGGCCGCCTGGATCAGTTCTTCCGCCAGCCGCTTGGTCCGGGCGTAAGTGTTGATGGAGTGAGGCGGAAGGGGCTCCTCTTCCCGGATATCCAGGCGATCCCGTCCGTCGACATAAAGGCTGGGGGTGGAGATGTGGACGAGGCGGTTGACCTGGGCCGATTCACAGCCTTCGATCACATGCGCCGTGCCCAGGACATTCGCCTGGTGGAAATCCCGCTGCCGGCCCCAGGGGGAGGACAGGGCCCCGCAGTGGACAACGATGTCCTGACCACGGCAGGCCTCGAGTATCGCCTCGCGGCTGGAGAGATCGGCCCGGGAGAACTTGATACCTGCCTGGGCGAGAGCAGCTCCAGCCTGAAGATTCCGACCCAGGGCCGTGACGGTGTGGCCGAGGCCGAACAGGCGGCGGGCCACGGCCCCTCCCAGGAAGCCCGTGCCTCCCGTTACCAGGATCTTTCGGGGCAGGCCCAGGCATCGAGGTTCAGAACTCAAGGGCGATGCCCCCGATGGAAAACCCTGCGGAGGTGCCCAGCAGAAGAATGCGGCTGCCTCTCTGGATTCGCCCTTCCTGGAGCGCGAGATGGAGCCCCAGGGGGATCGAACTGGCGATCATGTTGCCGTGGGTCTGGACGAAGGTCATGAACCGAGTCGGCTCCAGTCCCAGGCGTCTCTGGATGAGGTCCAAACCCGATAGGCTGGCCTGATGAGGGATGACCAGATCGAAATCCCGGATTTCCAGGCCCGAGCCCTCCAGCAGTCGCGTGATGAAGCCCTTCACGTGGATCGAAGCCATCCGGAAGACCTTCCGACCGTTCATCTGGAAGAGGAACCGATGATCCACTCCGTCGGGCCCCGGGGCGTAGTCCGCCGCCGTCAGTCGAGCTCCCCCTCCCTCGATCTGGCAGGCGTCGGCCTCGGCGCCGTAGGTCTCCAGGCGGGTCGCGAGGATTCGCGATCCGATCCCGCTGGGTGTGGGGCCCAGGACCGCGGCCACCGCGCCATCCCCGAAGAGGGCGGCTGATTCCAGGTGGCTCCAATCGAGACCCGCAGATGCGATGTCGGCGGTGACCAACAAGACGTGACGGTATCGCCCCACCTCGATCATGCAGGAGAGAGTGTCCAGGCCAACCACGAAGCCCAAGCAGGTGGCGTTGATATCGAAGCAGGCGCAACCGGAAAACCGTGAGCCCAGTTCTCGCTGAATCAGGGCCGCCGTGCAGGGAATCGGCTGCTCGTCGATGCCTCCGGCGTATACGATCGCCTGGATATCCTCGGGTTCAAGACCAGCCTGGCTGAGGGCCTCACCGCAAGCCTGGGCGGCCATCCAGGAATTCGTCTCGTCGGACTCTGCCACTGGGCGACTGCGGACACCCGTGAGCCGGGCCGTGGTGCCGGACTCCAGGCCAAGGCGGAGATCCAGTTCTTCCCCACTCACCCGCCGCCGAGGCAGATAGGCCCCGGTGGCGAGGATCTGGGAGGCACGGGTCTGAGGGCTATCGCAGCCCGAGGTCGGCATGTTGGTTTTGGGTCGCAAACCTACATCCACCTCTCCAGGCGCGCCAGGACTTCCTCCCGGCCCAGCAGGTACAGGGTGTCGAAGATGGGCGGGCTCACGGGCCTGCCGCAGAGGGCCACCCGCAGGGCCTGGGCGAGGTCCTTGAGCTTGAGGCCATGGGCGTCCAGGAGGGCGTTGAAGGCCGATTGCAGGGCATCGTGGGTGTAGTCCCTGAGGGCCGCGACTTCGCGCAGGGCGGGACGGACATGCTTCTCAAGCAGGAGGATGCGAGCCTTCTCCTTGGCGAGGCGTCCGATCTCGCCATCCGCAGCTGCCGCTGCGATCTCCCCTTCAATCTCACTCAATGATTTCCGAGGAACGAGGAAATCATTGACGGCCTTCTCGTCGAATTCCGCCGGTCGTTCCCACACGAAGGCCAGGGATTCGGCCATCTCCTTCAGGCTCTTGCCCTTCTGGGTGGCCTGGATGGCGATGCGCTTCCACTCCTCGGGCTTCAAGGCCCAGGCAGCGGGCAGGAAGGGGGCGAGATGGGGCTCCAGCTCCTGCCAGGGGCTGCGCGAGATGAGCTTCTGGTTCATCCAGCTGAGCTTGTCCATGTCGAAGCGGGCGGGGCTCTTCTGGATGTCCCTGAGATCGAAGAGCTCGATCATCTGGGCGTCGGTGAGCAGCTCCTCCTCGGCGGTTTCCGCGGCCTGGCCGTCCACCTTGGGGGTCCAGGAGAGCCGGGCCAGGGCCAGGCGGATGGCGGAGGGCAGGAAACCCATGGTCTGGTATTCGGTGATGCTGGTGGCCCCGTGGCGCTTGCTGAGCTTGGCGCCGTCCTTGCCAAGGATCATGGGCACGTGGCCGAACTCCGGCAGTTCGAAGCCCATGGCCTGGTAGAGGGCGATCTGCTTGGGCGTGTTGGAGACGTGGTCATCGCCCCGGAGCACGTGGGAGACCTCCATGCCCGTGTCGTCCACCACCACGCAGAAGTTGTAGGTGGGCACACCGATTTCCGAGCCGAGTCCCGTGCGGGCGATGATCCAGTCGTCCATGCTTTCCGCGGGGAAGGCCAGGCGGCCCTTGATGAGATCCGTCCAGGCGATGGCGCCCTCGTCCAGCCAGGGCTCCAGGCCCTCGGGCATGGCCAGGCGCACGGCGAAGGGTTCGGAGGCGTCAAAGTGCCTGTGCCTGCAGCCGTTCCCCCCGTCCAGGCCCCGGTTGTACTGGAAGGGGACGCCCTTGGCCTCCACGGCCTTGCGGCGCAGGTCCAGCTCCTCCCTCGAACAGCGACAGCGATAGGCCTTGCCCTCGGTCAGGAGGCGCTCCACGGCGGGCTTGTAGTGGGATTCCATGCGCTGCATCTGGCGGTAGGGCCCGTGCTCGCCGATCCACTTCGAGGGATCGCCCGGCACGGGGCCTTCGTCCCAGTCCAGGCCCACCCAGGCCATGCCCTCCTCGATGATGCGGATGTTGTCATCCGTGGAGCGGTCGAGATCCGTGTCCTCGATGCGCAGGATGAAGCGGCCAGAGTGTTTGCGGGCGAAGAGCCAGCAGAAGAGGGCGGTTCTCACGCCCCCAATGTGGAGCATGCCCGTGGGGCTGGGTGCGAAGCGGGTGACGACGGGACGGGACATGGAACCTCTCGGCAATCCTTCAGTATCCGACGCCGAGGACCTGTTTACAAAATAGATGCGCTTCGCGCCGCCCGGAAAGGGCTCGATGCTTCGCGCACGCCCATTCGGTGGGTGAAGGCCCGGAGGGCCTCCGTCACTTCAGGTAGAGCTTCAGCTTGATCTCGACCGGGCCTTCACTGGCGAAGAGGCTCCGATCGAGCACGACGGGGACTTCCACCACCGAGATGTGGGAGGGCAGGGTCTGGAGCATCTCCCCGGAAGGGACATGGTGGGAGGGTTCGGAGACCGGCAGCTCCTCCAGTTCATCCAGGAGTTCTCCAGCGCTCAGCTCCTCGACCTCCAGGGGCCGGGACATGGCATCGATGGGCTGAAGGGGGGGCGGGGACAGGGGAGGGGCCAGGAAGGCGGGGGACTCCACCACGACGCCGCCGCCGTACTTGTCGGCCAGGTGTTTCAGGACCTGGCGGGCGATGCCGGTCAGGGTGTCGCGCACGCCATCGCCGCGGATGGCGCTGGCCTCGAAGGTGGGCACACCGAAGCGGTTGATCTCGCGATCCAGCACATCCACGGGCAGCGCGTTGGGCGTGTCCCGCTTGTTCCACTGGATGACATGGGGCAGCTTCTCCAGCTCGGCCCCCTGTTCCCTCAGGTTGTCGATGAGGTTCTGGAAGCTCTCCTTGTTGCTCTCCACGGCGGGAGCCTGGGAATCGGCCACGAAGACCAGGCCGTCGGCTCCGCGCAGCACGAGCTTTCGCGTGGCGTCGTAGAAGACCTGGCCCGGCACCGTGTAGAGCTGGATGCGGGTCTTCATGCCCCGGATGGTGCCCAGTTCGATGGGCAGGAAATCGAAGAAGAGGGTGCGATCCGTCTGGGTGGCCAGCGAAAGCATCTTCCCCCGCCCGTCCTGGGGGAGGGAATCATAGATGAACTGAAGATTGGTGGTTTTGCCGCAGAGACCGGGGCCGTAGTAGACGATCTTGGCCGTGAGCTCCTTCGTCGCCGCGTTAAAGAGAACCATGCTGCCTCCGGCGGAGCCATTTCATGCAAGATTGGCCCATGAATCGGCCCGGGGTCAAGGACTGCCGGAGGCCCAATTTGGTGAGGGCAGGAAAAAGGCGCCACGATTCTTAGAATTGAATTGCTCCTGGCATACTCTTAAACTGCATTCACCCTTCACAAACCGAGAGGACATCATGGCCAAATTGCTTGTTCAGGAGAGTGCAGGCGTTCGGGAATTCGAACTGGTGGACGACGAAGTGCAGATCGGGCGAGAACTCGACAATGCCCTGCGCCTGGCCGATCCCAGCATCAGCCG
>JAYSNJ010000195.1:0-1620 GCA_043723905.1 Holophagaceae bacterium
GGATTCGAGACCACCCAGGCTGCTGCTGAAACCTCCCGTCGTCGCATGGAGCAGGCCCGCGCCAACGTGGCCCAGTCCCACGTCGGGCTGGGAAATTCCACAATCACCGCGCCCATGGACGGGGTGGTCACGGCCCGGCGCATCGAACTCGGTGAAACCGCCGTGCCCGGCATTCAGAACCAGGCCGGAACCGTGCTGGTCACCATTTCCGACATGAGCAAGGTCGAGGCCGAAATGGAAGTGGACGAGGCCTCCATTCCCACCGTCAAGCTGGGACTGAAGGCCCAGGTCCGCATTGATGCCTACCCCAACCAGACCTTCGACGGCGAAGTCACCGAGGTGGGCGGCAGCCCCATCCTGAAGACCAGCATCAACGAGGCCACCAAGTTCAAGGTCAAGGTCTGGATCCAGAATCCGCCCCTCACCATCAAACCCGGCTTATCCGTCCAGGCGGACATCTATACCGGGAACCGGGACCAGGCCCTGGCGATCCCCTTCCAGGCCCTGGTCATGCGGGAAATCAAGCTCAAACCCGGGGAAACCCGCAAGCCCGGCGCCCCGCGCGAGGAAGAGGGCGTGTTCCTCCAAGACGGCGGCAAGGCCAAGTTCGTGGCCGTGAAGACCGGTCTCATGGGCGATCTTTCAGTCGAAGTGCTCTCCGGCCTAAAGGGTGGCGAGACGCTCATCACTGGTCCCAACCGGGCCCTGCGGGACCTCAAGGGCGGCGAGACGGTACGGGCCGAGAAGGTGAAGAAGAAGGACAAAGACGAGGCCAAATCATGATCCGGGGGAACTGCCTGTTCGCTCTGCTCACGATGTTCTCCCAGACCCCCACCTGCTGGTCGGGCAGAGCCCGCCCATCGGTCTAACTGGCCCGTCATGAATTACACCGAACTTCTCCGCGCCTCCCTGAGGGCGATCCGGGCGCACACCCTGCGCAGCTTCCTCACGCTGCTGGGCGTCATCATCGGCGTGGCCACCATCGTGGCGGTGGTGGGCGTGATCTCGGGCCTGAATGCCTACGTCAAAGAGAAAATCATCATCCTGGCCCCGGACGTCTTCATCGTCCAGAAGTTCGGCATCATCCGCTCCCGCCAGGAGTTCATCCAGGCCCTCAAGCGCCCACCCATCACCTGGGCCGAGTACGAACGCTTGTCCAGCGGGATGCTCAAGGAGGCCACCCAAGTTTCGGCCGCCACGGGCAATGCGATGCCGGTGAACTACGGGGACAAGCGCCTGCCAGATGTCATTGTCATCGGCGTCACGGCCAACTTCAGCAACCTCTTCAACATCGACATGGAATCCGGCCGCTACCTGAGTGAAAGCGAGGAACAGGCCTCCCTGCCCGTGGCCATGATCGGTGCCAACACCAAGGATGAGCTGTTCCCCCACCTGGACCCCGTAGGACGCATCCTACTCATTCGCGGCCTGCCCTTCCGCATCGTCGGAGTGATGGTCAAGCAGGGGCGCAGCATCGGCTTCAACCAGGACGGCCGCATCTACATTCCACTGCAGGTTTACCGCAAGAACTTCATGGCCGCCAACGAAAGTCTGGAACTGCACATCAAGGCCAGTGGCGGCGTCGAAGGCCTGGACGCGTCCATGGATGAGGTGCGCGCC
>JAYSNJ010000196.1:0-15074 GCA_043723905.1 Holophagaceae bacterium
ACCAGTGCCGTCTGGCACGGGCCTCCTGGCTGAGCGCCGAGCCCGGGCCGAGATCTCGCGATGGACCCATCGGAAAGAACGGATGAACCCCAGAGGACACAGAGAAAGATAAGAGAGGGCACAGAGGACGAAGAATTGGATTATCTAAGTATTCCTCTGTGTTCTCTTTTTACCTCTGTGCCCTCTGTGGTTCCGTTTTTTCCTTTCCTCGGATCACCTACTTCTTCCGGGGCGCCTTCTTCTTGGCGGGGGCCTTGTCGCCTTCCACCTTAGCGGCGGTGATGACCACATTCTCGAGGGGCCTGTCGCCGGGCTTGCTGGTCTTCACGTCCTTGATGGCATCCACCGTCTCCATGCCCTCGACCACCTTGCCGAAGACGCAGTAGCCCCAGCCATCCTGGCCGGGGTAGTCCAGGCCTGGGTTGTCGACCACGTTCACGAAGAACTGGGCCCTGGCGCTGTGGGGATCATTGGTGCGGGCCATGGCCAAGCTGCCGCGGACATTCTTCAGGCCCTTTTCTGACGCGAGCTTGGCCTCGTTCACGACGGAAGTCTTGGCGGCCTTCTCTTCGCCCTTCACCGTCACGCCGCCGCCCTGGATCATGAACTTGGCGATGACGCGGTGGAAGGTGGTGCCCTGGTAGTGGCCCGAGCGCACATAGCCCAGGAAGTTGGCCACGGTCTTGGGGGCGGCCTCGGGCTCCAGTTCCACCGTGAAGCTGCCGAGGCTGGTGGTGAACTTCACCCGGGGCTTGGCCGAGGCTGCGGCCTTGGCGGGTTCGGCGGCAAAGGCGCCGAGGGCCGTCAGGGCGAGGGCGAGGGACAGGAAGCGGAAACGCATGGGAACTCCTGGGAAAGGTGGAATTGTCTGTCTGAGATTACCAGCGGGTTCTACTTCAGTCCCTTCACCCAGGCCGCCAGGGGTGCGAGATCGGCCAGGGGTGTGTCGTCCCCGTAGGCGGACCCGGCGTTGGCGCCATTGAGCCCGGCCCGGGGGCGGGTCTCCCGCTTGAAGAGATGGTTGGCCTCCGGGATCTCGATCACCGTTCCGGGAAAGGCCCCGGGCAGGGCCGCGGGCTTCCAGGTCTGTACGTCCCGGTCGCCCCAGGCCACGGCACAAGGCACAGGCACTCGCGAGATCATGGCCATGGGGTCCAGGTCCAGGGTGTCGCGCACGAAGCCGAGGCTCTCGGGGCGCATCAGGGGCTTGGCCAGGTTCGCCACCAGGCTGGGGAAGATCTCCGGCCCGCCCTCGGGTGTGGGCTGGTTCGTGCGGATGGCCTGGAAGACGGATTCCATGTAAGCCAGATTCGCCGGAGCCCGGTCCGGCGAGAGCTGGAGCTTGAGCTGCTCCACGATCGTCTTGGCCATGCTCTGGGGCGGCAGGGCCAGCAGCAGCAGGGCGTCAGCGTCCTTGGCCACCAGGAGGGAGAGCAGGGACCCCTCGCTGTGGCCGATGAGCAGGAGCTTCCTGCCCTTGGCCTCGGGCAGATGCCGGGCGCAGGCCAGGGCCGCGCGGATGTCCCCGGCCTGGGCGTCCAGGGAGATATCCAGCTGGGCGTCCCTGCTTCCGATGAAACGCTTGTCCCACCGCAGGCTTCCGATGCCTTGGGTGGCCAGCCACTGGGCGAAATCCCGCCCGCCATGGCTGGGCAGGAGCTTCCCCGTCCCCGGATCCCGGATGAGGGGGTTCGACCAGTCCCGGTCCGTGGGGCCGGAGCCCGCCACCAGCACGGCGAAATAGCCATGACCCTGGGCGGGGCGGACCGTGCCGTTCAAGGGGAAGGCGTTGAATCCGGGGAAACGGAGTTCTCTTCCCGCCGGGGATTTGGCCACGGCTGCCAGCGGCGCGGGAGCGGGCAGGGGGCCGGGCTTGAGGAAGAAGGGGAAGTTCTGGCCGCCCTGGGTGAAGGTGCCCCGGAGGCTCCCGTCGCTCTGGCGTTGGCCCTTGAAGGCGGGATCCCCGGGGATCCCGGCCATGCGGAAGGAGATATCCGGACCCTCCGTCCTCAGATCGGCCAGGGCGAAGGCTTTGAGCCCCTGGGCGGGTATGGTGATCGTGCCTGTCCAGGCTTTCTCCTGGAGGAAATCCACCTGGATGGCCAGGGACATGCCGGGCACCTCGATGGTGCCGGACCAGGGGCCGGTGAGCGGGGCGGGGGTAGGCGTGAGCTGCACCAGGGCGGGCAGCAGCAGGGCATTCAGCAAGAGCGTGTGGGTCATGGGTATCTCCAACTCTTCTATGTCGGGATTGGGCTCAGCGTTTCCAGCGGAGGTAGAGGGTCGAGCCCAGCTTGGTGAGGGCCATGACCAGGATCACCGCTATCAGCCAGGGGTCGAAGGGCAGCTCCGAGCCTCCTCGGTGGCGGTTCTGGTAGGCCTGATAGCCCATGGCTCCGACGAGAGCGATCACGGCCGCGAAGGAACAGTTCCGTTCGATGATGAGCTGGTGCAGGCGCTCCCGCTCGTCGTGGACCTTCCCCAGCTGGGTCATGATGAGGAGCATGTCCAGCAGGAACACGCCTCCCAGAGATCCCACCAGGGCGAACCTGAGCTTCTCGGGAAGGGGCACGTGGCCCAGGCCCACCAGAAGGACCGTGACCACCCCGATGTAGACCCAGCCCTGCCAGGTCCTCACATCCAGGCCCCAGCCCGCCATCCGGTAGGTGAACCACTCAGGCTTTCCGATCATCCGCATCTTGCACCTCGATCCCGAACAGGTCCTCGACCCGGCAGTTGAATACCCGCCCCAACTTCAGAGCCAGTTCAAGCGAGGGCACATACCTTCCCCCCTCGATGGAGATGATGGTCTGGCGGGATACCTGAACCCGCTCTGCCAGTTTCTCCTGAGTCCATCCCCGGGATTCCCGGAAGGTCTTGAGCTGGTTTTTCGTGAGCGCCATGGCGATGTCAACTCTGCTTGACGACAAGCATGCTTTACGTAAAGCATGCTTGCCAACATTTTTTTGAAGTTTTTTGCCTCCGCGCCTTCGCCCTGCTCCTTCCCATCCCGGAGTTTCCAATGGTGACAGAGGGGAGGAACCCCCCCTAGAATGGAGAATCATCGCAATGCGATGTTCCATCGAGTCTCCTCCGAAAGGATCCGCATGAAGCTCCTCTTCCGATCCCTGGCGACCGCCGCGCTGGTGGCGGCTGCGACCGTCGGCCCCCAGCTCGAAGCCTGCACGAACATCCTCGTCACCAAGGGCGCCAGCAAGGACGGCTCGACGTTCATCACCTACGCCGCCGATAGCCACACGCTCTACGGCGACCTCGGCCTCAAGGCGGGCGGGCGGCACCTCCCCGCAGAGATGCGCGATGTCCGGGATTGGGATACGGGCAAGTTCCTGGGCTGCATCAAGGAAGCGCCGCTCACCTACACGCGCGTCGGCAATATGAATGAGTTCCAAGTCATGATCGGCGAGACCACTTTCACAGGTCGCAAGGAACTCGCGGGCAGTGGAATCGTGGACTACGGGAGCCTGATGTTTATCGCCCTGGAGCGTGCCAAGACCGCCCGGGAGGCTATCAAGGTCATGACCGATCTCGTGGAGGAGTACGGCTACTACAGCCCAGGTGAGAGCTTCAGCATTGCCGACCCTAATGAGGCCTGGATCCTCGAGATGATCGGCAAGGGCAAGGGCCAGAAGGGTGCGCTCTGGGTGGCCTATAAGCTGCCCGATGGCACCATCAGCTCTCACGCCAACCAGGCCCGCATCCGCCAGTTCCCACTCAATGACCCCAAGACGGCCATCTACAGCAAGGACCTCATCTCCTTCGCGCGCGAGAAGGGCTACTTCAAGGGCGAGGACAAGGATTTCAGCTTCGTGGACGCTTACTGCCCCGTTTCCTTTGGCAGCCTGCGCGGCTGCGAGGGCCGGGTCTGGAGCGTCTTCAACCGCGCCTGCCCCTCCCAGAAGCTCAGCATGGACTTCGTGAAGGCTGTGGCGGGGGCCCAGCCCATGCCCCTCTTCGTGAAGCCCGACCACAAGCTGGATGTGCACGATGTCATGGAGCTCATGCGCGATCACTTCACAGGCACGGATTTCGACATGACCCAGGATGTGGGCGCCGGCCCATTCAAGCTGCCTTACCGCTGGCGGCCCATGGGCTTCAAGGTGGGCGATCAGGAGTATGTCCACGAGCGCGCCATCAGCACTCAGCAGACGGGCTTCTCATTTGTGGCGCAAGGCCGCTCCTGGCTGCCCAATCCCATCGGCGGCGTGCTCTGGTTCGGCGTGGATGACACCTACTGCACCGTGTACGTGCCGATGTATTGCGGGATCAAGGAAGCCCCCAAGCCTTTCGCCGTAGGCACGGGCAACTGGAACGAGTTCAGCTGGGATAGCGCCTTCTGGACCTTCAATTTCGTGAGCAACTACACCTACAGCCGCTGGAGCGACATGATCGTCGATGTCCAGAAGGTGCAGCGCGAATTGGAAGGAAAATTCCTCGCGGAGCAGGATGAAGTCGATGCCGCCGCCAAGAAGCTCTTCGAGCAGAGCCCGGGCCTGGCCAAGGATTACCTCACTCAGTACAGCGCCAAGCAGAGCGAGCTCACCATGGCCCGCTGGAAGAAGCTGGGCGAATTCCTCATCTGGAAATACTTGGATGGAAACAAAAAGAACGAAAAGGGCGAACTCACTCAGCCCAAGTATCCCCAGGACTGGTACGAACGCATCGTCAAGGAGCGCGGCGAGATCCTGAAGGTGAAGAAGGTCAAGGGACTGGTCGCCGACGAAGAATAGAAGCCGCCTGCCTTTGCAGACACCGAAGGGCCCTCCGCGGGGCCCTTCGGTGCGTATGGGAATTGTGATCGCGGCCCACGCCCCGCCCCGGAGATAATGGCGGGAGCTCCAAACCCCGGCCCTTTGCCAGATTCCTTGCACTTTTCCACGGTTTCTCGCCGTGTTCCGAAGGCCTGCCATGACCCGCATCGACCCCCATTCCTATTTCGACGACGCCCAGCCCCGCACCGAGAGCTGGCATCTCCGCCTGCGGGTGGACTTCCAGCGCAGGGTGCTGGAGGGCGAAGCCACCCTGGTCTTTCCGGGCAAGGGCGTGGAGGGCCTCCTCGATCTGGATACCAAGGGCCTCAGCGTCCACCGCGCCTACGTGACGGCCACGGCGGTGGTCATCCCCTTCGAGCTGGGTGAGGAGGATCCCATCCTGGGCCGTCGCCTGCGCGTGCAGCTCCCGCCCGGCACCATGGGCATCACCCTCGCGTACGAGACCAGCACCGAAGCCCTCGGCCTCCAGTGGCTCACGCCCGAGCAGACGGCGGGCGGCAAGCAGCCCTTCCTCTTCAGCCAGTGCCAGGCCATCCACGCCCGCACCCTGGTGCCCTGCCAGGACTGCGCCGTAGCCCGGGTGAGCTACGACGCCGAGATCACGGTGCCCGAGGGTCTCACGGCCGTGATGAGCGCGGGCCCCAATGGGGATGCGGTTGCCGCGCCGGGCTGGCACAGCTTCTGCTTCAAGATGCCCCAGCCCATCCCCAGCTACCTGCTGGCCCTGGCCGTGGGCGAACTGGAGAGCCGGGAGATTTCGCCCCGCGTGCGCGTGTGGGCCGAGCCCGCCACCATCGAGAGGGCCGCCTGGGAATTCAATGAAACCGAAGCCTTCGTGGCCAAGGCCGAGGGCCTCTTCGGTCCCTACGACTGGGAGCGCTACGACATGCTCGTGCTGCCCCCCTCCTTCCCCTACGGCGGCATGGAGAACCCCCGCATGACCTTCCTCACGCCCACGCTGCTGGCGGGGGACCGGAGCCTGGTGGACGTGGTGGCCCACGAACTGGCCCATAGCTGGACGGGCAATCTCGTCACCAATGCCACGGCCGAGCATTTCTGGCTCAACGAGGGCTTCACCGTGTGGGCGGAGCGCCGCATCCTGCGCGCGCTTCACGGCGAGGAGGCCGAAATGCTGGGCTGGGCCATCGGCCAGAAGGCCCTGGACGAGAGCCTGGAGCGCTTCCGGGACCAGCCCGAGCTGACCAAGCTGCGCACTCATCTGGAGGGCATCGACCCCGATGATGCCTTCAGCAGCGTGCCCTACGAGAAGGGCGCCCGCCTCGTGATCACCCTGGAGCGCACCGTGGGCGAGGCCGCCTTCGCGGGCTTCCTCAGGGCCTACATGCAGCGCTTCCGCTTCCAGAGCATCACCACGGAGCAGTTCTGCGCCTTCACGGAAGAGCAGTTCCCGGGTCTCTTGGCCCGTGTGAACGCGGAGGCCTGGCTGAATGAGCCCGGCCTACCCGAGGACGCGCCGCGCTTCGTGTCCCCCACCCTGGAGGCGCTCACGGCCCTGGCCGAAGGCTGGGGCGCGGGCCGGCGCCCCTCGGACGCTCAGCTCCAGGGCTGGGCCATGAGCGAACTGCTCCTTTTCCTCCAGCACCTGCCTCGGGAGGTCAGCGCGCAGGACTGTGCGTGGCTGGACGGGAAACTGAACCTCACCGCCCGGGGCAACTACGAGATCCTCGTGGAATGGCTCTGCATCGCGGCAGGCAGCGGCTACACCCCGGTCTTTGGGCGGGTGGGGGAGGTGCTCTCCACCGTGGGGCGCATGAAGTACGTGCGCCCCCTCTACCAGGCTCTCGGCAAGACGACCCCGGGGAGAGCGCTGGCCCGGGAGGTCTTCGCCAAGGCCGCCCCCAGCTACCACGGTCTCACGCGAAGGGTGGCCGAGGGCGTGATCGCGAAATACGAGGACTGAAGTTTCGCCCCACGAAAATTCATTCAAGGACCTGCCATGACCGATCCCCTCGACTCGGACGATATCCATCTCACCGATAACGCCTTTCGTGAGAAGGAAGCCTGAGGTGAAGGCGGGCCTGCGGTATCACCACCTGGGCATGCCCACCACGGATCCCCGCCCGTTTGAAACGCACATCCCCCATCTGGGTATCTACGTGGTGCCCTTCGATACCAATCCCTACGGCATCGAATGGATGCGCTTCGAGGCCCACTGCAAGGTGCCGGACATCGTTCGGCAGGTCCCCCATCTGGCCTTCGAGGTGGATGACCTGGAGACGGCCCTGGAGGGCGAAGAGGTCATCATCCAGCCCAATTCCCCCTCCGAGGGGGTGCGGGTGGCCTTCATCCTGAGCCAGGGGCTGCCCGTGGAATTCCTGGAGTATGAAACCCTGCCCGTGCCAAGGTAATACAGCCCCATTGGTATTGATCCATTAAGGAGTCTTCATGTCCCACGACAGTGAACCCGCAGGCATCCAGGGCCTGCCGGAGAACGCCCGGCGACCGCTGAACGAAGGCGAAGCGTACGTGCCCATCGTGCCCCAGGACGGTGTGCCCGAGGTGACGCCCCGGAGCGTAATCCTGGGGCTGGTATTTTGCGCCATCTTCTCCATGGCGGCGGCCTACCTGGCGTTGAAACTGGGCCAGGGCATCGAGGCAGCCATTCCCATCAGCATCCTGGCCGTGGGACTGAGCCGCTTCTACTCCCGGCGGAGCACGATCCTGGAGAACGTCATCACCCAGAGCATCGGGGCCAACAGCAGCCATGTGGTATCGGGTGCGGTGTTCACCATTCCCGCCCTCTACATGCTGGCGGCGGAACCCGGCAGCGGCGTGGCCTACCCCACTCTCCTGCAGGTGACGCTGGTGAGCTTCCTGGGGGGCTGTCTCGGCATCCTCTTCCTGGTGCCGCTGCGCTACTACTTCATGGTGGAGAACCATGGCGAATTCCCCTGGCCCGAGGCCACCGCAACCACGGAGATCCTCGTGACGGGAGAAAAGGCGGGCAACCAGGCCAAGATCCTCGCGGTGGCCGCCGGCATTGGCGCCCTCTACGACGGTCTCGTGGGCCTCTTCCGCGGCATGGCCGAGAACATCCGCCTCAAGCATGTGTGGGTCGGGGATCAGCTGGACAAGCAGTTCCTCCATTTCAACTTCCTGAACAGCGCCGCCACCCTGGGCATCGGTTACATCATCGGCCTGCGCTACACGGCAGTGATGGCCGCGGGTTCCATCTTCAGCATGTTCGTCCTCGTGCCCCTCGTGCACGCCATCGGCGCCTATCTTCCCCCGGATGCGATCCTCGCCCCCGGCACGGTGGCCTTCGTGAAGATGGCCCCCATGCAGGTCTTCACGGCCTACGTCCGCATCATCGGCGTGGGCGCCATCGCGGGGGCCGCCATCATGGGTGTGCTCAGCTCCATGCCGAGCATGATCCGCTCAATCAAGAACAACCTGGAAGGCCTCAAGCACCAGGACACCCGCTCCGCTGCGCAAGTGGCGCGCCCCGAGCGCAGCATCGCCCTGCCCATGGTCGGCATCGGGCTCCTGATCACCGTGCTCGCCACCTTCCTGTTTTTCACCTTCGGCATCGGGATCCAGAAGGCCTTGGTCCCGGCCCTGGTGGGCACCCTGCTCGTCACGGTCATCGCCTTCTTCTTCGCCCCGGTGGCCGCCCGGGCCATCGCCACCATCGGCACCAATCCCATCAGTGGCATGACCATGCTCACGCTCATCATCACGGGCTTCGTGATGCTCAAGCTGGGCTTCAGCGGCGGCGTGGGGGCCTTCACCACCATGATGGTGGGCGGGGTCGTGTGCACCGCCCTGGCGGCCAGCGGCGCCTTCAGCACGGATCTCAAGATCGGCCACTGGATCGGCGCCACCCCCGCCAAGCAGATCGCCTGGAAGTTCGTCGGCACCCTTGTGGCGGCCGTGTTCTGCGGCATTGCGATGTACGTGCTCTCCCGGCCCGAAGGCGGCGGCGCGGGCACGGCCTTCGGCAAGACCATCTCCGCGCCCCAGGCCGGAGCCATGAAGGCCATTCTCGAGGGCATCTTCGGCACGACCTCCATGCCCCTGCGCTGGTACTGCTTCGGCCTGGGCGTGGCCCTCAGCATCGTGCTGCGCATGGTGGAACTCCCTGCCCTGGGCTTCGCCCTGGGCATGTACCTGCCCATCGAGTTGAACACCCCGCTGTTCCTGGGGGGCCTGCTTTCCCACTGGGTGAACCGCCCGAAGCTGGGCACGAGCAAGGCCGATGCGAAGGAGCGGGAGAACCGCGGCGTGATCCTCGCCAGCGGCCTCATGGCCGGGGGCGCCATCATGGGGGTCCTCATTGCCGCCCTGAAGTTCAAGTGGGAGAGCGGCTTCCCGATCTTCTCCTTCATGAGGGAGTTGGCCAACGGCTCCGAGGTGAAGGTGAACGGCCTCTTCTCCTCCATGGTGGACGGCCCCGCCGCCGAGCGGCTGGGCATCCTCGCCCTGCTGGCCCTCTGCGCCTACGTGGTGATCTACAGCCGCCGTGCCAAGGCCACGGAATAAGAAACAGAAAAGGCGCAGGATGCGGCCGGGACGATTTGGCGTCCCGGCCGTATCGCATGTGCTCGGCAGGAGCCCGCCGTTCAGACGGTGGGGTTGAGGATCCCCTCCAGGATCTCCTGGAGTCTGTGGGGGTGGATCGGCTTGGTGAGGGAGGCCCGCGCCCCCAGCCGCTGGGCGAGGTGCAGGTAGGACTCGGGCACTTCCCCGCTCATGGCCACCACGGGGATTTCCGGGCGATGCCTGCGGAAGTGCTGGATCACCTCCAGTCCGTCCATCTCCGGCATCACGATGTCGGTGATGACGAGGGAGGGGAAAAGGCACTCCTCGCTCATCATATCGAGGGCCTTTTTTCCGTTCTCGGCCGTGTGAACCTCATGCCCAAGCCTCTCGAGTCCCACCCGAAGGGTAGTCCTTTGAAGGGAATCATCGTCGATGACCAGGATCAGGCACATGGGGGGCTCGGGTGAACCATTCTACATCTATGCCGGATTCATGCTGCTCTTTTCGGGACCTAATCCAGCCTGACCTTCCGGGTCCCGTCCTTCCACCGCAGACCCAGGTCGGCGCCGGTGGGGAGGGCCTTGGAGGAGGTCACGGGCCTGCCGCTCCCATCGGTCGCCAGCACGAAGCCACGCTCCAGGGGCCCGGTGGGATCCAGCCCCCCCAGGCGGGCCCTCAGCACGGCGAGGCGGCCCGTCCGGGTCTCCAGGGCGCGGACGGTGGCCGGTGCGAGGCGCTGTTGGGCCTGGCGGATGCGGGGGAGGTCCGCCTCCCCGGTGGCGAGGTCGGAGGCGTGCAGAAGCCGCTGGTGCAGCAGGGCGAAGCGGTTCAAAGCCTGATCCAGGCGGCGCTGGGGATGGGCCAGGTGCAGGCGCTGAGCGAGCCTTCCCAGGCGATCCTGGGCCGCAAGGCCCGGGGCGCAGCGCAGGAGGCCGCGATCCACCAGCAGATTCAGGGTGGTCTCGAGGCCCCGCAGTCTCCAATCCAGTTTGGCGATGAGGGATTCTCTGCGGCGCTGAAGTTCGCTATTCAGCTGCTGCCGGTCGGGTGTGGCCAGTTCCGCGGCCTGGCTGGGAGTCGCGGCCCGGCGGTCCGAGGCGAGATCCACCAGGGTCGTATCGATCTCGTGACCCACCCCCGTGATGATGGGGACGCGGCAGGTGGCCACGGCCCGCACCAGTTCGGGGTCGTTGAAGCCCCAGAGATCCTCCAGGCTGCCGCCGCCCCGCACCATCAGGATAGCGTCACAGCCCCAGAATTCGTCCTGGAGTTCCTGGAGGGCCAGTAGGTTCTCGGGCACGCAGTTCAAGCCCTGGGCCGCCGCCGGGGCGATGAGGAGATCGATGCCCGGGGCGCGGCGCTGGGTGACTTCCATGACATCCAGCAGGGCCGCGCCGCCGATGGCGGCGATGACGCCCAGGCGCTTCGGGAAGCGGGGCAGGGGGCGCTTGGGGCGGTCGAAGACGCCTTCCAGGCGCAGCTCCGCCTCCAGCTGGCGAAGGCGCGCCTGGAGATCGCCCACCCCCGCCGGTTCGCAATGGGTGACGGCGAGGGTGAGGCTGCCTCCCGCCACATAGAGATTCAGGCTGCCCCTCAGCACCACCCGCTGGCCATCCTTGGGGACATGCTTCAGGAGCCGCTGTTGGCCCGCCCACACGGCGCACTGGAGGGCGGCGCCCTCCTCCTTGAGGGTGAAGTACCAGTGGCGGCCCGAACCCTTGAAATTGCTGACCTCGCCCACCACACAGACTGCGGCGAAGGCAGGCTCCAGCTTCGCCTTGATCTGCTCGAGGAGACGTTTAACTGAGACGGGTGCGCTATCCAGCATCCTCCATGATCCCACGGCTCGGCGGCTGTACACCTCCATTCGCCGCCCCCCGGGGGTGTGGGGCAGGGTTGTGCCATCATGGATCCATCCATTCTGGAGTCCCCCATGAAGGCGTTTTTCAAGTCGTTCTTCGCGTCCCTGATGGCCCTCGTGGTCTTCGGCGGACTCGGCTTCCTCTTCCTCATCGGGATCCTGGCCTCCATGGGCCCGAGCGCCCCGAAAGTGCCCTCCAAGGCCGTCCTGGTCTTCGATCTCTCCCAGCCCATCCCGGACTCGGCCCAGGAGGGCAGCCCCGCCCAGGCCATCCAGAAGGCCATGCAGGGCGGTGGCGATGAAGGCACGCCCCTGCCCGTGCTCATCAACGCCCTGGACCATGCCGCCAAGGATCCGGCCATCAGTGCCCTCTTCCTCACGGGCAATGTGCAGTCCGCGGGCTATTCCAGCGGTCCGGCGGCTCTCAAGGAACTGCGCGAGGCCATCCAGCGCTTCAAGGCCCAATCCGGCAAGCCCGTTCTAGCCTACAACCTGGGCTATTCCAAGCGGGATCTCTACCTCTGTGCGGGCGCCTCCACCGTCTACCTCCACCCCATGGGCGGCGTGGACGTGACGGGCCTCGCTGCCGAGCCGATGTTCTTCGCGGGTGCCTTCAAGAAGTACGGTCTCGAGATGCAGATCACCCGCGTGGGCAAGTACAAGAGCGCGGTGGAGCCCTTCTTCCTGGAGAAGATGTCCGACGCCAACCGGGAGCAGACCCAGATGTTCCTGGGCGATATCTGGGAGGAGTGGAAGGCCACGGTGGCCTCCGATCGCAAGCTCAAGGTCGAGGACATCCAGAAGCTGGCCGACGAGAAGGGGGAGGTCCTGAGTCAGGACGCCCTCCAGACCAAGCTGGTGGACAAGCTGGCGAACTACGACGAGGTGCTCGACGAGCTGAAGAAGGTCTCGGGCAAGCAGGCCAAGGACAAGGACTTCCCCCAGATCGAGATGGGCACCTACGTCAAGATCCCCGGGGAATCCCCCAAGGGCAAGCACCGCATCGCCATTGTGTATGCTGAAGGCGAGATCGTGGACGGGGAAGGCGCGGGCAACCAGATCGGCGGCGAGAGCCTCAGCCGCGAGCTGCGCAAGCTGCGCCTGGACAAGAACGTGAAGGCCATCGTCTTCCGCGTGAACAGCCCCGGCGGCACCGTGGGCGCCTCGGAGCTCATTCAGCGGGAAGTGATCCTCTGCAAGGCTGCGGGCAAGCCCGTGGTCGTCTCCATGGGCTACGTGGCGGCCTCTGGCGGCTATTGGATCAGCGCCTATGCCGATCGCATCTTCGCCCAGCCCAACACCATCACCGGCTCCATCGGCGTCTTCGGCATGCTGCCCAACGTGAAGAAGCTGGCCAACGAGCATGGCATCACCTGGGACAGCGTCCAGACCGCCAAGCTGGCGGCCCCCTCCCTGGCGCGGCCGCGGACCCTCGAGGAACTGGCGCGCATCCAGACCATCGTGGACGATATCTACGACCAGTTCCTCTCCAAGGTGGCCGAGGGTCGGAAGATGACGAAGGAGGCCGTGGCCGAGATCGCCCAGGGCCGCGTGTGGTCCGGCAAGGCGGCCCTGAAGCTGGGGCTCGTGGACGAAATGGGCGGACTCCAGGACGCCATCAAGTGCGCGGCGAAGCTGGCCAAGATCGAGAACGACTACAAGGTCGATGCTCCCGAAGCTCCCAAGGACCCCATCGAGAAGCTGCTGAAGGCCCTCAACAAGGGCGAGAAGCGCAAGCTCGTGAAGCAGGGGCCTGTGGACGAACTCAAGGCCCAGTTCGAGCACTCCCTCGCCATGCTCCAGGCCCTCAACGATCCCCGGGGCGTCTATGCCCGCATGCCCTTCGATCTCAACCTGAAGTAGATCCAGATCGTGCATTTCGAGTAGCCGACCGCCGCCAGGCGGTGGCGTATAGCGGTGCGGCACAGGCTTGGGCGAAGCCCAAACTGTGCAGTGCCGCGGCTCGAAAGGCCGTAATGCGGCAGCCCGTTTGAGACGAATTAGCTGAACCGAACGCAAAATCCGGGTAGATCCTCCAGGCTGAAACGAAGGCGCCCCGCAACCGCGGGGCGCTTCTGTAGCCAGGAGCCTGCCTCCCCCGAAGCGGACCCTTCCTGCAAGGTATTGCCAGGAGAACCTGGAGGTCGAACCGTCGGCATCCCGTGTTCAGGGATGGAGGCTGAGCCACTCGGACCGTGCACCTCCCGCAGCCGACCGTTGAGTCAAGGGGCGGCTGGAGTGCTGCTCTCTGCTGGAGCCTCGCTCCAATGGGAAAGGGCCCGTGCGGGAAGCTGTCCAGGGGCAAGGCCGCTGCCTTGACCCAGGCCTCTTCCCTCGGCACGGACCCGTTCCAGACGCACTTCCGTCCGTACGCTCAAACAGCTAAACAACTAGTGGTAGCCGTTTAGCTGTTCGAGGTTAGATCGGAACGATATTAGATCTTGTTGACGTTGGTCGCCTGAGGACCCTTCTGGCCCTGACCCGTGTCGAAGCTGACGCGCTGGTTCTCGTCGAGAGACTTGAAGCCAGAGCCCTGGATCGCGGTGTGATGGACGAAGAGGTCAGCACCGCCCCCATCAGGGGTGATGAAGCCGAAACCCTTTTCGGCGTTGAACCACTTAACTGTGCCTTGATTCATGATGGATCCCTGAGATTCGTCTGGGAAATTTTAACGCTATGGCATTCCCCAGACAGAAGCCGCCATAGCTGGTGGTACTTAGTTGACGACCCGAACTGGATCGCCACAACCAGGATGATCGGACTTTCCCCGGTTGTCTCGGATTATTTTCGTCCGGAGGACATTTTTTTTCGAGGGCCCGGGAATTCCGGCCGAAGGGGTCCCCCAAACAACGAAGCCCCCTCGCGGGGGCCTCGTCGGCGGTTCGGAGGAACCTAGTCTGCGCGCTCGGCCTTGGCGAAGGCGTCGGCCAGCGTCGCCTTCTTGAAGGGCTCCATCTTGGCCTTGGCGTCGTCAATCTCGCCACGCTCGGCGTCCATCTCACACTGCTTCACGGAGAGGCCGATGCGGTGCTCGGTGGGGTCCAGCTTGACGATCTTCATCATCAGTTCCTGGCCCACGGCGAATTCCTTCTGGATATCCTCGACGCGCTTGCGGGCGATCTCGGAAACGTGCACCAGGCCCTCGATCCCTTCGCCGAGGTCGACAAAGGCGCCGAAGTCGGTGATGCGGGCGATCTTGCCGGAGATGACGGCGCCCACATGGTGCTGCTCGAAGAAGATCTCCCAGACATTGGGCTCCATGTGCTTCACGCCCAGGCTCATGCGCTGCTGGAGGGGATCCAGGCTCAGGACCTTGGCGGTGACGCTGTCGCCCTTCTTGACGATCTCGCCGGGATGCTTGATCTTCTTGGTCCAGCTGAAATCGGAGACGTGGATCAGGCCGTCGATGCCCTCTTCCAGTTCGACGAAGGCGCCGAACTCCGTGATGTTGCGCACGGTGCCGGTGACGATCTGGCCGGGGACGTACTTCTCGGCGATGGCCATCCAGGGATTGGGGGTGATCTGCTTCATGCCCAGGGAGATGCGGCGGTTGTCCGTGTCCACGGCCAGGATGATGGCTTCGACCTGGTCGCCCAGGTTGACCATGCCCTTGGCGGACTTGACCTTCTTGGTCCAGCTCATCTCGGAGACATGCACCAGGCCCTCGACGCCGGGCTCCAGTTCCACGAATGCGCCGTAGTCGGTGATGGAGACGACCTTGCCCTTGACGGTGGCCTGGACGGGGAAGCGCTCCTCGACCGTGAGCCAGGGATCCGGGAACTTCTGCTTGTAGCCGAGGCTGACGCGCTCGGTCTCCTTGTCGTACTTGAGGATCGCGACTTCCACCTTGTCGCCCACCTGGAACATCTCGCTGGGGTGGTTCAGGCGGCCCCAGGACATGTCGGTGATGTGCAGCAGGC
>JAYSNJ010000197.1:0-63804 GCA_043723905.1 Holophagaceae bacterium
GCGCCCAAGGGGCCGGGACTGCGCCTTCCGGGCGCCTCCTGGAAACTGACCAAGGGGGTGCTTACCCTGAACTGGCGGGGGGCCCACTCCGTGGAGGCCGTGCCCCATCCCTCGCCGCTCCAGCTGGGGGCATGCAAGGCCTTCCAGAGTCCCTGCAGCGGTCGCCGAGGGTGGTGGCTGGCCGCGTTGAAGTGCTGCTGGGTGCAGCTGGACGAGGCCCGGTGGCTCCGCGTTTCGGAGCTGGAGGAGGGCCAGGCGGCGGCTCTTCTGGATCAGATGGAGTCCTTGCCTCCGGTTTGAGGCCTGCGATTCTGGTGTTGTCAGGAGTTCCCATGATCTTCGATCGCGAATCCTGTCTGAGGCGCTCGGGAATGGCCTTCGAGGCCTGGCATACCGCTTCGCGCCTGGCCCGCCGGAACCTCCTGGAGGCCTGGCTGGTCCACTACCGGGGTGCTGCCCAGGAGCTGGCACAACTCATGACCGAAGAGACCGGCAAGCCCATCACACTCGCGAAGGGCGAGGTCCAGAGGGGAGTGGCGACCTTCCAGGCCACCGTGGAGGCCATCGCGTCGTTCGGTGAGGAGGCCGTGCCCTACGATCTGATGGCCGGGGCCGAAGGCTGCCGGGCCACCCTGCGCCGCTTCCCGCGGGGGTCGGTGCTGGCCATCACGCCCTTCAACTTCCCCGTGAACCTAGCCCTGCACAAGCTGGCCCCCGCGCTTGGCGCAGGCTGCAGCGCTGTCTGGAAGCCCTGTCCCCAGGCCCCCAGACTCGCCCAGCGCCTCTTCGAGACCTTCGACGCGGCCCGCCGGGAGCTGGGCGCTCCTGAACACCTGCTGCAGGTGGCCGCGGTGGAGCCTGTGGAAGCCGAGGCCCTGGCGATGGATCCGCGCATCACCGTGGTGAGCTTCACCGGCAGCGAACGAGTGGGGACGCGCCTGAAGGCGCTCCTCGGCGGCAAGCCCCTGACCCTGGAACTGGGCGGCAACGGGGCCGTGGTGCTGGACGCGGGCATCGACGTGCTGAGGGCCGCCGCCCAGCTGGCTCCCGCTGCGGTGGCGGGGGCGGGGCAGAGCTGTTCCAAGGCCCAGCGGTTCTACGTTCACCAGGAGCTCTGGGACGCCTTCCTGCCTGCCTTCCTGGGGGCCGTGAAGGCCCTGCCCGTGGGCGATCCTCTCGATCCCAGGGTCATCGTGGGGCCCCTCATCGATGAGGCCACGGCGATCCGCATGGACGCCGCCGTGGACGCCGCCGTGGCCCGGGGTGCGCAGGTGCTGCTGCGGGGCCTGCGCCAGGGACCTCTCCTGCCTCCGGTCGTCCTCGCCGGCCTGGAGGAAGGGGACCCGCTGGTCTCGGAGGAATGCTTCTCGCCGATCTCGGTGCTGAACCCGGTGGCCACCTTCGAGGAAGGCCTCGAGAAGGCAGCTGCCACGCGCTTCGGCCTGCGCGCCGCCGCCTACAGCCGGGACGCCCGGAATCTGCAGAGGGCCGCGGAGCGCCTCCGGGCGGGAGGGGTACTCCTCAACCTCCCTCCCACCTTCCGCCTGGACGCGGCCCCCTTCGGGGGTCTCGGCCATTCCGGCCAAGGGCTCGAAGGGCCCCGGTGGGCCCTGGAGAGCTTCACAGAGGCGAGGCTCATCGTGGAGGGGCCGGCGTTTTGAATAAAGGTTGAACAGGGACGAAAACGGAATCACTCCTTCAAGAAGCCCCGCTTGCGGGGTTTCTTGGGGAACTACTCCATGTATTCCTTCCCTACCCATCTTGCGGCCCAGAGCCCCACGCCGCTGAGGATGCCGCTCAGCACCACAGCTGTGGTGATGCCCACGAAGGCGCCGAGCCACCATCCGATCCAGCCGCCAATGGTGAGACCGATGAATCCGAAGATGCTGCGCATGTTCATGTCAGCTCTTTCCCCGATCCATGCAGAATGCCGCATAGCTGCGGTCCCAGAGGGCTTCGCCGATTTCCGTGAAGAAACAGCCTGGCACTTCGCCGGCGCGCCGGTGCCTGGCCACACAGGCACAGCAGTGGCCGTGGTGCGGGCAGTTCTTGTACGTGCAGGTGCAGCCCTTCGTGTTCGCCTCCAGGCTGCATTCCATGGCGGTCCTTTCGGAATCTCTAAGGCACTAGTAGGTCAGGACCCGCATCGTGTTGGTGCTGCCGGCGGTCCAGAGGGGATGGCCCAGGGTCATTACCACCCGATCCCCGGGCTGGAGATCGTGTTCGGCCTTGAGGGCCGGTTCGATGGAGGCGACCATCTCGGAGAGGTGTTCGGCCCTGGGGATGAGCAGGCTTGTCACTCCCCGCAGCAGGCCCATGCGCCTGGCATTGCCCAGTTCCGTGGTGGCCCCCACCACGGGCACGGTGCCCGCGAGGCGGCTCACCATGCGGGCGCTGCCACCGCCTTCGGTGAAGACCAGGAGCAGCTTCGCCTTCAGTTCCTCGGCCGCCCGGCAGGCCGCGAAGGCCACGGAGACATCCGTGCGGGCTGCCAGCGCTTCGGGCAGGCGTGTCACCCGGCGGTCGGAGGGGGCCGGGGCGTTCTCGTCTGCATTCTCGGCGATGCGCGCCAGCCACTGCACGGCCTCCAGGGGGTACTTGCCCGCGGCGCTCTCGGCGCTGAGCATTACGGCGTCCGTGCCGTCCCAGATGGCATTGGCGATGTCGCTGGCTTCTGCGCGGGTGGGTTGGGGATTCTCGATCATGCTCTCCAGCATCTGGGTGGCCGTGATGACGGGCTTGAGGGCCTGGCGGGCCATGCGGATGATGCGCTTCTGGAGGCTGGGCACCTTCTCCACGCCCAGTTCCACGCCGAGATCGCCCCGGGCCACCATCACGCCCCAGGAGACGGCCAGGATCTCCTCCAGATGATCCAGGGCCTGGGGGTGCTCGATCTTGGCGATGATGGGCTGCGACCCGCCGTAGGCGCGGATGGTGGCCTTGAGGGTCTGGATGTCTGCAGCCTGCCGGACGAAGCTCATGGCGAAGAGATCCACCCCCTGCTCGATGCCCCACTTAATGTCCTCGAGATCCTTGGGGGTGAGGGGGTCGAAGGCCACGTCCAGGCCGATGGGATGGACCCCCTTGCGGGGCTTCAGCAGTCCGCCCACCTTGACCCGGGCCAGCAGCAGACCCGACTTCACTTCCGTGATCTCCAGGACGAGGTTCCCGTCATCGAGCATCCAGACTTGACCGGCTCGGGCGCCCCGGAAGAGCTCGGGGTGGGGCAGGGGCACGGCCCAGGCGTGGCCCGCGGGGGCCTCGCCCTCGGCGGGGTAGAGGGCGCCGAGGCTGCCTTCGGGCAGCTCCAGGGGCTCCATCTTGCCCACCCGCCACTTGGGTCCCTGCAGATCGAGGAAGATGGGGATGCGCCGACCCAGGGCATCGGCCGTGTCGCGCACGAGTTTCATATAAGGCGTGCGCTCGGCGGGGGTGGTGTGGCTCGCATTGATGCGGACGGCATCGGCAAGTTCGAGAACTTCCTTCATGGGGCCGCCGCTCCAGAGGGCCGGACCTACGGTGATCACCAGCTTGGTCTTGCGCATATTCACTCCCATCTCTCCACACAGTATTCCACAGGGTTTTCCACAGGAGGGGAGGGCGCCCTCGCGAAATGGAACTTCGCGTCCGATTCTATCGGTGATACCTTCGATCCTCACCTTTATTGGAGTGGATTTCCGATGCGCCGCCAGCTGCATGAACTCGTTGTGGAAATGGTGGCGAAGGAGATCCCTCTCGAACTCGCCAAACGGGAATTCGAGCGGGCGTACCTGATGCAGGTGGTGGAGGCCCACGCGGGCAATCAGAGTGCCGCGGCCCGCAGCCTGGGCATCCACCGCAACACGCTCTCCAAGAAGCTGGAGCCTCTGATGGCCTCCTTGCGGTATCCTGAAGCAGCCTGCTGAGGATTTCCGCGCCCAAGTGAACACCGTTCCTGCTGCTTGGAAATCCTGGCCAATGAACGGAGGATTGCATGACCAAGATCGGCATCAACGGATTCGGGCGCATCGGCCGCATGGTGTTCCGCGCCGCCATCCAGCACTTTCCTGACCTCGAGATCGTGGGCATCAATGATCTGCTCGAGCCCGACTACCTGGCCTACATGCTCCAGTTCGATTCCGTGCATGGCCGCTTCAAGGGCGAGGTGAAGGTCGAGGGCACGAACCTCATCGTCAACGGCAAGAAGATCCGCCTCACGGCCGTGAAGGATCCTTCCGAGCTGAAGTGGAACGAAGTGGGTGCCGAGATCGTCGTGGAATCCACGGGCATCTTCCTGGAGAAGACCGGCCCCAAGGGCGCCGACAAGCACATCCTGGCCGGCGCCAAGAAGGTCATCCTCAGCGCCCCCTCCAAGGACGACACCCCGATGTTCGTCTATGGCGTCAACCATGACAAATACGCCGGCGAGACGATCATCAGCAACGCCAGCTGCACCACCAACTGTCTGGCCCCCATCGCCAAGGTGCTCAACGACAATTTCGGCATCAAGCGCGGACTGATGACCACCGTGCACGCCGCCACGGCCACCCAGAAGACCGTGGACGGGCCCTCCAACAAGGACTGGCGCGGAGGTCGCGGCATCCTGGAGAACATCATCCCCAGCTCCACCGGCGCGGCGAAGGCCGTGGGCAAGGTCATCCCCGAGCTCAACAAGAAGCTCACGGGCATGGCCTTTCGCGTGCCCACCTCGGATGTCTCCGTGGTCGATCTCACCGTGGAACTGAACACGGAGACCACCTACGAGCAGATCTGCGCCGCCATGAAGGCCGCCAGCGAGGGTGCCATGAAGGGCGTGCTGGGCTACACCACCCAGAAGGTCGTCTCCACGGATTTCCGCGGCGAGAGCTGCACCTCCGTCTTCGATGCCGAGGCGGGCATGGCCCTGGATCCCACCTTCGTCAAGGTGGTGTCCTGGTATGACAACGAGTGGGGCTACTCCTGCAAGGTGCTGGAGATGGTCAGGGTCATGGCGAAGTAGGCCTTCACCTTCATCCTGTATTCAAAGGACCGGCCCTGGGCCGGTCCTTTGGTTTCAGCCCAGAAGCTGCCCGATCTCGCAGACCTCGTCGACCCGCACATCGGGTTCCGCGGCCGCGAAAGACTCGGGGGCGTACCCGTACGTGACGCCCAGGCTCCACATTCCCGCGCGATGGGCCGTGAGCGTGTCGTTGTCCGAATCCCCGATCATCAGGGCTTCGCCGGGCGCGATTCCCAGCTCGGCGAGAAGGGTGAGGATGCCCGCGGGATCGGGCTTCCGGGTCGGGAAGCTGTCCCCTCCGCAGATGCGCAGGAAGGGGCTGTCCAGGTGCAGCCCCTTGAGGATCGCCTCGGAATGGGCGAGGGGCTTGTTGGTGAGCACGGCCATGGTGAGCCCCTGCGAATGCAAGGTCTCCAGCAACTCCGGGATGCCCGGATAGGCCCGGGTCTGGTCCAGGAGATGTTCCTGGTAGTGCGCCACGAAGAAGGCCAGGGCCTCACTCAGGGCCGTCTCCCTCCCGTCCAGAGCCTTCTGGATCAATTCCCGGGCGCCGCTGCCCACATAGCTCCGCACCGTTCCCAGGGGCAGTGGGGCCATCCCGTGGTGGTTCCGGACGGCATTCACGGAGGTGGCGATGTCCTCCATGGAATCCACCAGGGTGCCGTCCAGGTCCCAGACCAGGAGGCGGAGCTGTTTCGCGGGGATGTGTCGTCGCACCAGGATCATGAGTTCTCCTGATCCATCATCCACCCTCCAGGCCTGCGCTGAGGTGGTCCCGCAGGCGATCCAACCGCAATACCGCAAGGGGCAGCGCCCGGTGCAGGAGGAGTCCTCCGAGGATCGTGGCCCCGAGCATCAGGGCCAGCAGGATCTTCTCCCCCAGGAAGGCACCTGCGATCCACGTTAGGACCAACAGAAGCCAGGGCAGGAGTATGTTCCCGAGCCTGGCCAAGTGCGCGTCATCGAATTCGCCGGGGTTCAGTCCCTTGGGGTCCAGGGGACGGGGCAGTTCAACGCTCAGGCGCAGTCCGGCCCGCAGCTGGAAACAGGCCAGGGCGATGCAGAAAAGGAACACTGCCGGGAGCAGGCGCAGCGGCATGGGCGTGGTCAGAGGCAGCAGGGCGAGGCAGACGAGGATGAACACGATCTGGTAGGCGGCGGTGCCCACCACTTTCCCCAACAGGAGATCCCGATCCTCCAGGGGCCAGGTCCAGAACACCCGGGCGGCTTTCCTGTCCAGTCCGAACAGCGTGGTGGCCAGGCTTCCCAGGGGCAGCATCACCCACCCAACGCAGCCGATGAGAAAGGCCGGCGCGGGCCGCTGGCGGACCAGCAGGGCGTCCACTTGGATCAGTGGCATCAGGAGCGGCACGAAGAGGAAGAAGCGGCCCTGCTTGCTGGCCCAGAGGTTCTGCCAGTGAAGGCGGGCCACGCCGACCCAGGGTCGCTGGAAACGCCAGATTCCGCCTGCCTGGGTGCGGCTGGCCTGTTCTTCACAACCCAGTTCCCGGCGTAGGGCGAGGAAGGTCAGGCCCAGCAAGGCCATGACCCCGAGGGAAACATCCAGAATGACCAGCGGCCAGCTTGGACTGTGGGTGGTGGCGGGCAGCCATTGGGGCAGGTGTTTCAGGTTCAGGCCGAGGGTTCCGTTCAGCAGGGGCTTCCCCAGTACATCCGCGGCCATTTTATTGACCAGGAAGCGCATCGGGGGCACGAGCGCCACGAAAATCAGGGCCAGCCGAAGATGCTGGGTCGCCAGGCGGGTCAGGCGGCCCAGGAGACGCTCCAGGCAGATGAGCGATACCAGCAGGCAGAGCGCAAGGGGCAGAAGCCAAAGCAGCAGCAAGGGCCGGGCCGCTCCTGCCCCCAGGCTGAAGACGAACAGAAGAAGACCTTGGGCCAGCTTGAACGGTGTCATCAGGGAGAGCGTCAGCTCGGCCCCGAAGAGGGCGATGGGGCGAGCCTGGAATGGGCGCAAAGCCCGCGCATCCAGGGCGGGTGTGCCGTCCCAAATGGCCGCCAGCAGCGCCATGGCGAAGAGAGCCGCCAAGATGACCGAGATCGTCTCCCGTGCATCTACTTGCGGCAGGGAATGGGCAAGGCTCCAGCCCAGATGTACCGAGAGGACCGCTGTTGGCAGCAGGGCGAGAGCCAGGATGATGCGGAGGGTCTTCTTCCCGCTCCGCAGTCGCTCCCATTCCGCCCAGAGCACAGCTCGCCACAGATTCACATCCATGTGAGCTTTCCGGATTCCTTGCGTCCCACCAACCGCAGGAAGAGGCCTTCCAGATCCTCGTTCCCCCTGAGCAGATCGGACGCGGGACCATGGGCCAGGATCCGCCCCTCGTCCACCACCAGGAAGTGATTGCAGAGGCGTTCCGCCAGGCCCAACTGATGGCTGGTGAGCAGGATCGTCGTGCCCCGGGCATGGAGATCGATCAGCAGTTCCTGCAGGGCGGCGGAAGTCACGGGATCCAGACCCTCGAAGGGCTCGTCCAGGAAGAGGATCTCGGGGCCGTGCAGGAGCGAGGCCGCCAGGGCCGTCTTCTTCTTCATGCCGAAACTGTATTCGGCAATGGGCGCCGTGCCGAAATCCATATCCAGCAACCCGCCCAGTTCCCGGATTCGGACCTCCAACACGTCCGATGAAAGTCCATGGAGGCGCCCCACGAAGCCCAGGTATTGCAGGCCCGTGAGCCCTTCCATCAGGGCGCCCGCCTCGGGCATCACGCCGATGCGCCGTCGCAGTTCCAGGGATCTCTTGGCCACCTCCAGCCCTGCGACCCTGGCCGAGCCTGCGTCAGGGGACAGTTGTCCCGTGAGGAGGCGTACCAGGGTCGTCTTGCCCGCCCCGTTGCGCCCCAGGACACCCAGGAAGGTGCCCTTTGCCACTGAAAAACCCAGGGAATGCAGGGCCCAGCGCTCACCAAATTGTTTTCCGAGATCCTCGACCTGGATCATGGTTTCTCCTTCGGAAAAGGGCTTCGCCAGGCCCGGCTGGGCTTCAACGAGGAACTTCTTTTTGGGGCTAGCCCTTCGTGTTGGCCGCCATCAACTGCTTCCAGTAATTCTCCAAGGCTTTCTTTCCCTGCTGCGTGATGCGGAAGCTGGTCACGGGCACCTTGCCGCGGAAGGCCTTCTTCACTTCCAGATACCCTGCGGTCTCCAGCTTTGTGGCGTGGCTGTTGAGATTGCCCTTGCTGAGCCGCGTCACCTGCTCCATGAACTTGAACTCCACGGAGCCCGCGGAGGCCAGCACCGTGAGGATGGCGAGACGCGCGGGCTCGTGGACCATGCGGTCCAGTTCCAGGAGCGTGCGGATGGGGTCCTTCACACCATTCCCGTCATTGTTTCAAGTTCTCGCTTCACCCGCCGGAAGTCGAAATGCTCCCTGAAGCCTAGGGAAATGGCCGCCGTGCCGACCAGAGGATAGGCCAGCAGGGTGTCGCCAGTCGCCATCTGGATGCCTGAAAGCAGCAGGGCGGGACCAATGAAGAGCAGGATGGCCACAAGGCGCTCCATCCGGCCCTTCATGCGCGGGAAGGTGAAGTGCATCCCCAGGGCCAGCACGATCACGAGGCCTGCCCGGACGAAGCGGGCCGACAGGGGCTCAGTCAGGATGATCACCAGCCCAAGCAGCATGAGCCCCGGGAAAACGAAACGGCCCACCATGGCCCGGATCCGCTCCTTGCGGGCCTGGGCGGGATTGGGAGTCTCCAGGGCTTCCACAAGACCGAAGCGTTCCGTCGTCCAGTGGTGCAGCCCCTTTCTCGCCCCCAACCAAAGAAAGGGCAGCAGGGCCATGGCGATGGCCGCAGGGAGGGGCAGAGGGGACATGGCTCCTATCCAGGTGAAATGCCAGTTGTGTCCGGCCAGTTCCACCAGGGCGACCAGCAGCAGGAAGCCGCCGCCCAGCAGGCTGGATAATCCCGCCTGGCCTTGGGAAAGGCGGGCGTAGTTCCGGGTGAGCCGGGCCAGCAGGGCCACGGCATCAGGGGCCAGTGCCGCCATGGGCTCGGGCACCGGGAGATCAAGGGAAAGGTGGGTGGTCTGGGACATGGGTTAAGTCTGCAATGCAGACCAGTCTCCCGCAAGTCTTTTTTGATCCCGGGATTGGGGCCCAAGGCCTATGCGGAATCCACCCCTCAGCGCGGTTCCATCTCCTTCGCTCCTGCATCCCTGTTGAAAAGGCGTTTAACGGGAATGCACAGGAGAAAGGGGGGAAGGACAACACAGAGCTGATCCGAAATCGGCCCTCTCATCTGTCCTGCGCCGAGAGCCATCCCGGGAGCAACCCCAGGTGCTCCAGTGTGGTGAACCGGGTGGCATCCACATCCTCCACCTGTTCGTGGGCCCAGGTGGTCGCGTAGGGCACATGCACGGCCAGGGCCCCCAGGGCCACCACGGGGAGGATGTCGGACTTCACGGAATTGCCCACCATGAGGAATTCCCCAGGGGCGATATGGTGCCGGGCGAGGAGGGTGCGGTAGACGGCCTCGTCCTTCTCGCTCACCACCTCGACTCTCGAGAAGAATGCGTCCAGGCCCGAGCGGGCCAGCTTGGCCTCCTGGTCCAGGAGATCGCCCTTGGTGATGACCATGAGGCGGTAGCTCCCCTGGAGGGCTGTCAGAGTCTCAACGACATGGGGCAGGGTCTCGACGGGATGGGCCAGCATCTCCTTGCCCAGTTCCAGGATGGCCCCGATCTCGGGCCCCGTCACCCGGCCATCGGTGAGTTCGATGGCCGTCTCGATCATGGAGAGGACGAAGCTCTTGATGCCGTAACCGAAGTGGCCGAGGTTGCGCGTTTCCGTGGCGAAGAGGCGCTCCTGGACCCAGGCCTCGTCATGATAGGCGGCAAGCATGCAGCGGAAGGCCGCCTCGGCGTCCCGGTAGCAGCTCTCGTTGTGCCAGAGTGTGTCGTCGGCGTCGAAGGCGATGACTCGAATCATGCCGGGCCTCCCCAGGGGGCCACCCGCTCTGGCATCGAGACGGGATTCGTCCCCAGGGCATCCGGGGAGGGGGGGGCTGGGCGGTTCATGGCGTCGCGCATCGGGCTCCAGGATAACCCCGGCCCCGTGGGAGGCCCACCTCGGCCATGCGAGGATAGAGGGCAGGAGGATCCTGCGTGAAGCTCGCCATCAACGGCCTCGGCCGCATCGGTCGCATGGCCCTGCGCCACCTGGTGAAGGTGCCGGGGCTCCAGATCGTGGCCGTGAACGATCTCGCGGGGGCGAGGATCCTGGCCCATCTCATCAGGCACGATTCGGTGCACGGGGCTGCGGATTTCCCAGTCGACTTCGAGGGGGAGGCCTTGCTTCTGGGCGACGCCCGGGTCCCGGTACTGGGCGAAGCGGACCCGGCCGATCTTCCCTTCGGCTCCCTGGGGGCCAGGCTGGTGTTGGAATGCACGGGCCGCTTCACGGACCGTGCGGGGGCCTCGGCCCATCTTCGCGATGGCGTCGAACGCGTGCTCGTGAGCGCGCCGGTGGAAGACGCGGACCGCACACTGGTGCTGGGGGTCAACGAGCACACCCTGGACAGAGACAGGGACAAGATCCTGTCGGCCTCGAGCTGCACCGCGAACGCGCTGGCGATCCTGGTCCAGGTGCTCGACGAGGCCTTCGGCCTGGAATACGGCCTCATGACCGAGGTGCACAGCTACACCAACGATCAGAACATCCTCGATCTCCCCCACGAGGATCTGCGCCGGGCCCGGGCCGCCAGCATGAGCATGATCCCCGCCGCCACGGGGGCAGCCCGGGCCGTCGGCCTCCTGCTGCCGCATCTGCAAGGCCGCCTGGATGGCCTCGCCGTGCGGGTGCCCACGCCGGATGTGAGCCTCACGGATCTCACGGCGCTGCTGAGAAGGCCAGTGACGGTAGCCGAGGTGAACGGCGCCTTCCAGCGCGCCGCTGCGGGTCCTCTGAAGGGCTATCTGGAGGTGCTGGAGGAGGAATTGGTCAGCACGGATCTGGTGGGCCGAGAGGCCAGCTGCCTCTTCGATCCCTTCCTCACCAAGGTGATGGACGGCACCATGGTCAAGGTCCACGGGTGGTACGACAACGAGTGGGCCTACGCGGCCCGCTTGAGGGATCTCGCCCTCCTGCTGCTGGGGGCCCCATGATCGGCATCAACGGACTGGGGCGCATCGGCCGGCTGGCGGCACGGAGTCTCGCACTGAAGGCGCCGGGGCTCCTGCGGGCCATCAACGATCCCGCCGCGCTGGCCACCCTGGTCCATCTGCTCCGCTACGATTCGGTGCACAGCCACGACCACCTGGAGGTGGCAGGGGAACGCTCGGGAGACCAGGATTTCCTGATCATCGAGGGTCAGCGCATTCCGCTCTTCCACGCCCAGGATCCCGCGCAGATCCCCTGGGAATCTGCCCAGGTTCGCCTGGTGGTGGAATCCTCGGGGCGCTTCACCAGGCGCGCGGACGCCGCCCGGCATCTGCGGGGGGGCGTCACCCATGTCATCCTCAGCGCCCCCAGCCCCGATCCGGATTTCACGGTGATCTTTCCCGTCAATGGTGCGGAACTGGACCTGGTGCGCCATCGCGTCATCTCCAACGCCAGCTGCACCGCCCACGCCACGGCCCCCATGCTGGCAGTGCTGGAGAAGCATTTTGGCATCCAGGCCAGCACCATGAGCACGGTGCACGTGGCCACCAACGATCAGCGGCTGGTGGACGCGCCCCATGCCGATCTGCGCCGGGCCCGGGCCGCCATGATCGGCATCCATCCCACCACCAGCAGTGCCTTCCGGGCCCTCCGCAGGGTGCTGCCCTGGCTGCGCTCGGACTTCGATGGCTGGGCCCTGCGGGTGCCGACCCTCAGCGTGAACCTGGTGGATCTCACCACCACCGTGAAGGGCGAGATCACCCTGGAGGACGTGAACCGTACCTATCGCGAGGCCGCTGCAGGGGACTTGAAGGGCATCCTCGGCATCGCCGAGGCGCCGCTGGTGAGCTGCGATTTCACGGGCCGGGAAGAGAGCGTGGTCATGGACCTGGAACTCACCAAGGTGCTCGGCGGCCGTTTCCTCAAGGTCTTCGGCTGGCACGACAACGAGATCGCCTACGCCGCCCGGCTGGTGGAACTGGTGCGGCACATCGCGGATCAGTGAGCCCGGGGTCGCGGGGAAAATCGCGCCTGCGAAAAACAGAACCACAGAGGGCACAGAGAGAAGCACAGAGGACGCAGAGGAAAATCCCAATCCGTTCTCGCTTCTCTTCGTGTTCTCTGTGGTGCCTCGTTTTTGACCGCGATATCCGGCAAGCGAGAGTTCGCAGATGGCTCAGGCTTCCAGGCTCATTTCCTTCAGGGATTCCAGGAGCAGGGCGCGGGCCAGGCCATAGTCCAGGCGCCGCCTCCGGGTGCCCGCCTTGGTATTGCCCTTGAAGGGCGAAAGGATGAGGTCGTGGCTGGCTTCCCGAAGCTTGGCTAGGCGCCCGTTGGCGACGTCGATCAGTTCCAGGCGGCGGGAGGCGGGCAGGTTCCGCACGCTGAGATAGGTGAGCAGGCGGCTGGAGATCTTGATCTTCGCCCGCTGGTAGGCGAAGTGTTCGGCGGGGAGGAAGGCGATGGGGGCATCGGGCTCCTTGCTGTCCACGGCCCGGAAGGCGATCGCCCCGGCGGGATCGTTGAACACCACCCGGTCATCCCGCCGCGATGTTTGTCGGAGTCCGAAGATGTCGCCATAGGTACCGCAGTACCGGTCTTCCACGAAGAGCCTGGCGGCCACCGCCCCGTCCACCCTGGAGGTGTCGAAGCAGGCCACGCAGACGGGATTCTCCGTATCCTCGAAGGGGTTTTGTTCCAGCACGGAGACGAGGACCAGGGCCCCCTTGTCGAAGGCGCTGCCGAGGAAGGTCTCGGGGATGATCGCCAGCGTGAAGCGGGCGGCTTCCAGGCAGCGCCGGAGGGCGATCTGGTAGAGGTCGTCCAGTCCGGTCTCCAGGTAGTAGGGGGCCACGGTTCCGGCTACCCCCTTGCGGCTGGCGCTGTGCTTGGCGAGGTAGGGGGGATTGGTGACGATGATGGCGTCCGTGGCGGGGATGTGGCGCAGGGAATCGCGGGTGGGCCAGCGCTCGGCGTGGAGGTCGAGGCCCGCCACGGGGCGCTGGAAGCGGGTCGAGCAGACTTCCAGCAGATGTCCGGCCCCGGCGAAGGGATCGAGAAAGCCCGGCGCCTCCTGGAGGGCGCGCTCGAGGAACGCCAGCACCGGGGGTGTCAGCCAGTGGGCCTGGGTGGTGTAGAAGCGCCCGCCGGAGGTCTTGGGCCCGTCGATGTCCTTGTAGCGGTTCTGCGCCCGGGAGACGAGCATCCGGGGCGTGGACTGCCCGGGGTGAAGGGGACTGGTGGTCATCAGGAACCGCCGATCGCGCTGGTGGCCTTCAGGCGACGGGCCATCTCGGTGAGCATGCCGCGCAGCAGGTCGGGGAATTCGCGCATGAGCGTGTCGAGGTTCTCCCCGTGGATGACGAGGCATTCGCAGTCCTCCAGGGCCACCGCCGTGGCGGTGCGGGCCGTGTCCAGGAGGAAGGACATCTCGCCAAAGAAGGCGCCGGGGCCGATCACCGCCAGTTCCCGGTCGCCCTTGCGGATGCTCGCGGACCCCTTCAGCAGGTGGTACATCTCGGTGCCCCTTTCGCCTTCACGGAAGAACACGGCTCCGGTCCCAACCTGGGCCAGGAGGTGCCTGCGCCCCAGGGTGGGCACCCGTCGGCCCTCCATCAGGCGCCGGATGAGCAGGGTCTCCTGGCGGTGGAGGGCCGCCACCACCTCGGCGCCAAAGAGGAAGACCGCCTGGGAATAGTAGATCCAGATGACGATGACGAAGAGGGACTTGAAGGATCCGAAGGCCACGCCGTACCCGGGGTTGTAGGTGAGGAAGAGGCCGAAGGCCGGGCGCAGCAGGAACCAGAGGAGCGTGGTGGTGAGGGCCCCCGCGAGAAGATTGCGGACCTTGGTCCGGGGGGCGAAGACCCCGTACATCAAGAGGAGCAGCAACACCGTCAGAGTGAAGGGCACGGTGAACCGGAGGCCCGGGGGGGGCGTCAGGTCGATGGCCAGGAGCTTCAGGTAGCGGAAGAAGACGCCCATGCCCGCCACCGCCGTGACGCCGGTGATGAAGATCATGGCCATGAAGAAATCCAGGGCCTTGGTGGTCCAGTAGGAGTGGCGGGGAGTCACCCGGAAGATGGCGTTGAGGATGGCCCGGGTGTTGGCCACCAGCGGCGTCACGGCCCAGAACAGGGCCAGGAGGTTGAGCAGTCCGGCGCTCCGCGTGTGCTGGGTGATGTGCACGACCTCCCGCAGGATGACGTCCCCGAACTGCGGAAGGATATCGCCCAGGAATTCCGCCACCTTCTGCATGGCGACCCTGTTCGAGCCGATTCCCATGCCCAGCAGATAGGTCAGCAGCAGCATGGCCGGGATGAGGGCCAGCATGGCCGCGAAGGCCAGCGACGAGGCCTGGCGCAGGTCATCGTTGCGCCGGAACCCGCCGATGGTTTCCAGCAGGACGATCCAGGTATGCCGGGCGGCATCCTGCATTCGCTCGCCCCGGGGCCGGGCCAGTGTCTTCATGGCTGCCTCAGCCGCAGGAGGCACACCCGGAGGGATCCGCACAGCTGGCACAGGCATCCGAGGGCTCGGGATCCGGCATCGGCGGGATTTCCTGGAGGGAGAGCACCGTATGGCGCAGGTCCGGCAGGCAGCAGACCCCCTGGGGATTGAGCTCCGCACAGCGGCACTGGCCCGATCGAGCCGCCGCCATCACGTCCATGACGGCCGACACCGAATGCTTTTCCGCCCATTCCGCCTCCAGGCTCTCCCGGGTGTGGTTGAAGCAGTAGCAGATGGGCCGGGGGCCTTCGGTCTCCTTGAGGCCCAGGCGCACCGAAAGCCGGTCCTTGGTGATGGGCTCGCCTCCGGGGGCGTAGTAGGCCACAGGGCAGGCGGGGTGGGGGCAGAAGCAGGGATCCCCTTCGCCCAGGGCCTGGAGGGCTTCCGGGCTGACGAAGCGCGCCACGGTGTCTCTGGGCACGGGTTTTCCCGAAGACCCGCAGCGGGGGCAGGCCAGGGGGCCGGTTTTGCGCGGGCCGCAGCAGGCATGGTCGGGGGAATGATCGTGAGCGTGCATCCTTCCATTCTACGGAAGGGCGGAGGTCTCAGAGTGCCCATTCCGAAATTCCCGTGAGGCGTTCCAGGATGGCCACCACGATTCCTGGGGCGGACTCGCCGAAGCTGCGGACCTCCATCTGTCCCCGTTCCGGAAGGTGCACCACATGGATGGACGCCCCCCCGGGGAAATCCGGATGAAGGGCCAGGGGCCGGGCCAGGGCCTCCAGATCGAGCTTTTCCAGCCAGCCTTCGGGCAGAAGCTCCAGACGCGCTCCGGGCACCAGGGCGCCGAGCTCCCGGGGCTGGAGCAGGACCAAGTGGTGAGTGCCCTGAAAGACCCGCCAGCAGAGGAAGGTCGGCAGCCCCCCGAAGGCGATGCCCCCCTTCTGCGCCACGGGCCATTCCCGCAGGGACGCTATCCCCGCGGCGTCCGCCGCCTCCCAGGCCAGCCGCGCCAGATCCGGCGTGGCGGGGGGAATCCAGGGGGAGGCTGGAAGATCGGTCATGAAGGAAAACTCCAGGGATGCATTCGGATTCATGATCTAGTCGGTGACTCCGAGGGCTTTCAACCGCGCCTTGCTTTCGGTCACGGCAGGGGCTATCCCTTGCTGGATCCCTAGCTGGGCGCAATGGCGGTAGTGCTGGATGGCTTCGTCCCGTCGGCCCGTCTGTTCCAGGGCCTTGCCCAGGCTGCGCATGGATTCAAAGAGCATCGGGTTCAGGGAGAGGGCCGTGCGGTAGGCCTTGATGGCTTCATCCAGACGGCCCTTGGCCACCCAGCCGTCCCCGAGGCTGTCAAAGCAGTTGGCATTCTTCGGATCCAGTTCCACCTGCTTGCGGAAGTGTTCCAGTGCCAGGTCCACCTGCTTCATCTCCAGTTCCACGTAGCCCAGCATGTTGTAGACGGGGGCGTAGCTGGGGTCGGCGGACTGGGCCAAGCGGCATTCGGCCTGGGCTGCGCCGGGGTTCTTCTGTTTCTGCAAGACCATGGCCTTCAGGTAATGGCCCACAACGGCATCCTGGGACTGCGTCTGTTCCGCAAAGGTCATGGCCTTGGTCAGGCCACCCCCGGCGATGCCCGGGGCCTTGAAGTAGAAGTCGAAAAGCGCATAGCGGGCCTCCCGGCTCCGAGGCTCCACCTGCACGGCCTTTTCGAAGGCCCCTCGCATCTCGCCGGCCACGGACACCTTCCTCAGCACATTCACCTGGTTCAATCGCATGTTGAGGGCCCTGCCCCGAAGCAGGTAATAGCGCGCCTTGGCAGGCTCGAGCCCGATGGTCTTGTCGGCATATTCCACGGCCTTGAGCGGGTTCTTGGTGGCGAGCTGAAGATCCACCATCAGCACCAGAGCCTCCACATTCCGCGGGTCCGCTTGCACGCTCCGCTCCAGCACCATTTGCGCCTCAGGGAGCGCCTTTGCCTTGATCAGCCGGGTGGCCTTCTCCAGATCGTTTTCCGCCCACAATCCACTGGAGAGGCCAAGCCAAAGGTAGCAGAAGAATCGGATTCGGGGTTCAAAGGGCAGGCGCATGGGATCTCCAAAGGGTGGGTCGTTGTTGTCGCCAGGGCTCGGGGGCGCGGAGGCCCATCCCTCAGCGCAGCGGCCTTCGCAGGACGAAGGTATCCATCAGATCCTCCTCCAGGGCCTTCGTCGGCTGGACGGTGGCAGCCGCGGGTGCGACGGGGGCTCCCAGCCATTGGGCCAGCAAGGCATAGGCCTCGGTGGCGTCAGGGCCCGTGAGCGTGGCGAGCTTGGAGCCGTGGTTGCCCAAGGGGGCGATGTACTTCCGGACGCTCCTAGCCAGGGCCTCAGGGGGCACGGCAAGGGCGCCTGCGGTCCAGGGATCGTTCTCGCCATAGATGAGGATCACTCGTGTGGCCGACGCGTTCATCCAGGCCTGGATGTCCTGCATGGCTGCGGCCCCATCGTAGGTCTTGGAGGCGCCTAGGGGCGGATAGATGGCGGGCACGTCCTGGCCGGGGTAGAGGAGCCCCGTGAGATGGCTCTCCTTGTTGGCGGGGTAGCCCAGCTGGGTGGCGCTCTGCTGGTAGTAGGCCTGGTAGTAGTTCAGGGTGCTGTCACACCAGGTGGACACCACGCCATTGTTGACCCAGTCCAGGTAGTCATAGAGTTCCTGAGCAGTGGCGCCCGGGGGAGGGACCTGGGCGGCGAGGGCCGCGTTGCCGTACTGCCAGAGGATGAAGGGAGATTCCAGCACAGCGAATTCCAGTGTCCTGTCCGCGCCAAGGAAGGCCAGGGTTTCGCCCTGGGCCATAGCGTCCGCCTGGAGCAGGGCCCGCACCTCGGCGCGCTGGGTGAGGATGGCCTGCTGCCAGGCTTCAATCGCCAGGCGGGTGGCGTCATTGCTCCTGGAATCGATGAAGGGGGGGTAGCGGGTATCGCCTTCCGCCAGGCTGATGGGGGCCACGTAGGCCAGGGTGGCGTCCACGTCATTGGGGTAGAAGTGCCGGTGGAAGAGGGCCGTCATCCCGCCCTTGCTGCCCCCCGTGTTGAGCCACTTGCCGCTGAACAGCGATTTGAGGGTCGTCACGACCCGGTGCTCATCGTCGGCGGATTGCCGGATGCTGAGCTTGGTCCAGTCCGCAGGCGAGGGAGTGGAGGTGTTGAAGAAGCGGTGCTCCATGGTGATCTGGTTGGCGGCGAGGATCCGTGTGGGTTCACCCTGGGAGGGGCTCTGGGAAATGCTGTAACCCGTGGTGGCGAGCACCACGGGGGCCGTTGAGGAGCGGTAGAGGAGTGTGATGAACTGCTGGAAGACGGGCCCGCCCAGGGCATTGTGGTCCACGGGCTGGGAGAGCTGGAAGCGGAAGAAGCGCGTGCCAGGCACGGTGCTGGCCACCTCCACGACATTGGAGACGCCCGCCGTGGCCCGCAGGGCCTGATCGATCTCCAGGGGTGGGGGTGGGGGCGGAGAATCGCTTCCTCCGCAGGCCATGGGCAGCAGGAGGGCCGCGAACAGCAGGGCGCTGGCCGCCAGAGACTTGATGAACCTGAGGGCCTTCAGCGGAGCCAACACGTTTTCTCCTGCATGGTTGTCATTGGGTTGGGCATATCCATCCTGGGTCTTCAGGGTAAGTCCCGATTCCTTTCATCCGTGTGCATCCGTGGACTTCATCTTTTCAACCCCAGGACCTCCACACGCTCCAGCCTGGCCCCCAGCTCCAGGTCGTCCAGGAGCTTCAGGGCGCCATCCAGGTCTTCCACCTCCCCGACACGGGTGTACTTCCCCGTGAGGTGGGGCGCGGCGTTGGTGGTGATGAAGAACTGGCTGCCGCCGGTGTCCTTGCCACTGAGCGCCATGCCCACGCTGCCGGGGCCGTACCAGTCCAGGCTGTTCTCGCAGCGCACGGTGTAGCCCGGTCCGCCGTCCATGGTGTCGCAGGGACTGCCCATCTGCACCACGAAGTCCGGCACCACGCGAGGCACCAGGCGGCCGTTGAAGAAGCCCTTCCGGGCCAGGAGCACCAGGTTTGCCACGTTCATGGGGGCGTTGAGGGGATCAAGCCTCAGGGTCACCTGGCGCCTGCCCGCGAAGTGGAGGCGCATGCGCACGGGTTTGCCTGCCGCGACGAGGACTTCGGCTTCCCTCAGGATCGCCTCGTCCGTGGCACTGGGCCTGGGCGCCTTGGGCCAGGGGGCCCTGGGGTCCAGCTTCGATAACTCGCGCCAGGCGTCCAGGCGAGCCGTCCAGCAGGGATGGTCAAAGAAACGCTGGAGGATGGCCCTGCGCCGCGCCTCCGGGAGCTTCCACTTCTCCAGGGACGGGAGCAGCACCTGCACACTGTCGTATTCCTCTGTCTTCCATAAGCGGGTGATGAGAGCGTCCAGATCTCCGGGGGCTTCGGTCATGTCGTCGATAGCCGCAGCGCGGGCGATGGGATCGGAAGAGACGAGAAGGGAGTGCTGAAGCACATCCGCTTGGACAGGTCCAATTCGTCGAAGACCGGGAAGCATCGAAGCTCGCAAATGGTCTGGGGTCTTTTTGATAATTTCCTGCGCTAATTTTATGGTTTTTTCACCTGGAATTTTCCCGATGGCACTTGCCGCTGCCATTAGCTCCGGTGGAGCCACAGACCACTTGGCTGCAGGCCATAGGTTGGAACGAAGAATGTCTGCAATTTCTGGATCGAGGTGTTCCTCTGGGATCCCATCAAGCAATCTTGGCCTTAAGGAACTGCGAATAATCGAGCCCAGATGGGTGCTTGCAGCCGTTTCCGACAAGCCTAACGCCGGGAAAAGCTCGAACTGATTTCCAACAGATACCCCGTGATTTGACAACACGGAGTAGAAGGATGTTCGGTGCGCCCATGAACCCCTGTTCCACGCATCCATGAGCGCCAGCACGCTTCCCGCCGTGGCCTTGACGGGAGGCAGAAGCTCCTTCTCCTTCCCCCCCATGACGAGCCTCAGCCTCGCGGCCTGTGCCCGCACGGGGTCGATCTTCCCGGCCTTCTGGAGCCCGTCGAGAAAGCCCTGAAGGGCGGGACTCACCTCGCATCCGTTCATGCGTGCCGTGGCGATGGAGGCTTCCAGGTGCAGGTGTTTCGGCCAGGTCTGGGCGTCCTCTGGACCCAGGCCTTCCAGTGAACTCAGCGCCTTGGGACTCTTCAGTCGGTTCAGGAAGAAGAGGGCCGTGAAGCGCGCCTGGGCTGTCTTGGCGCTGGCGGCCCTGGCTTCCCAGATCTCCAGCGTGGGCTTGTCCAGTTCCGGGGGCAGGAGGCCAGGCACGCCGGGGGCGCCGATGCGCCGGAGCGTGAGTTCGAGCCGAGCCCTATCGCCAGGGGAAAGCTGAGCCTTTTCGGTCTCACTCAATATGGGCGGCTGGCGCTGCCACTGGGCCCGGAGGGCCTGGCGCTCCGTGAAGGCGGGGGGCGCCGCCAGCAGGGGCAGGCCGAGCAGAACTGCAGCAACGCGCATGGGCATCTCCCGGGGGGCAGCCCTCATGGTACGCCCTCCCACACGAAGGGGGGACCGCCTGCTCCCTGACGAAGCGAGGTCCCTACAGTGTGTCCGGGCAGGGCCCGGACACACTGTCTGCATGCCATACTTGGCATCCGCGTGCCTTTCGTGTGCGGAATTCCCCCTGTGTCCAAGACTCCCGAACCCACCCTCCGCCATTACCTCGAATACGCGGCCTTTCGCGCCGCCGCGGGACTCATCCGCCTGCTGCCATGGCGGGTGGCCCTGGCCGTGGGCGCTGGCGTGGGTCGCATCTACCATCTCCTGGACGCCCGGCACCGGCGCGTGGTGCGGGAGAATCTGCGGGCCTCCGATCTGGGCCTGGACGAGGCCGGAATCCGCCGGGTGGCCCGGGCCTGCTTCGCCCACTTCGGTTCGCTCCTGTTTGCCACCGTGCGGATGCTGCGCATGTCCCCCCAGCGGATCCGGAGCCTGGTGCGCTTCGAAGGCCTGGAGCACTTCGATGCAGCCATCGCCGAGGGCAAGGGCTTCATCGGCCTCACGGGACATTTCGGGAACTGGGAACTGATGGCTCTAAGCCTCAGCCTGGAGGGCCGCACCCTGGCTGTCATCGGCCGGGAACTGGACAATCCCCTCCTGGAGCCCTATCTCAGCGGTCTCCGGGGCCGCTTCGGCAACACGGTCATCCCCAAGGACGGGGCCATGCGCGAGACCCTCCGCGTGCTGCGCAAGGGCAGGGCCGTGGGCTTCCTCCTGGACCAGGATGCCCTTGCCAATGGCGTCTTCACCCGCTTCCACGGCCGCTGGGCCTCCACCCATCCCACCGCGGGCCTGCTGGCGGTGAAGTATGCCCTGCCCATCGTGCCCATCTTCAACCGCATCCATCCCGATGGCACCCTCACGGTGGTGATCCATCCGCCCCTGCGGGTGGCCGCCAGCGGGAACGTGGAACGCGACACCTGGATCGCCACCCAGCTGATGACCCGATCCATCGAGGCCGAAGGGCGCCATGATCCCGCCCGCTGGTTCTGGATGCACCGCCGCTTCAAGACACAGCCGGCAACGGAAGCGCAGCTCCCGCCCGCCGAGTGGCAGGCCGAGGCCGCGGCGCTGTGGGATGCCTACACGCACTGAGCGAATCGCGCTTTAAGACGGGTTCTCCTGGAACAAGAAAAGAACCAGGGAGCACACGGAGAAAACGGACTCTTCGGGGATCCGGATGAAGCAGGGCTCACTCTCGGCTTGCGCGGAAGGTCGCGGTCTGGCACGGGAGGAAAGGCCTGAAGAACAGGGATGGGAGGGACAGGCCTGGCTGTTTCTTGTCAGATGCTGTCCCAGGCCGTGACGCTGTATTCGGCCTTCTTGCCGTAGTCGGTCTCGATCTGGGCGAGCTGGAGCCTGCCGCTGGCGTCGTCGTTGACGGCCTGCCACCTCGTGTACCAGTCCAGCACCCAGATGCCGCTCTCCCGGGTGCCGTTGCCGCTCCAGCCATTGCCGCCGAAGGGCGAGTGGGCCTCGGCGCCCACGGTGGAATTGTTGATGGAGGCCATGCCGGCGGTGATCTGGCGCTTGAAGCGGTCCACCCAGGCGCGGTTCTCGGTGTAGATGGCGCTCGACAGGCCGTAGGGCGTGCCGTTGGCGTACTCCATGGCCTCCTCGAAGCTCTCCACGGTGCTGAGATTGACCGTGGGCCCGAACACTTCGGTCTGGAAGAGGCCCATCTCCCGGGTGACGCCGTCCCACACGCAGGGCTGCATGAAGATCCCCCGGTTGATCTCGCCGTGGACCCGGGCGTCCCGGTTGGCGTCCGTCCAGCGTTCGCCGCCGGTGAGGAGGGTGGCGCCGTCCTTCCGGCCCATCTCCCAGTGTTCCTCGAAGGCCGCAGCGAAGCGGGCGTTGATCATGGGGCCGTAGAGCACCTCGGGATGGCTGACGGGGTTGCCGATGGGCAGGTTGTGGACGGCCTGGAGGAAGCGCTCCTTGAAGGCCGCGGCGATGTCTTTGTGGAGGATGATATTGGCCGTGGAGGTGCAGCGCTGGCCCGCGGTGGCGAAGGCCCCGAAGAGGGCGCCGTGGACGGCGTTCTCCAGATTGGCGTCGGGCATGACGACCATGGGGTTCTTCCCCCCCAGTTCCAGGCTCGGGATGATCAGGTTCCGCCCGCACATCTCGCCGATCATCCGGCCCACGGCGGTGGAACCCGTGAAGCTGAACTTGTCGTAGTAACCCTTGTCGATGCCCGCGAGGAAGAACTTCCCGCAGCCCGAACGGCCCTTGCCGTTGACGATGTTCACGACGCCGGGAGGCAGTCCGGCGTCCATCATGCAGCGGGCGAAGAGGTAGGCGATGGTGGGGGCGTCGTCGCTGGGCTTCCAGACCACCGTGTTGCCGCAGAGGATGGCCGGAATGATCTTCCAGCTGGGCACGGCCAGGGGGAAATTGTTGGCCGCCAGGATGCCGCAGACGCCCACGGGGCGCCGGTAGGTGGTGATCTCCTTGTTGGGCAGCTCCGAGGGCACAGTCTGGCCATAGAGGCGCCGGCCTTCGCTCTGGAAGAAGTGGCAGGTGTCGATGGCCTCCTGCACTTCGCCCCTGGCCTCCCGGAGGGTCTTGCCGATCTCCCGGGTGATGACCTTGGCCAGCTTCTCCTTGTTGGCCTGAAGGGCCTCGCCGATGCGGGCCACGATCTCCCCGCGCACGGGGGCCGGGACCTCCTTCCAGGTGCAGAAGGCCTCCCGGGCGGCCTTGGCCGCCTTCTCGATATCGCGCTCCCCGCATTCGGGGAAGATCCCCACCGTGTCCCGACTGTCCACCGCCGACTTGGAATCGAAGGAGGGCAGATCGCCCTCCAGTTCCTTGCCGCCGATCCAGTTGAAACCGATGACCGTCTTCCCCGTGGACGCCACTTGGGGGTGATTGAGCTTCAGGTACATGGGACCTCCAAGGGGTTTGGATGCCCCAGGTTAGCCGATAGGCCTGGGAATATCATGGAATGCCTCCCCTGGTGCCCGGGTCCGGCCCCTTTGAGGCAGACTGGTGGTCCTGGAGGTCTCGTGCGGACATTCGATCTGGTGGTGGTGGGGGCGGGCATCTCCGGAGGCTCCCTGGTCTACAACCTGCTGAAACAGGGCTTCCGGGGCTCCATCCTGGTGGTGGACAGGGGCGACGCCGTGGCCACGGGCCCCACGGCCTTCAGCGCCGGGGGCTTCCGCAATCTCTGGACCACGCCCATCAACCAGCAGCTCTGCACCAAGGGCATCGAGGTGCTGAAGAACTTCCAGGCCGAGATGGGCGTGGGATGCGGCTTCCACCCCAGCGGCTACCTCTTCACCTACTACGCGAAAAGCTGGGCGAAGATCCCCCAGGCCGCCGAGATCTGGCGGGTCAACGGCGTGGATTTCGAGCTCTGGACACCCGAGCAGATCGAGGCCCGGATCCCCGGCCTGCGCTGCGGCGTGGATCACATCGACCCGGAGGTCCGCGAGTTCCTGGAATTCGAACCCATCGTGGGCGGCGTCTTCGGTCGCGACTGCGGAGCCTTCGACCCCAGCCAGGCGGCGGTGGCCTACTTCGAGCGGGCCTTCGACTTCGAGGCGAAACCCCGGCTCCAGCTGAACACGGAAGTGCTCTCCGTCGCCTTCGACGCCGCGGGGCGGGCCACGGGGCTGAAGCTGCGCCCTGCCAGCGGCGCCGAGGAGGACATTGAGGCGGGCATCGTGGCCCTGTGCACGGGGCCCTGGACCAACAATCTGCTGCGGGCGTCCAACCTGCCGGATTCGGATCTCATGCCCATCATCAGCCAGAAGCGCATGATGTTCATCACCGACTTCCCGGACGCGGACCCCCGCTGGCAGGACATTCCGCTGACCATCATCGACCAGGGCATCTACTTCAAGTGCGAGGCCGGGAACCTGATGATCGGCAAGGCCCAGCACGACGCGCCGGACAGTCTCGACACCACCTTCGAGCCCCAGTATTACGTAGACGAGATCAATCTGCCCATGCAGGAGCGCATGCCCAGTGTGGCCACCTGCAAGCTCAAGAGCGGCTGGGCCAGTCTCTACGACACCTGCTCCGCCGACCACAACGCCATCGTGGGCTGGCACGACGAGCATCCGGGTCTGCTGCTCCAGGTGGGCTACAGCGGCCACGGCGCCATGGAGAGCCCCGCCGTGGGGATCTGCCTGGCCGAACTGGTCCTCACGGGGAAGTACCAGACTATCGACTGCACGCCCCTGCGCTGGTCCAGGTTCCGGGAGGGCGATCTGGTCAAGGAGACCATCGTCATCTAGGCCCATCCCAGTTGCAGGGAATCCAGCCTGGATTCACTCCACGACAAGGAGGTGCTCACCCGTGGGCACGAGTTCGTCGTCGAAGCCCACGGCGAAGACCTTGACCCTCGCCGAGCCCGCCTGGACGGCCCGGAGGATGAGCGTGTCCTTCCCGTCGTTGAAGACGATCTCCGCCGCGTTGCCCTCCACCTCCACGGGACAGGAAGGGCCCTTGGTCCCGGCGAGGGGGAAGTAGACGAAGTCACCCGGGCGCAGGCGGGTCTGAGCCTTCCGCTGACCGGCGACGAGGAAGCGGACCCCCTGGAGGGCCACCTGGCCTCCCACCACTGAGAGTCGCCCCGAGAGGACGACGGGCGTGCCGGGGGCGGGGGCGGGGAGGCCCGTGACCCAGAGGGCCCCCGTGTCATCGGCGACGACCCAGTCGGTCTCGCCTCGCCGCGCCCCCAGCAGGGGCAGATCGGCCGGGGGCTTGTCTCCGGGGGGCCGCCTCCCCACGACGAGGAAGGGGGCCGGGTAGGACTCGGGGTGGGAGCCCTGCCAGCCCAGGGGGTGGGGATAGCCCGTGAAGCCGATGCCCTCCGCCCCGGCCAGCTCCTTCATCCAGCTCCTGGGGGCGGGGGCCGTGACCCGGACGGTGAAGGTCTCGGAGAGTTCCGGGACGGGGCGGTTCCACCACTCCTCGAAGACCCGGACCGTCACGGTGCCGGGGTGGACGCCGCGGAGGATCACGCCGTGGAGGAAGCCGAAGGACTCCACGGCGGCGATATCTCCGGAGAATTCCGGGTAGCTGCTGGTGCTCTTCGTGGAGGAGAGGGGGAAGTGCATGAAGGCCCCCACGGAAAGCACGTCCGTCCCGTCCCGCCGCCCCGCCGCCGCCAGCTGGATCCCCTGCAGGCAGGGTCCGGGCTCGCCCGGGGCGAACCGCGCGGCGAGGACCACCCGCTGGCCGGGTTCCGGGGGAGGAAGACCCTTCACGGCGATGGCCCCCGTGTCGTCCTCCACGACCCAGTCCCCGGGCCCCGGGGGCGGGCCGAAGAAGGGCCGGCCCGCCGTGGGCCGGTCATCCCTGGGGCGGAGGCCCAGGACGAGGCAGGTCCCCGGGGAGAACGCCTTCTGGGCGACGAGGTAGGCGATGGACTTCGGCGAATCGTCGAAGGGCTTGAAGGCCGCCGCCCAGGCCGGCTTGGGGGGAGGGGCCTCCGGGGCGGGGCCGGCCGCTCCGGGCACGGCCAGGAGGAGGGCCAGGAGGAGGTGGGGGGAGGCGATCCGTCGGCAGGCCATGGGAGGCTCCAGGGAAGGATTCGAAAGGGGAAATCCCCTCCACTATAGGGCCCTGGGGCAGGGCCGGGGCCCTCGGTTATCCTGGATATTCCTTTGGAGCCGCTTTGTTTGAGAACCTTTCCATCACAACCGTCCTGGTCAGCTATGTGGCGCTGCTCTTCAGCCTCAGCGTTCATGAGGCATCCCACGCCACCTCCGCCTATTTGCTGGGCGATGACACTGCGGCGCACATGGGGCGGATGACGCTGAATCCGCTCGCCCATGTGGACGTTCTCGGCACCGTGGTATTCCCTCTCGCAGGACTCCTGCTGGGGGGCTTTTTCATCGGATGGGCCAAGCCTGTCCCCTTCGACCCCAGTCGGTTCACTCGCCGCTTCCGCATGAAAACGAGCGGTGCACTCGTCTCTTTGGCTGGTCCGGTTTCCAATGTGCTGCTCAGTTTCCTCATCCTGGCGATCATGTGCATCTCTGTGCGCTTCGTTTCTCATGACCCGAACGTGCGGTGGGCTTTGCTCAATCATGCCTTTCGAGGGCCTGAGGCTCTTTCAAAGCTGGACCTTTCGGCAGGCCAGATGCTTGTGCTGAGCCTCGGCGGGGCGCTGGTAACCATGAATGTGCTGCTTGCGGCCTTCAATATCCTGCCCTTGGGGCCACTGGACGGGGCGGGGGTCCTGCGGGGGATGCTCCCGGATCGGATGCTGCCCCGCTACGACTATTACCGCTACCACCCCTACACCATGCCCATCCTTTTCCTGCTGATGCTCACAGGTGGCGTCAGCCTTTTCCTGACGCCCGTGCGTCTTTTCCTCTACTGGGCCCTTGAGCCCCTCGCCCGCCTGATTCTCGGAGCCTAAGCCATGCAGCGTGTCCTTTCCGGCGTCCAGCCCAGCGGTTCCCTGCACCTCGGCAATCTCGTGGGGGCCATCGAGAATTTCGTCCGGCTCCAGGATCAGTACGAAGCCTTCTACATGATCGCGGACTGGCATGCGCTCACCTCCAAGTTCGACAAGGTGGAGGAGATCCGCCCCGCCATTCATGAGGTGACGGCCACCTTCCTGGCCGCCGGTCTCGATCCCGGGCGCTCCACCCTCTTCATCCAGAGCCAGGTCAAGGAACACGCAGAACTCCATCTGCTCTTCAGCATGATCACGCCCCTGAGCTGGGTGGAGCGGGTGCCCACATACAAGGAGAAGCTCCAGAACAGCGAGGCCGATCTGGGTTCGTACGGCTTCCTGGGCTACCCCATCCTCCAGGCTGCCGACATCCTCATCTACCAGGCCCACAAGGTCCCCGTGGGCGAGGACCAGCTCTTCCACCTGGAACTCACCCGGGAGATCGGGCGGCGCTTCCACTTCCTCTACAACACGGAGATCTTCCCCGAGCCCCAGGCCGTGCTCACCAAGGCCGTGCGCGTGCCGGGTCTCGATGGCAGGAAGATGTCCAAGACTTACGACAACGGCCTCTATCTGCGGGACACGCCCGAGCAGATCCTCCAGAAGTGCACCCGCCAGATGCTCTCCGATCCGGCTCGGGTGCGCCGCACGGATCCGGGCAACCCCGAGATCTGCAATGTCTTCACCTTCCACAAGCTCTTTTCGAGCTCGGAGACGGTGCAATTGGTGGAATTGGAATGCCCCCGGGCGGGCATCGGCTGCTTCGACTGCAAGAAGAAGCTGGCCGAGGCCATCACGGCCCGGGTGGAACCCCTGCGCGTGAAGATCGAGGACAACCTGGCCCATCCGGCGCGCCTGGATGAGATCCTGCAGCACGGTGCCGACCGGGCCCGCATCGCCGCCCAGGCCACCATGGCCCAGGTGCGCGAGGCCATGCAACTGCCGTGAAGGTGCAGCTCCCGGTAGCCGCTGACGCGAGGGGTGTAGCGGGTAGCGAAGGGCGCCTGCGTCCGGAGCTGGGACCCGCCGCCCCGAGTCGCGGCGTCCGCGAATACTGGATCCACCCACCTTCTGGGGCTGAGCAGAATGGATGACCTTCTCGCATGGCTGAAGGGCAGGGTCCTCCTGCTGATGCTCTCCCTCCTCGCGGGTGGCTGGGGTCTCCAGGCCTGGCTGAATCGCCCCCTGCATCCCGCTTCCGGCATCCTGGCCCAGGAGGAGCCCCTCCAGGGCCCCGTGCTGGAAGGTGAGCCATGGTCCTTCCAGGGCCACCGCATCGTGCCCCTGGCGGATTTCGAGATCCGCGCCCGGGTGCTCTCCACGGAGCGCTACCGCTGGGCCACCGGGGCCAAGCTGAGCCCTCTCGATCTGGCCCTGGGCTGGGGGCCCATGTCCGATAGCGCCGTGCTGGATGCCATCACCATCGACCAGAGCGATCGCTGGTACCACTGGCGGGTGTCCTCCCAGCCGCCCATTCCCATGGGTGAGATCAGCGCCCACAGCGCCAACATGCACATGATCCCCGCCAGCGCCCGTGTCGAGCGCGTCCTGAAGGGGTTTCGCGTGGGCCAGATCGTGAACCTGAAGGGCAGACTCGTGCGGGTGGAGGGGCCCGGCGGCTTCCGGTGGGTCAGTTCCACCACCCGCCTCGACACCGGCGACGGCTCCTGCGAACTGGTCTGGGTCGAGGAGGCCGGTTCCTGAGCGGATTTTCGCCTTGCCAATTCCGGGGCACCCGCTACACTAGACGCTCTGGGGATTTAACCCCCCACGGTTCCTTAGCTCAGTTGGTTAGAGCATCTGACTCTTAATCAGAGGGTCCTGGGTTCGAGTCCCAGAGGGACCACCAACAAAGCCCCCGAAGCCTCGTGCTGACGGGGCTTTCGTGTATTCCGCCGACCTGTCGAAGAACCACCACTTCGCCTCGAAGTGATGACGGAAGGTTAGGGCAGGTGCAATAGAGGTGCAAGTCTAAATCACCCGAAAACCATTGTTCTGACTGGTTTTGCGGAGATTCTCGAAATCTGAAGGTGCATATCCCTGGTCAAGGGCATGGGGATCACCGGATTCGGGTCATTCATCAGCGGCAGGGATCACATCCAGACTCTCGTCCCAACTGGGTTTGATCGAAGGTACCTTCCTCTTTGGCGTCCAAGAGCCATCCCTGTTGATCGATGGGAAATGTGGACTCTCGAATAGGTGACGATCCCGTCGTTCACAGGGGGTGTAGGATGCACTCCATGGATCAGAACATCGAGAGGCTCACCTTCAGGGCACCTGAGGTCTTGCGCCCAGCTCTGGAAGCGTACCTGTCCTTCGACCCGGAGCGGATGGCAGCTCTCTTTAGTGATGATGGCGTTTTGGACGACTCACGACTCCTCCAACCCATTCACGGGCACGACGGGATCGTCAGCTATTTCGGGAACTCTTTCGGCAAGATCCTCAGCTTCAAGCTGCACCGGAGCCACATCTTTGCCATCCGGAACTCCTTCCTGGTGGTGATCGAAGCCACCATGGTGCCCAAAGCCTTCCCGGATAGACCCATGCTCTACATTGGCGCCACCAGCGTCGAAATCGATGAAGCTGGGCTCATCCACCAATACCGTGTCTATATTGACCCGCAGGCGATTCTCCAGATGGAATCACCCGCCAGCGCCCGACCGCCCAGGGAGCCTCAACACACCAAGGGCACCACCCCACCCCAGGAAGATGACTTCCTAAATTGGCTCAACCCCTAGGGTGGGTAGCAGGCATCCCTGCCTGCCTGAGCCCTCGTTTCATCGCTTCACGAGGAGACCTGGAAGGGGCGTCCCTTGGACAGCAGCCTTGGCTGGCAGGCGCTTCTCAAGGAAGGTTTCCACAGCTTCCCTTAGCCGATCCGCAGGCTTAACCTGACGCAGCGGGCGCCGTGTCCCCGGGGGAGGTTCCATGAAAGATTTTCTGATCGTCACCGAGCATCCCGTGGAAAGGGTGCTCCGCGCCCTGGTGGGCCTCGCCATCCTCAGCCTCGTCTTCTTCGGGCCCAGGACGGCCTGGGGCTGGATCGGGCTCCTTCCCCTGCTGACGGGGGTGACGGGCCTCTGTCCCCTCTACACGCTGCTGGGGATCTCCACCTGCCCCAGGAAGTCCCAGCGCTGACGAGGCAAGCCTCCTCCCCTTGCACGGGGTTCCCGGAAATCTCCGGGGCGCCAGGGAGGGGGCCATCCATTGGGGAAACAGATGCGCGATGGACCAGACCCAATTGAGCCGGGCCGCCCCCTCCCCTGGTGGCGGGGCAGGCGGGGTGAATGGTACGTGCTGACCCAGATCGTTCTCGTTCTCGTCGTGTGCCTGGGGCCTCGGAGCCTCCCGGGGCCGGGGGCATGGCCCCCGAGCCTGGTGCTGGTCTCCACCCTCGTCGGTGCTGCGCTCATCTTGACCGGCGGTGCTCTGTTCCTGGCGAGCCTGATCTGGCTGGGGTCCAATCTGACACCGCTGCCCCACCCCAAGAATCACGGGAACCTGGTGCAGTCGGGGCCCTATGCCCTGGTGCGACACCCGATCTACGGAGGCGGCATCCTGGTCGCCTACGGCTGGGCCCTGATCGTCCAGGGGGGACTGACGCTCCTCTATGCCACCGTCCTCCTGGTTTTTCTAGAATTCAAGGCCACTCGGGAGGAGAGGTGGCTTGTGGAGACGTACTCCGAATATCCGGACTACCGGCGGCGCGTGCGCAAGCTCATTCCCTTCATCCACTGAACCTGGATTTCGCGTCTCCAACGACCGGGAGAAAGGAAACACGGAGCGCACGGAGAAGGGGCACTCCTCGCTGTTTGCCCTGCTTTTCTCCGTCTACTCCGCGGTTCAGCTTTTCTCTACTTAGTCCAACCGAAGCCACCGATCGGGGGCAGGGATTCCGGTCACCAACGGAGGGAACCCGAACGCCAGGCCCTTGCGGGTGAGAGGTTCGGGTTCCCTTCATGCCTGCGGGCCTGATCGCAGCCTGGTCGTCGTGTTGCCGTTGCGGCTTAGACCTTCTTCTTACGGCCAGCCCGGGCCTTGGCGGCATTGCCTGCCAGATCCTTGCGCTCGGGGCGCACGCGAATCCGCCCCTGGGCATTCCGACCGAACTTCTTTTCGTTCTCGCCCGTCAGGTCGATCACGAGCGCCTTGAACTCGGGACGGAACACGGTCTCGATGAAGGCCGCGAACATTTCATCGGCCGTCTTCCCGCTGTACTTCCGGCAGAGCAGCTTGGCTACAGCGGAAGCCTCCTTGGTGATGCGGGGAGTGGCCTTCTCCTTGACGGGGGAAAGCTCGGCCATCTTCTGGATGGCGTCCTGGAAGCTGACCTCGGCTTTCTCCATCGCATCCAGAAAGTCGCCATGGCGAGTGGCAAGTTTGGAAATGAAGATCCGGGTCTTCGTGGTGTCGGATTTGCCTTCAATTCCCTTTAGAAGGCGAGAAACCATCGCGGCGGGAACGGAGGCCTTGCCGCAGACGAATGTGGCGCGATTACCTTTTCCACTGGCAGGCTGATATTGGATAGTTGTCATGTTTGCTCCTTGTGAGGATTCATCCTAACAAGTATAGGAATGAACAGAAATAAATTTGTAGGTCCATGGGGTTCTGAGAACCCTTTTCCGTCCAGGGGCCCGATTCCTGTCGCGCGCTTTCGCTCCCGCCTTGATCCGGCGGTCTGCCGTGATCCATGGGATCATGGCGGGGGGCTTCCGCCGATGAGCAATTGTCAGAGGGGGGATCCGGGCAGGATCGGGTCGGCCGTTCGCATCGAATGTCATCGAAGGAGGAGCATGAGCCAGGCTCACGTCAAAGGTCATCTGGGTGGACTCCCCTCGCCGGTGGAAGGAATGAATCTGGGGCACTGGCTCGGCCGTGCGCGGGTCACCGAGGATCAATTGGCGGCCCTGCTCCTGAGGCCGGACCTCAGCCCCCTTCAGCAGGCCAAGGTCCAGGGCCTGCTCGGGCGTCTCCGCCTGGATATTTCGGAACAGTTGAAGAAGACCCCCTAGGGCCTGGGACCCAGGCGGGGAAGCCCGGGTCATCCAGCTTGGCGGACGAAGGCTTCGAATTCCTGCTTGGCCTGGTTGGGGTCGGGGCATTTCAGGAGCACCAGGTTCTTCAGCCGCTCCGGACCGTCCTTTCCCAGGATCTGGGAGAAGCGGATTGCCAAGCCGTCGGCATTGCCCCTCACCACGGTGCCCCAGGCGAGGATCTTGGTCTCCGTGCCCTCTTCGAGCACGAAGATGACGATGTAGCAGCTGGTGCCCAGGGGCAGACGCTCGGTGCTCTGCACGAGAATGCCGCTCATGCTGATGTTCATGGCCGAAGGGCAGGCTAAGCTCCGCTCCTCCGCCATCACCTTGACGCGATAGCCGATGGGGACTCGCGTGCATTTCCGCTGGGTGGGGAGCCTGTCCATGGAGGGTTCCGGGGGGGGGCCTGAGCCCCGATGATACCCGGACGGGAAGGGCCGCCAAGGCGCCGAATGCCATTTCAAATCTCCCGGCCGAGGCGGGACGATAGGTTCTTCAGGGCTCGGAGTCCCTCCCCCCGTGGGGGATCTGTCCCTGCAGGTCCCTTGCCCAGGCGTGACGCGAGTCCCGGAGGTGATTCCCATGACAGATAACGGTCCGACCGATTCGCCCACCATCGGGGAGGCGGAGTACCTGCTGGAAACACCCCTGAAGTGCGGCTGCTGCCAGCAGCTCATTTCCTCCGTCCTCATCGTGCGCCTTCTGCGGGTGCGGGTGAACTTCGTCTCCTCCCTGCCCCGACGGGGCCATGTGATCGTCTGTCCGTCCTGCCAGGGCATTCTGTCGGCCGAACTGGGCGGGATGGCCTGAGGTAGCCCTCTCCTGTCCGGGCCTGAAGACAACTCCTCCTCCGCGGGCAGGGGCGGATGAGGACCAGTCCGCGGTGCGGCGGCCCGTTCTTGGGGTGAATTCGTGAAAAGGGCTGCGGATAAGTCGTAGCGGGATCCTTTTCGAGGAAAGCTCGGCCAGTTTGTGCCAGGATAGGGGCGACGTGATCATTGTAGACGTCGGGGTCGCATTCAAGTGTTTGACCCCTTCCTGGGAGGATTCGATGACCCTGGGCTTCTTCTCGCCGCGACCCGCCATGGTGCCCTTGCATCGGCCTGTCCCGCCTGCGCCCGGATTCGCGCCGTCCGGGCCGAGGGCTCTGGCCGAGACCCAACACCGCATCCGACAGCATCCCTAGGCCACTTTCCCAGCTTCCTGCACACGGAGTGCGGCAGGTCTCAACAACCTCTGAATGGATAAAGCGATGGCTCAAAAAAAAGCGCTGTTGATCGACATCTCGCTCTGCGTGGGCTGCAATGCCTGCCAGGAAGGGTGCAAGACGGAGAACAAGCTCGCTCCCGGCGAGGAGAAGAGCCTGTCCCCCAGTGCCTATACGGCCCTGAGTGAGCACAACGGCGTGTTCGTGCGCCACCTCTGCCAGCACTGCGAGGTTCCCACCTGCGCGTCCGTCTGCCCCGTCTCGGCCTTCACCAAGCTGCCCGAGGGGCCCGTCATCTATGATGCGGGCAAGTGCATCGGCTGCCGGTACTGCATGCAGGCCTGTCCCTTCCATGTGCCGAGCTACGAGTGGAAGAGCACCAAGCCCCGGGTCCAGAAATGCATTCTCTGCGCCCCCCGCATCGCCAAGGGCCTCCAGCCCGCCTGCGCCGAGGCGTGCGCCTATGGCGCGACCAAGTTCGGCGACCGCGACGAGCTCCTGCGGGAGGCCGCGGAAAGGATCAGTGCCAAGCCTTCCGAGTACACCCACAAGATCTACGGCCGGGATGATGTTGGCGGAACCTCCGTGTTCTACCTCAGCCCCGTGCCCTTCGAGCAGCTGGGCTTCGACACCCGCCTGGGAGACACGCCCATGCCCCTCCTGACGCTGAGCGCGCTTTCCAAGGTGCCCAACGTCGTGACGGTGGGCAGTGTGCTGCTCGGGGGCATCTGGTGGATCACGAACCGCCGCGCCGACGTGGACCAGCACGAATCTTCGTCAAAACAGGACTCCCGCCACCAGAATCAGGATAAAAAATGAAGTCATTCACCTTTCCCCGCATCACCGTGTGGCGCGTCATTGCCACCCTCCTGATCACGGCCGGCGTCCTCGCCGGCGTGGCCAGGTTCACCCTCGGGCTCGGCGCCACCACGAACCTCAGCGACCAGTTCCCATGGGGGCTCTGGATCGGATTTGATTTCCTGGGGATCGGCCTTGCCGCCGCTGGATTCACCATTGTCGCGGCCGTCCACCTCTTTCACGCGAAGGAGTACGAGCCGATCGTCCGCCCAGCGCTGCTGACGGCCTTCATCGGCTACCTGCTGGTGGTCCTTGTGCTCGTCATCGACCTGGGGCGCCCCGATCATTTCTGGCATCCCCTGGTCATGTGGAACCCCCACTCGGTGATGTTCGAGATCACCTGGTGCGTGATCCTCTACACCACGGTGCTCTCCATCGAGTTCGCCCCCATCGTTCTCGAGAAGTTCAAGATGCACGCGCCCATCAAGCTGATCCACACCTTCTCGCTGCCCTTCATGATCCTGGGGGTGCTGCTTTCCACCCTGCACCAGTCCTCCTTCGGGTCGCTCTACCTGATCGTCCCGAACCGGCTGCACGCCCTCTGGTACTCGCCCCTCCTGCCCGTGCTCTTCTTCATCTCCTGCATCGCCTCGGGAATCTCGATGATCATCCTCGAGACCCTGATCCTTTCGCGCAAGGGGCGCACGATCATCCCCACCCGGCTTCGCGCGAACCTGGCGAAGATCATCGCCGTCGCCCTGGCCGTCTACCTGGTGGTGCGCATCCAGGACATGCTCTCCCGGGGGGCCTATCGCGACATGACGACCCTGACCTATCACAGCATCGCCTTCTACACGGAGATCCTCATCGGGTTCGTCATCCCGCTCGTCCTGCTCATGTTCGACCGGATCCGCAGCTCCCGCCGCGGCCTCTACTATTCCACGCTGATGGTGCTGGTGGGCTTCGCTGCCAACCGGATGAACACCGCCATCACGGGCCTGGAGAGCTGGCCGACCCGGACCTATTTCCCCTCCGTGCTGGAGGTGCTCATCACCCTGGGGATCGCGGCAATCGGGTTCAGCGCGTTCACGCTCCTCGCGCGCTATCTCCCCATCTTTGAGCCCGAGCCCCTGCCGCCCAGCTTCCCCAATGTTCCTTGGACCCGCGTCCTGGCTCCAGAAGAGGCCGAGTGAACCATGAGGACGCGCATCGGGACACGCCTGATCCTGGGGGCCGGCCTCGTCACGGCGCTGGTCATCGGCGTCATGGCCTTCCTGATCATGAGGGCCCACACGGCCCAGCTCATCTTCGAGAAGACCCGCAGCGCCAACCAGCTCAGCGAGACGATCAAGCGCAGCACCCACTTCGATATGCTGGAGAACCGCCGCGACAACATGCACCGCCAGATCCAGACCATTGGCGATCTGAAGCAGGAGGGGCTCCACAAGGTCCGGCTCTTCAACAAGGAGGGCCGCATCATGTTCTCCTCGGACAAGGAGGAGATCGGCACCTCCCTGGATAAGCGGGCGGAGGCCTGCTACGCCTGCCATGCGGAGGGCCATCCCCTCGAGAAGCTCGATATCCAGGCCCGGGCCCGGATCTTCCGGGGAACTGACGGCACCCGGGTGCTGGGCATCATCAATCCCATCCCCAACGAGCCTTCCTGCTGGACCGCTTCCTGCCACGCCCACGGACCCCAGCAGCGCATCCTGGGGGTGCTCGATGTGAACGTGTCCATGGCCTTGGCGGACCAGGAGATCGCCCGGAGCCGCTGGACCATGCTGGGACTGGCCTCCCTGGCCATCCTCTGCAGCAGTCTCATCATCTGGTGGCTCAACCGCCGGATGGTGCTGGCGCCCGTGAACGCGCTGCTGGTGGGGACCCAGCGGGTCGCCCAGGGGGATCTCAGCACCATGATTCCCGCTACGGCCCGCCATGAGCTCGGGGATCTGGCCCGGGCCTTCAACGCCATGACCCAGCGCATCGCCGAGACCCAGCGGCAGCTCACCCAGGCCGACAAGCTGGCCTCCGTGGGGCGGTTGGCTGCCGGGGTTGCCCACGAGATCAACAATCCGCTCACGGGCGTCCTGACCTACGCCTCGCTCCTGGCCAAGCGCTTCGAATCGGACCCTTCCGCCAAGGAAGACCTGGATGTGATCGTCCGGGAGACCAAGCGCTGCCGGGGCATCGTGAAGGAGCTCCTGGACTTCGCGCGCCCCACCCCCCCGGCCCGAAAGGCCGTGGATCTCAATGAGGTTATCCGCCACTCCGTGGCCGTGGTGGTCAACCAGTTCACCCTCAACAACGTGAATCTCGATCTGGGCCTGGGACTGGACCTGCCTCCGGCCTTCGCCGATGCCAACCAGATCCAGCAGGTGATCGTGAACCTGCTCCTCAACGCGGCCGACGCCATCGGGCAGGAGGGCGGAGAGCTCCGGATCCGGACGTGCACCGTGGCGCTGCCCGCCTGGGGCCACGTGCCCCTTCGCGCGGCACACTGCCCCAAGGGCCACGATCTCCTGGACCGCAGCGTGCGCATCGGCGGCCTGCCTTCGGTGCGGCTCCTGGCGATCAGCAAGGGGCGCGAGTTCCTCGTCCACCTGGATCCGCTCTTCGGGCACTCCAACCACCGCTACCCCCAGCCCATGGAGGAAGGCGTGATCTCCACCTACGCCTGCCCGGAGTGCCACCGTTCCCTGGAGGTCCCCGATGCGAAGTGCGAGGCCTGCGGCGCCCCGACCTTCAGCGCCCTGGCTGGGCCCGAGGACCCGTTCCTCTGGTGCGGCCGGAAGGGCTGTCATGCCTCCCACTGGCCCTCCCAGGAGAAGGCCGGGGAGATATCGCTCATCGAACTGAGGGTGGAGGACAATGGTCGGGGCATCAAACCCGAGGATCTGCCCCATCTCTTCGAACCCTTCTTCACCACCAAGGGCTCCAGGGGCACCGGCCTGGGGTTGGCGGTTACCTGGAGCATCATCGAAGGGCACAATGGAACCATCGATGTCCAGAGCGAGCCGGGCAGGGGAACCGCCTTCATCGTCCGCCTGCCCCTGGCCAGCGCCACCCTCAGCGCCCCCCTATCCTGAACGACCGTTTCCCAGAGGAGTGATTCCATGACTGCCCTGCTTGTTGTCCTGATGTTCGTGGCCTTCGTGGCCATCGATTTCCTCGTGCGCGAAGTCTCCCGGCGGATGAAGGAGAAACGGGAGCGCCATGCCCGCGAGGAGGTCCTCAAGGTCGCGGTGAGGCTCGACTTCACCAGCGAGGCCAAGAGCCTCAAGCGCATCGAGGTGCCCAATCCCAAGGCGCGGATCCTGGCGGTGGACGATGAGCCGGTGGTGCTCGATTCCTTCCGGCGCATCCTGGTCCTGGAGGGCTTCAATGTCGATACGGTGGAGACCGGGCCCGAGGCCCTGGGCCTCATCCAGCGCCACGACTACGACTTCGTGTTCACGGACCTGAAGATGCCGGACATGGACGGCATCGAGGTGGTCAAGGCCGTCAAGCACCTGAGGCCGGACCTGGATGTGGTCGTGATCACGGGCTACGGCACCATCGAGACTGCCGTGGAGACCATGCAGCACGGGGCCTGCGAATACGTGCAGAAGCCCTTCACCGCCGAGGAACTGGCCGAGTTCGTGCGCAGGCTGCTCATCAAGCGCCAGGCCCGGGTGGAGGCGCAGCAGCGGCCCACGGTGAGAATCGTCGCGCCCATCGCTGCGGAGACGGCGCCCGCCCACGAGTACTGTGTGCCCGGCGGGGCCTTCCTCGCCTCCGGCCATACCTGGGCCCGCATCGACACCGGAGGCCAGGTCCGCATCGGCATCGATGATTTCGCCCGCAAGGCCCTGGGCAACGTGAGCCAGGTGCTGCTGCCCGAGCATGGCCGGGAGGTCCGCCAGGGGCAGCCGCTCTTCACCCTGAAGCTGGGGGCCGAGGCAGTATCGTTCGTCGCGCCGGTCAGTGGGAAGGTCGTGCAGGTCAACGAGGCCCTCGAATCAGAACCCGTCCGCGTGCTCCAGAGCCCCTATGACCTCGGCTGGGTCCTGCGGGTTCAGCCCCTGGATCTGGCGGCGGAACTTCCGGCCCTGCGGATCGGGAAGCCCGTCGTGGACTGGTACCAGGAAGAGATCGCCCGGCTTCGCAAGACCCTGGGCGAGACCTCCCCGGTCCGGGAACGCCTCGACTGGAGTACCCTCCAGAAGCTGTTCTTCAGCCTTTGATCTTGAGGGCGCCCTGGATGCCTTCGAGGCGGTCCAGGATGGCCCCCAGGGCGCCGAAGAAGAGCCCGCCCGCCACGCTCCCAAGGCCGATCGTCCAGGCCTTGAGCATGGCGGAGCTGCGCTCCGTGGCGTTGGAGATGAAGATGTAGCCCTCCAGGCGTTCCTCGGCGGGCGGGGCGTTGAGCGCGATCGCCAGGGCCACGGCGATGCCGAGGACTGCCACCACGATCGCGAAGAGATAGATGGCCTTTTTCACGAGAGCCTCCGGAGATCCAGATTCCTGGCAGGGATTATGGCCCCATTCCAGACTCCTGCCTTCGGCATTTCGAGCCCAAGCCATAAGAATGCGTGGCCGCCCCGGGGCGGACCAGGTCCTTTCGGGAGGACCGCTGGTTCAGGTGGTGCCGGAGCAGCCTCTTCAGCCCCTGGGACGGCGTAGGGGGCTCAGAACCGGGCCGCAGTGGCGCAGTTCCGCCCGGCCTTCTTGGACTCATACATCGCCTCGTCGGCCCGGGCGATGTACCACTCGGCATCCCGCTCCTGGGTGACCGGAGCGGAAGCCAGACCGATGCTGAGGGTGAGATGGGGCGCAGCGTCCGAATACTCGTGGGGAATGGCCCGCTGGGCCAGAGCCTCCAGGAGCTTCGACGCCACCTTCAGGGCGCTCTCCTCGCTGACTCCGGGGAGGATGGCGGCAAACTCTTCGCCGCCGTACCTGGCGGGCAGTTCCCCGGCCCGCTGGAACACCTCGCGCATCACCTCACCCACCGCCCGGAGGCAGTCGTCGCCGCCCTGGTGGCCGTAGTGGTCGTTGTAGCGTTTGAAGAAGTCCACATCGCACATGAGAAGGGTGAAGAACTCGCCACCGCGCCGGGCCCGGCGGATCTCCTCCTCCATCACCTCGTTGAAGCAGCGGCGGTTGGCCAGTCCCGTGAGGGTATCCTCGATGGCCATGCGCTTCAGGCGCAGATTGAGTTCCTCCAGTTCCGCCGTGCGGGCCGCCACCCGCCCCTCGAGTTCCGCGTTCGCCTCGCGAAGAGCTTCGGCCTGCTGCAGGTTTTCACTGAAGAGCTTCGCGTTGGTGAGGGCCAGACCCGCGCGGTCCGCGAGGTTCTGCAGCATCGTCTGGTCTTCCGCGGAGTAGGCCCGACTGGCCGAACCCTTGGCGAGGGTGAGGGTGCCCAGGGCCACGCCCTGGGAGCGGAGGGGCACGGCGAGGAGACTGTGGACGTTGTAGCGCGCCAGGAAGGGATGGAATTCGGGGCGGAGGGCCGCCCGGATGCGGGCCCCCTTGGGGTCTTCCAGGCGGAGGGCCGCGCCCGACGCCGCCACTTGGCCCGGGAGGGAGTCGGGGGGCGTGGCTTCGGCCAGCGAATGGATGCCCGGCAGGACATCCTTCCCGTCCAGGTAGGGCTGGTCCACGGCGCGGGGGAACAGGCGCCCCTGATCGTCCATCAGTTCCACCACGGCGAGATCCCCGATATCGGCCGCCAGGTAGCGGGCAATGATGTCGAGGGCCCGCTGGAAGTCGGAGCCCGCCTCCGCCAGGGCCAGGAAGACGACGTTCTGGGCTTCGGCGCGCTTGAGCCTGGCCTTGTGGTCCGACTCGAGCCGCTTCCGGTCCACGATGTTCCGGATCGTGGAGAGGATCCGCGGTTCGCCATCGAGGGTCGCCAGGTGGAGGCTCATCTCCACCCAGAAGATCCGTCCCGCCCGGTCATGGGCCAGCCATTCGAAGGTCTGAGGATGGCCCCCGGCGGCCTTCCGGATCCAGGCCAGGGCCTCCTCCTGGGTGTAGGGTGCCAGGCCGACGCTGAGTTCCCCCAGGGGCAGCGCCAGTAGTTCCTCCCGCTCCCGGCCGAAGAGGGCGCAGGCCCGGACATTGGCGTCCAGGATGGCGCCGCTCAGAGGATCGTGGATGAGGATCGCCTCCTGGAAGGCGTTGAACAGCGCGCGAGCTCGGTCCTCGTCCTTGCGGGGGCGTGCGGGCTTCCTTGGGGGCATGGAAGCACGCTAGCACATTCGGAGCGGCCAGGGCCATCCCAGCCTGGGCGCGAAGGGTTCGAGGCCTCTCGCCGGAGGGGGCCGAGGGTTTTTGCCGCTGGCCTTCGGGTCCCTCGGGCGCCGAAGGCCCAGGGGTCTGGGCCGAAACGATTTCTTTCTTGGTTTCGCTCTTTTTTGCCTTACTGAGAACAGGGGTGCCGGGGCCGTGGCTCCGGGCATTGGCAGCCTGACGCCCAAATCCATTGGACATGCGGGAGTCGATGGATAAGAAAAAAGCAATCGGAGGCAGAACTGACAAGACCCGGATTCAGGGTTGATTTCGCTTTTGTTTTGGCTTGTGGGCGGATGTTCCATTTCTACACTGATAGGTGGACTTCAGTGGCACAAAGTGGATCGAATTGGACCAAAGTGGTTCAATCTGTCTCCTTCCGGTCTCCTGGGATTCAACCTTGAAAGGTCCTACAGTTGTTGCGTCTTCGCGGGAATTCCCCGGCGACGGTGGATGAAAAGGGGCGCCTCAAGCTCCCCACCACCTTCAAGGCCGACCTCGACACCCTCGCCACCGGCGAGGGGCAGGGGAATGTCCGCCATTACCTGACTTCCCTGGATGGGAAGAGTGCCCGGCTCTATCCCATGCCGGTCTGGGAGGCCTTCGAAGCGCGGCTGGCCCAGCTGCCCAGCACCAACCCTGCGCGGCGCAAGCTCCTGGAGTTCACCGCCTACTACGGCAGCGAGGTGGAACCCGATGCCCAGGGGCGTTTCGTCATTCCTCCCATCCTGCGCGAGGCCGCCCAGCTCATGGGCGAGGTGGCCATTCTCGGACAGCTGGACCATCTGGCTCTCTGGAACCGCAGCCACTTCGAGCGCCGCCTGGCGGCCGAGCCGCTGACGACGGACGACCTGGCCCAACTCGCCGAACTGGGGATCTGATGAGCACTCCCATCGTCCATGTCCCCGTGCTGCTCACCGAAGTCCTGGAGCATCTGCCCGTGCCCTCCGGGGGGCGGGTCCTCGACCTGACCCTGGGGCTGGGCGGCCATGCCCAGGCGATCCTGGCCCAGGCCGACGCCCAGGTCCGCTACTTCGGTGTGGACCGGGATCCTCATGCCCGTGCCAAGGTCCAGGAACGCCTGGGTTTCGATGCCCGGCTCACCATCTCGGCCGGGAGCTACGAGGAGATCTGGGATGACCCCGCCTTCCAGGCTTGGCACCACCTGCAGGCCCCCCAGGGTTTCGATGTCATCTTCATGGATCTGGGGATCTCCACGCTTCACCTGAAGGATTCCACCCGGGGCTTCAGCTTCATGGAGGAAGGTCCCCTGGATATGAGGATGGACACCGACTCCGGCCTCACGGCCCTGGAGTGGATCCAGGAGCAGAGCGAGGAAAGCCTCGCCGACGCCATCTACCGCTTCGGCGAGGAGCGGGCCTCCCGGCCCATCGCCCGGGCCATCCTCAAGGCGCTGGAAGCGGGGCAGCTGAACACGACCCGCGATCTGGCCAATGCTGTCTACAGGGTCATCCCCAGGGAACCCGCCAAACGCAAGGGCCTTTCCGACCCGGCCACTCGCACCTTCCAGGGCATCCGCATCGCCGTCAACGGTGAGCTGGAGGGCCTGGGGGTCACCCTCGAAAAGGCCGTCGCCGCCCTCAGGGTCGGCGGTCGCATCGGCGTCATCAGTTTCCACAGCCTGGAGGACCGCATCGTCAAGCAGACCCTGCGCCGCCTGGCGGGCATTCACGATGGGCCCGGGCGCGTCCCGCCCAGCCCCCTTCCCAAGCTGATCCGACTCATCTACGGCGGCGGACTCGCCCCTACCGCAGAGGAGATCCAGGCCAATCCCCCCTCCCGCTCCGCCCGCCTCCGCATCGGCGAGCGCCTGCAGGACGACGCCCCGAGGGTCCCATGAACCTCACCCAGACACCCGTTCGAAGGCCCTCCATGCTGCCCGCCCGCCAGGTGGAAGGGGAGGGCGTCCTCCGGATGATCCTCCTGGCTCTCGCCCTGGCGATGCCCCTGGCCTCCCTGGCCTACCTCCAGATCCAGCAGACGCGCCTCAGCTACGAGATGAGCGATATCCGCGATCGCATCAAACAGGAGGAGGAACTGAACCGCAAGCTCCTCCTGGAGCGTTCCCGCTTCCAGCGGGACGAGGAGATCCAGGCCTTTGCCGCGGAGACGGGCATGCAGCCCCGGCGGCAGAGCCACCTGATCCACCGCTCCTTTACGGCCGATGATCAGCGCCTGGCCAAGCTTCGCCCCGTGTCCTCCTTCGAGAACTGAAACTGTCCGGGGGGGACCGCCTGCTCGCATCGCTCGCGAAGTCCCCCCCGGACCCCCCACGCGGCAATCGGGCCGAGCCCGAATGCCGCGTCGATTCCGATAGCATGAAGGGGGGCCTCGGGTCCCTGAAATGGAAGAAACGTGGGATTTGCGGGGTTGATGAGCGGCAAGGCGCCGCCCCGGCGGCTGCTGGGGAAGCCGGAGGCCCAGGACCTGGCTGCGCCACGCCTGCCCTGGGTCCTCGGCCTGATGCTGCTCTGGGCCCTGGCGATCCTCCTGCGTCTCCTGTGGCTCCAGGGTTTCGCCCACGCACGCTATCACCAGCGAGCCGAACGCCAGCACTTCACCCGGGTCCCCCGGCCCTCCATCCGAGGCGAACTGCGGGATCGCCGGGGCGCCTCTCTGGCGCTCTCCACCAAGGCCGAAAGCCTCTTCTGCACGCCCACCAGCTTCTATCCGGACTTCAAGGGCGGGCGCGGCGAGCAGGACAGCACCTGGGGCGAACCCGACCGCAAGACCGCCCACAGGGTGGCCGCGGCCCTGGCGCCCTGGCTGGAGACGAGCGCCCGGAACATCCAGGAGAAGCTCCTGCGCAAGAAGCCCTTCGTCTACATCGAGCGCCAGCTTCCGCCCGAAAAGGCTGCTGCCATCAAGGCCCTGAAGCTCGATGGTGTGGACTTCCTGCCGGAGAGCCGACGCCAGTACCCCCGCAGCAGCCTCGCCTGCCAGATCCTGGGCTTCACCAACATCGATGGCGTGGGGCAGCTGGGCATCGAGCACAGCTTCAACGAGCAGCTGGCGGGGAAGGACGGCGAACTCATCGCCCCCAAGGATGCCAAGGGACATCTGCTCATCCTGCAGGAGAACTTCTCCAAGGTGCCCGTGAACGGCTCGACCCTTCAGCTCACCCTGGATGCCACCGTCCAGCACATCGTGGAGGAGGCCCTGGACGAGGGGGTGAAGACCTACCATCCCCTCACGGCCTACGCCGTGGTGGTGGACCCCGCCACGGGCGAGATCCTGGCCATGGCGGGCACCCCCACCTTCGATCCCAACTATCCCGTGTCGAAGAAGTTCCGGAACCGCCCCGAGTCCGAATTCAGCACAGCTGAGAAGGAGGAGTATCGCCGGGAACTGGAGCGCCAGAAGGCCGCCCGCAAGGTGCATCCGGCGGAGGACGCCTACGAGCCGGGCTCCACCATGAAGATCTTCACGGCGGCCATCGCCCTGGAGGAGCGCAAGGTGCGCCTGGGGGAGAAGATCAACTGCGAGGGCGGGCGCTGGAAGTTCAGCAAGGACCTCACCATCACGGACACTCACAACCACGGCCTCCTGAGCTTCGAGGAGGTGCTCTGGCAGAGTTCCAACGTGGGCGCCGCCAAGATCGGCCTGCGCCTGGACCCCGCCCTGCACTATCAGTACCTTCGCAAGTTCGGCTTCGGGGATCTCACGGGCCTCAATTTCCCGGGCGAGACGGCGGGGCGCCTGCTCTCGCCCGATCGCTGGAGCAAGGTCACCCAGCCCACCATGTGCTACGGATACGGCCTCTCGACCTCGCCCCTGCAGATCCTCATGGCGGGCTGCGCGCTGGCCAACGGCGGAAAGCTCATGCAGCCCTACCTGGTGCAGCGCGTCTTCAACGACCAGGGGGCCCTGCTCCAGGAGACGAGGCCCCGGGTTCGCGGGCAGGTCATCAGCGAGGAGACGAGCGCCCTCATGCGGGAAGTGCTGAAGGGCGTCATCACCCAGGGCACGGCCCGGAAGGCCCAGCTGGATGGGGGGGTGGAGGCCTTCGGCAAGACGGGCACGGCCCGGAAGCTGGTGGGCGGAAAGTACGACCCCAGGCGCCACTACGCCTCTTTCATGGGCTTCTTCCCGGCGGACAAGCCCCAGTACGGCATGCTCTTCATGCTCGATGAACCCACCAGCGGACTCACGGGCGGTGACGTGGCGGCGCCCCTCTTCAAGAAGATCGGGGACGCCATCCTGCGCTACCGCGCCACGGGGCGCGGCCTGGACCAGGAACCGGACCTGCGGCTCTCCCTGCGGGACTGGCCCGTGAGCGAGACGGACGAGGCCACGGTGCACATCGAGATCGGCAAGGTGCCCGATCTCACGGGCCTGTCCCTGAAGGCGGCCATCCATCGCGTGGTGATGGCGGGGGGCGTGCCCAGGATCGATGGCCTCGGGGAAGGGCCCGAGGGGGCCTACACGGTGCTGGGCCAGAGCCCCGCGGCCGGCAGCAATCTGGTCATGGGCGACGCGGTGAAGATCAAGCTGAGGGAACCATGAGATTCGGTGAACTGATCGAGGGCCTGGATCTGCATGACCTCGGAGAGGCCCGGGGCCCCCTGGATGCGGAGATCCTCGAGCTGAGCTGTGACAGCCGTGAAATCCAGCGCGGATGGGCCTTCGTGGCGCTGCGTGGGGAGAAGGTCGATGGCAGCGCCTTCCTGCCCGCAGCCCTGGAGCGGGGCGCGGCGGCCATCTTCCATCAGTCGAAAATTACCGTTCCTGCTGAAATCCCCTCCGCTTGGCTCAGCTTTACTGATCAGGCGGGAGTGCCGAACGATGACATAGCCCGGGAGAACATGGCGCGCTTGGCCCGCCGCCTCCATCGCGCCCCCGACGAGGCTCTCGCCCTCATCGGCGTCACGGGCACCAACGGCAAGACCACCACCACCATGCTCATCCGCCAACTCCTGCAGGGCGCGGGCCTGGGCTGCGGCCTGGTGGGCACCGTCTCCATCGCGGCAGGCAGCGAGGAACTCGAGGCCGTGCGCACCTCGCCCGAGAGCCCGGTCTTCTACCGGTGGCTGCGCAAGGCTGTGGACGCGGGCGACGCGGCCATGGCCGTGGAGGTCTCCAGCCACGCCCTCTCCATGGCGCGGGTCCATGGCGCGCGCTTCAAGGTGGGCCTGTTCACCAACCTGACCCAGGATCATCTCGACTACCACGGCACCATGGAGGCCTACTTCCAGGCCAAGGAGAGGCTCTTCGAACAGTGCGAGCGGGTGCTGGTGAACGGGGACGACCCTTACGGTCGACGCCTGCTGGTCGGGCATCCGGAGTTCCGGAGCTATGGCCTGGATTGCCAGGCGGATTACCGTGCGCTGGATGTGCGGCTGAGTCCCACGGGGACCGTGTTCCAGCTCCAGACGCCCGTGGGCGTCTGGAGGGTGGAGAGCCCGCTCCTGGGCCGCTTCAACGCCTACAATCTGCTCGCCGCCCTGACTGCATGTGCGGAAGCGGGTTTCGAGCTGGGGGAGATCCTCCGGGCCGTGCCCATCGTAAAGGGGGCGCCGGGTCGCCTGGATCGCGTGGATGTGGGCCAGCCCTTCGGCGTCATGGTGGACTACGCCCATACGCCCGATGCCCTGGAGAAGCTGCTGGCCGCGGGGAAGGACCTGCTGCCCCCGGGGGGGCGCCTGCATGTGCTCTTCGGCTGCGGCGGGGACCGGGACCGCACCAAGCGGCCCCTCATGGCCGCGGCGGTGGCGCTTGGGGCGGACGTGATCTGGCATACCTCCGACAACGCGCGCGCGGAGGACCCGGAGCGCATGCTCAATGACGCGGCTGCGGGCATCCCCGCCGGGATCCTGGCCGATACCGCCCGCTACCACCGGATCGCCGACCGGGCCCTGGCCGTGGAGGCGGCGGTGAAGGATTGCCGCCCCGGCGATCTCCTGCTGCTGGCGGGCAAGGGCCACGAGCCCTACCAGGACATCCTGGGGGTGAAGCACCCCTACAGCGACCGCAGTGCGGTGGAAGCGGCGCTGCAGGGCCAGACGGTGCCGAGGCCTTGGGTTTGAAAAAGAAAGTCCACGGATGAACATGGGAAAAAAGAACTGAACGACCTGGAAGAGATCCGATGACACCTCAGTGCACCCTCCTTGCGATCAGCCTCTCCGCCATGGCCCTCATGGCCTCTGGTGCGCCCTCGGCCCATCCCCGCAAGCTGAGGGTCGCCGTGTTCAAGGGGCTGGGCGCGGATCCCGAGTGCCTTTCGGACGCTTTCGAAGCCCTCAAGATCGACGGGGCCATCCAGCCTGAGATCCTCACCGCCGCCGAGATCGTCCAGGGGCGGCTGGATCGTTTCGATGCGCTGGTGCTGCCGGGGGGCGGCGGATCCCGGCAGATGGGCAATCTGGGGGCCCTGGGGCAGTCCCGGGTGCTGGACTTCGTCTTGAAGCAGGGCCGCGGAGTGGTGGGGCTCTGTGCCGGCAGCTACATGCTCTCGGACACGCCGGACTATCTCTGCTTCCACCTGGGGGGCCTGGAGGCCATCGACCGGGAGCACGATGAGCGGGGAAACGGCATGGTGCGCTTCACCTTCACCCCCGGCACCTGGGAGGTCTTTCCCGAGTTCAAGGGGCTGGACCAGGGCTTCATGCAGTACTTCGAAGGACCCGTCCTGATTCCTGGCAAGACCGGGAAGGCCACGGCCATGGCCGTGATGCAGAGCGATGTGCACCTGAAGAACGAGGCTCCGGCCAACATGACGAACGGAAAGACCTTTTTGGCCTGGGCCGAGGCGGGCAGGGGCCGAGTGTTCCTGGCCGTGGGGCACCCCGAGAATACGCCGGGGCTGCGCTGGATGGTGGCGCGCATGGTGCGCTGGACGCTCCGCAAGCCCCTGGTGCCATACGGGTCCAATGTCGTGCGGGTGAAGCGCAACAGCGGGGAGAGTCTCTTCGACAGCCGGCTGCGGGCCCGGGAACGCGCCTGCTTCGACGAGCTATCGACCGAATCGGGCCAGGGCGCCGCTACGAAGAAGTGCGCCGCCATCGCATCGCTGCTGGAGATGCGGAGCTGGGGGGCCAAGGAGCGCATGGAGGGCTGCCTGCGCGACCGGGAGGCCACCGTGCGCCTCGCCGCCGCCGAGGCCCTGGTGGAACTGGAACACACGGCCGCTCTGCGTGACGTGAAAGCCGCCCTCGCCACGGAAGGGGATCCCGCCACCCGGGCGGGCCTGGAGCGCTGCGCGAAGGCCCTCGCGGCCATGACCCATGGCCGCTGACGCCATGGCGCTCTGGTCCCTGGGGGAGGTGGCGCCGCACCTGGGAGCGCGCCTCGTGGGTGACCCCGCCATCGTTCCCACGACGCTCTCCATGGACACGCGCACCCTCGAACCGGGGGCCTGCTTCGTGGCGATCCGGGCCGAGCGGGACGGGCATGCGTTTGCGTCCCAGGCCCTGGCCAAGGGGGCCTCCTGCCTCCTGGTGGATCACGAGCAGGACATCCCGTGCCCCCAGTTGGTGGCGGGGGACACCCTGGAGGCGCTGCAGGGCTGGGGGCAGGCGCGGCTCAAGGCGGTCGCTCCTGAGGCGGTGTTCGGCGTCACGGGTTCCGTGGGCAAGACCAGCACCAAGGAACTGCTTGCGGCGGCCACCTCCGCCTGGAAGACGCCCGGCAACCGCAACAACACCCTGGGCCTGCCGGAGGCCCTGGCCACGCTGCCCGGGGGCACCCGGGCGGTGGTGCTGGAGATGGGCATGAGCACTCCCGGCGAGATCAAGCGCCTCACGGAGATCGCGCCCCTGGATTTCGGCCTGATCACCCTGGTGGGAGCCTCCCACATCGAGAACTTCCCGGACGGCCAGCGAGGCATCGCCAAGGCCAAGGGGGAACTGGTGGCAGGCCTGAAACCGGGAGGCGTGTGGGTGCATCTGGCATCGGACAACTGGTGCCGCTGGATCAGTCTCCAGCCCTGGGCGGCCCATGCCAGGCCCATCGCGGTCGGCGAAGGCTGCGCCTACGGCTTCGAGGCCTGGGAATCCCTGGGTCCAAAGGGTGAGCGCTTCCAGTTGCGAACGCCCCAGGGGTGCCTGGCAGTGGGTCTGAAGCTGCGCGGGGCTCACCAGGTGCGCAATGCGGCCCTGGCCGCTGTCTTGGCGGTGATCGCGGGTTTCGACCCCGAGGCCGTGGCCCGAGGTCTGGGAGTCGTCGTGCCTGAAGCGGGGCGGGGCCGCCTGCACGGTCTCCTCAAGGGGGGCTGGCTCCTGGACGAAACCTACAATGCCAGCCCCGATTCCCTTTTAGCCTGCGCGGCGGCCCTCCTGGAGCTCGATGGGGGGGAGCCGGTGGCGGTGCTGGGCTGCATGCGGGAGCTGGGCCGCGATTCCGAGCGGCTGCACCAGGAAACGGGGGAGGCCCTGCGCCTCCTGGGCATCCATCGCGTGTGGGTCTTCGGGGACCAGGCCGCGGCCTTGGCCAGGGGCTTCGGCGTGGGCGGCCGGGCCTTCCCGGATTTCGAATCGCTGCGGGACGATCCCATGGGACTCGGCGCCCTCCCCGAGGGGACCCGCATCCTCGCCAAGGGCAGTCGCTTCTGGCGCACGGAGCGGGTGGTGGAATGGCTCCTGGCGAAGCGCGGCATTTCCTGAAGCAGCCCGAAAGATGGCAGTCTAGTACCGCAGGTTCCAGCCCTCCAACACAGCCTCTTCTTCGGACCCCCCCATGATTCCTTGGCTCTTCCATCCCTTTCGCGATGCCCTTCCCGGCGTTTCCGTCTTTCGCTACGTGACCTTCCGCACTGGCCTGGCGGCGGCGACGGCGTTCATCCTCTCCCTGCTGCTGGGGCCGCTGGTGATCCGCACGCTCACGCGCCTGAAGATGGGTCAGCACATCCGGCAAGAAGGGCCCGAGCATCACCAGGTCAAGGCGGGCACGCCCACCATGGGGGGCATCCTCATCCTCGGCGTCATCCTGCTTTCCACCCTGCTCTGGTGCGAGCTGAAGAGCGGTCCCATCTGGGTGGCCCTCCTCTCGCTGCTGGGCTTCGGCCTCGTGGGCGCCTTCGACGATGCAAAGAAGCTCTTCAAGCAGCAGAATCTGGGGCTAAAGAGCTGGCAGAAGATGGCGCTCCTCACGGGGATCTCGCTCCTGGTGGCCTTCTTCATCCTCCACTTCGGCCTTCGCGGCACCCATACGAGCCAGCTGTCCGTGCCCTTCTTCAAGAACTTCCGCCCCGATGTGGGCATCCTACTGGTGCCCTGGATCTGGCTGGTGATGGTGGGCACGAGCAACGCCGTCAATCTCACGGATGGCCTCGACGGACTGGCCATCGGGGGCATCCTCATCCTTTCGGTCACCTTCGCGATCCTGGCCTACGTGGCGGGCAACGTGAAGATGGCCTCCTATCTCTTCGTTCCATATGTCGCTGGCGGCGCGGAACTGAGCGTCTTCCTGGGGGCCATGGCCGGGGCCAGCCTGGGCTTTCTCTGGTTCAACGCGCACCCCGCCGAAGTCTTCATGGGCGATACGGGCAGTCTGGGACTGGGCGGCGCCCTGGGCACCGTGGCGCTGATGATCAAGCAGGAACTGCTGCTCGTGATCGCGGGGGGCCTCTTCGTGGCGGAGGCCGTGAGCGTGATCCTCCAGGTGGGCAGCTTCAAGCTGCGGGGCGGCAAGCGCATCTTCCGCATGGCGCCCTTTCATCACCATCTGGAACTGGGCGGCCTCAAGGAGACCAAGGTAGTGATCCGGCTGTGGATCACGGCCATCGTCTGCTCCATCCTGGCGCTCAGCTCCCTGAAACTGCGCTGAAGCCCGGCCTGATGGGAATCGACCCAAAAAACAGATGAACCACAGAGAACACGGAGAAAAAAGAGAGAGCACAGAGAAAAGAAAATTCAGCCTTTCCTCTGTGCCCTCTGTGCCCTCTGTGCCCTCTGTGCCCTCTGTGGTTCAGCTTTTCATCGGACTCAGCCTCAACGGCACGGGCTCGCCGAAGATGAACCCCTGGCCCCAGGGGACGTCGGCGTCGATGACGGCCTGGAGCTCCTCGGCGGTCTCGATGCCTTCGGCGATGTAGCCCACGTTCATCCGCTGGGCGAAGACGGAGAGGGCGTTCAGGAGGGCGGCCTGGTAGGGGCGGCGATCGACCTTGTGGACCAGGGAACGGTCCACCTTCATGAAGTCGGGGGCGAGGCGGGCCATGTGCGTGAGACTGGCCACGCCGCTTCCCAGGTCGTCCACGGCGATGCGCAGTTCGAGTGCCCGGAGCCGCCGGGCGAAGGCCTCGAGCTTGTCCAGGTCATACCCGGCGAAGGACTCGGTGATCTCGATGACGATCCGATGGGGCGGGATGGAGAGGTCCCACAGCCAGGGCTGGACCTTCTTCCAGAAATCCGGGGAATCGAGGGTCAGGGGGTGGAGGTTGATGAAGAGCAGGTGATCCGTGATGGGCGTCTCGGCCAGGGCCTTGAACACGGCTCCCAGGCAGAGGAGATCGAGACGGACCCGGATGGCGGGGCCCAGGGTGACATCCTCCAGGAGGTTGCCCACCGTGCGGATCTGGCCATCCATGTCCTCGAAGCGGGTGAGCAGCTCGGTGGCCACGAGATGGCCCGAATTCAGGTCGATGATGGAATGGGTGTAGGTGACCGCCGGGCGCTCACCGTTGAGGATGCTGTGGATTATCGATTCCTTCATTGGTGTCATCGTAGACCAAACGGTGCAGCACCGCGGCTCGAAATGCCGTACTGCGCCCCGCCCCTCTTCCTGGAAGACTGGGAGGGCAGGGGAGACGGCATGGGACGAATCGTGGTCATCGGTGCAGGGCGTTCCGGGCTTGCGGCAGCTGCCTATCTTCGGAAATCGGGCCGGGAGGTCGTCCTCAACGAGCGCCGTGCCGAACCCGACGGGGCCACGGTCGCCCGCCTGGCTTCCCTGGGCGTGCCCGGTGTGTGGGGCGACCATCCCCTGGCGCTCCTGGAGGATTGCGACGAGGTGCTCCTGAGCCCGGGCGTGCCGCCGGGTCTGCCCTTCGTGCAGGAGGCCCTGGCTAGGAGCATCCCGGTCATCGGCGAACTGGAACTGGCTCACCGGGTCCTGCGGGCGCGCGATGACGGTTCCCAGTTGTTGGCCATCACAGGCACGAACGGAAAGAGCACCACCACCGATCTGACGGCCCACCTGCTGAAGGCCGCTGGGCTGCCCACCGTGGCCTGCGGGAACCTGGGCGTCCCCCTCATCGAGGCGCTGGAGGGCGCGGCTCTCGGCACGCGCTTCGCCCTGGAGTGCTCCAGCTATCAGCTGGAGACCGTGCGGAGCTTCCGCGCCGAGGGGGCCGTGCTGCTGAACCTCACGCCCGATCACCTGGTGCGCCACGGCAGCATGGACCGCTACCTCGAGGCCAAGCTCCGCATCTTCGAAGGGCAGGGACCCCGGGATCTCAGGCTGCTGCCGATGACCGCTGAACTCTCTGGCCAGGTTCCGGGGCAGGGGGCCGAAGCCCGGTTCGGTTGGGGGGACTCCGGGGGCCCTGGAGCCTGGTGCGACGAGGCCGGTCTGCTCCGGATGCGGTATTTCGGAGGGCCTGCGCTCGCGCTGGTGCACCGCTCGGAACTGCGCATCCCCGGGGACCACAATGTGGAGAACGCCCTGGCCGCCGCCCTCCTCGCCCACCATGGCGGCGCGGGCCTGGAGGCCCTGCAGGCAGGGCTCCGCAGCTACCCGGGGCTAGCCCACCGCATCGCCTTCTGCGGCGAACGGGAGGGCGTGATGGCCTACAACGACTCCAAGGGCACCAACGTGGACGCGACCCTCACGGCGATCCGCGCCCTGAAGGGCCCCCTGGTGCTCCTGCTGGGGGGCGAGGACAAGGGCACCAGTTACGCCCCCCTGAGGGCGGCGCTAGAGGGCAAGCTGCGCGAACTCATCTTTCTGGGCGATGCCATTGGGCCCCTGGAAAGGGATCTCGGGGATCTGCCCCACACGTCCATCTGGGCCTTCGACGAGGCCGTCGCGAGGGCCTTCGCCATCGCCCAGTCCGGCGACCAGGTGCTCCTCAGCCCCGCCTGCGCCAGCTTCGATCAGTTTAGGAACTTCGAAGTGCGGGGGGAGCATTTCGAGGAACTGGCGAAGGCCTGGGTGGAAGGGGGCTGAGGGCTGAGGCCGCTCCCTCCAGCGCGAAGGTGAGGGCCATGCAGTCGGCCACGCCCCCCATGGTGAGGCCGAGTCGGCGGTATTCCTCGTTGAGGGCGGCCAGCATGGATTCGGGGGCCTGCCCCTTCTCCAGGAACCGCTGCAGGCGCTCGCCATCCCGGCGCAGGCGCGACAGGCCTTCCAGGCCGCAGCGGCGGATGGCGGTGGTGTCCTCCACCCGCTGCATGAGGATCGCCATGAGATAGAAGCCGGCATGGTCCAGGCCCCAGCCCGCCTCCAGGGCCTCCCGGTACCTTGGCCAGCCGTGCTCGAAGATGGCGGGCAGGCCCGCCTCGGCTTCCGCCCGGATGCCCCCCAGGCCGAGGCGGGTCCGGATCTCGGCACCGTGCGAAGGGCGGGATTCGACGTGCGCGAAGAAACGCCTGGCGGTTGCCGAGATCGCCGAGCGGAGCAGGGGGACCTGCCCGCCACTCTCGCAGGCGGCCATGAGCGCGAGGCCGGAGATGAAGATGTACCCCTTGTGGGCGTTGGAATGGATCGCCCGGGTCATGCGGGCTTCGGCCTCCCTGCCCGCCTGCACGAAATCCTCCAGGGGCCGTCCTTCGCGAAAGCACCGCAGGATATCGCTGAAGTAGAAGGGCAGGAGGTCCGCAGAGGTCCGCATGCCCTCAAAGGACAGATCCTGGTGGGAACCGCTGTCGGCGCGGTCCACCAGTCCCGGCTTGGGCGTGAGCTCCAGTTCGGCATGGGCGCCCTCTGCCAGTTGCCTGGCGAAGGGCTCCGGCAACAGCCTTGGGGCGAACGGCAGGAAGGGTTGGAGGAGGGAATCCACACGGGCCAGGAGTTCGGGTTCGCCGTGGCGCTGGAGCCGGATGCACTCGCCCGCGGGTTCGAGGCAAACGAGGCAGGCCCGGGGCGGGAGCCCCAGGGTGGCGCGGTCGACCTGGGCGCCGTCCCGTCCGTAGACGTCGATATCCAGGAGACGGCCGGCGGGACCTGCGGTCTCGAGGATGAGGGAGGCTCGCTTGGCGTCCAGGGGAGGGAGGCGAGTCGATGCGAGGTGGAAGGGGCCCAGGAGGTCCCGGCCGGCGAAGAGCATCTCCAGATCGAGGGTCTGCCGGAGGGAATGGCAGGCCCCTGCCAGCATGCGGGAGAGGCCGGGACGATGCTTGTCGCCTCCCGGGATATTGCTGCTGATCATGAGAATCGAGGTGGCAGGTCCCGAAGGGGACTCCTCCATGGCTCGCTGGAGCTTCCCCTGCCGGCCGTCCCGGGCCTCGAGCAGGCCCTGCCTCAGGTTCACTCGCGGACGCGGCGGACCACATCGATGATGGAACCGTCGCGGTATTCGATGAGGGCCACGATGTCGTCTTCGAATTCCACGGGTTTCGGCTGCCCGGTGATCTGCGTGATCTCCTCGTGGAACTGGTGGATGTTCTTGACGGGCAGGTTTCGCCGCAGCAGTTCCCTCTTCAGGTCGGCGTGCTTCTCGGCGACGCAGATGCCCCGCTCGGTGACGATGACATCCACGGTCTCCCCCGGCGTCGTCACGGTGGTGACGGCATTGCGGACGATGGGGAGCCTGCCGCGCATGGAAGGCGCCACGACGATGGCGAGTTTCGCGCCCGCCGCGGTGTCGCAGTGGCCACCCGTATTGTGCAGGAGGTAGCCGCTGGACTCCGTGTTCACGTTCACATTGAAATCGACATCGACTTCCGTGGCGCCCAGGATCACGCAGTCGAGCATGTTGACCACGGACCCGCGGTTGAAGGGGCTGGCATAGAGGTCTGCGCTGATCTCCCGGTGGCCCGGGTTGCGCCGGATGGAATCCACGGCCCTCAGATCGAAGCACTGGACATCGAAAAGGGTCTCGAAATAGCCCTGCTCCAGCATGTCCACGAAGTACCCCGTGATTCCGCCGCAGCCGAAGCTTCCCTTGATATTGCCCTCGGTCATCTTGCGGCGGATGTTGTCGGCCACCGCCAGCGACGTGCCGCCCGAGCCGGTCTGGAAGGAGAAGCCGTCCTTCAGCAGGCCCGAGGCCTCGATGACCTCGGAGGCGTACTTGGCGATCAGCAGGCCCGCAGGATCCCGCGTGATCCGGGTGGTGGTCGAGACGATCTTCTTGGGGTCGCCCAGGGACTCGATCTGGACCACGTAGTCCACATCGCTCTGGGAGATGCTGATGGGCGCGGCGGGATAGCGCACCAGGTTGTCGGTGACGGCGATGACCTTCTTGGCGTAGCGGGCATCGGTGTAGGCGTAGCCCAGCGATCCGCAGGCCGAAGGGCCGTGAACCCCGTTCATGTTGCCGGTGATGTCGCAGCAGGGGGCGGCGATGAAGGCGGCGTCCACCTCCACTTCTCCGGTGACGAGGGAGCGGGCCCGCCCGCCGTGGCTGCGCACGATGATGTCGCAGACCAGTTCGCCCTTGCTGACCATCTCGCCGATGAGGCCATTGACGCCTGTCTCGATGCGGGTGATCACGCCCTTCTGGATGTAGGGGATGATCTCGGCGTGGACCGCGTGGACCGAGCTGCACGCCAGGCCCATGTCCCGGAGGCCCATGGCGTCCAGCTCCTTGACGAGCAGGTTGAGGAGCAGATCGCCGTTGCGAAGATGATGGTGGGTGGAGATGTTCATGCCGTTGCGCAGCTCGCACTTCTCCAGGGCGGCGCGCAGCGAGGGCAGCAGTTTGCTGTCGCCGGGACTGCGCCGCACCAGGGGGCGGGTGGCCCGCAGCACCTCGGGCTTCTTGCTCCAGGGGTCCAGGTAGGGATCGAGGGTGCGTCCCCTCCACTGGGCCGGGATCTCTCGTCCGAGGCTATTTTTCGCCATGGATCACCTCGTCGGAAAGGGCGTACTCGATCATGCCGAAGGCCACGGCCGTCCTGAGGGTTCGGGCGGCGCGGGTGACGACGGGGGCGTCCACCATCTTGCCCTTCAGGGAGATCACGCCGGTGCCCATCTCCCGGGCCCGCTTGATGGCTTCCATGACCTCCACGGCATTCTGGATCTCGTCGGTGGTGGGGCGGAAGACCTCGTGGATGATCTCGATCTGCCGGGGGTTGACCAGCGACTTGCCGGTGAACCCGAGGCGTTTCACCAGGGCGGTTTCGGCCCGCAGGGCCTCCATGTCGTTCACGTCCGAGAAGATCGTGTCGATCGCCTGCACGCCGGCAGCCTTGGCGGCCCAGACGACCTGTGTGCGGGCGGAAAACAGCTCCTCACCGGTCTTGGTGCGGTCGATCTCCATGGAAGCCGTGTAGTCCTCCGCCCCGAAGGCGAGGGCCACGATGCGCGAGGAGGCCCGGGCCGTCTCCACGCAGTTGAGCACACCCTGGGCGCTCTCGATGGAAGGGATGATCTTGAAATGGCCGATCTTGAGGTGGAGCCGCTCCTCCTGTTCCGTCAGCAGGGTGTCGAGCCGCTCCACGAGCTCCGGGTTCTCGGCCTTGGGCAGGCGGATGCCGTCGGGCAGGGCGGGGAGGACTTCCCGGAGATCCGCCGCAGCGTAAGGCGTGTCCAGCGGGTTGATCCGCACGAACATCTCCTTGTTGCGGTTCTGGTAGGAGCGCAGGAAGTTGCGGGTCAGCAGCCGCGCGGCATCCTTCTCCTGGAGCGGGACGGCGTCCTCGAGGTCGATCAGGACGCCGTCGGCCTCGAAGACCGGGATGTTTTGGAGCATGCCCGGCATGTTGCCCGGCACGTAGAGCAGTGATCGACGCAGCTTCATGGTGGCGCTCCCCGGGGCCTACTTCTCTTCGATGTAGAGGGTGTCGATGCCGCTCGTGGCGGAGTGGTGGCGCGCGATGCCCTCCACGAGGTATTCGGCCAGGACGATCTCGCAGGTGGCGAACACCACGGCTTCAACCAGGCGTCCCCCCACCACTTCGCCGCTGGACTTGGAACCGAGGATGGAGAACTGGGCGCCGAGCCGCTTCTCGGCGTTGGGGGCGATATTGCCCTCCAGGCCCATCAATTCGAGGGGGCCTTCCAGACGATGGGTCTTGATGCGAGGTCCGGTCATGGGCAGGTGGGCGCCGGCCTGGATGTCCGTGAACTCCACATCGCGCACCGAGCCCACGGCCGAGACCATGGACGCAAAGAGGAGGTTCTGGGAGCGGGCGAAGTCCAGAAGGGTGGCCGTGAGCTTCGCGCCGGGCTCGATCTTGATGATGAAGCGCCGTCCCGTGCCGCATTCTCGGTACCAGAGTTTTTCCACGACTACTCCTCGGAGGCTCTCGCGATCGCGGTTTCGATGCGCGCCGCAATGGCGTAATCGAGGGCGCCGCGATCCGAGACCTGGATGTGGCCCGTGGTGACCTCGAGCTGCGCGAGAGTCGCCGCAATCTGGGCGCGGATCAGGTGTTCGAACTGCTTCTTCACGGTGGATTCAATCTCGATTTGAAGGGTGTCGCTGGGCTGCACCACGACCATCAGGTCGCTGGACTGCATGGTGCCCGCGCTGGATTTCCGCCGGATTTGCATGGCTAGGCTCCCTTCATCTGGGTTCGGAGGCGTTCTGCGATGGCACCCGCAGAGGGCGACTGGAGGAATTCGAGGGTGCTCGGTGGGACGAGGGTTCGAAGGGTCTCGAAATCGTTTCCCGCAAGGGCCGCACGCACCCGCGTGGCGCTGATGGGCAGGCCCCCTGCCCCGAGGCGGGGCACCCTTACGCACTGGATACCAGTCTCCTGCAGAACCTCGGCCATCGTCTGATTGTAGGCGGCCGTGGTCGGGCAGAGGGGCTCTTCGCCCACGAACCTGCAGCCGATGTGGAAGCGGGGGGCGAGGGCCCGGGCGAAGAGCCGCAGATCGATCTGCATCTGGGCCATGGCGACTTCATCGAGCCGTTTCAGGAAGTAGGAGGGAAAGGTGCCGGCGCTGACTGCGTAGCGGGAGGTGTCCAGGACCGTCACGTTCTGCAGGTGGGCCGTGGCCCTGGCGGCGAGGTCGAATCTCACCTCGAAGGGAAAGGCCGAGCGGTCCTCGCGCAAAACGAAGACGTAGAGCCGATCCACCCGGCCTGCTGCGAATTCCACCAGGTGCAGATGGCCCAGGGAGAATGGGTTGCCGTTGATGACCACGGCCCCGTTGCGCCCTTCTGTGATCTGAGAGGCATGGGCAGCCAGATAGGCTTCCAGCCCCGGGCCGAATTCCAGGAGGGCGGTCCTGCCGTGGGTGACCAGCAGGCGGAAATTCAGGGCCTGGAAACTCGACGCGTTCTGGGGAAGGGTGAAGACGAAGAGGGTGTCCTGGCCGGCCGCCCTCCCGGACTGGACGAGTCGCGTCACCAGGGTTCCCAGGGCGTCCGTTCCCTGGTGGCTGGGGGCGATGGCCAGCATCTTGAGGACATATCCGGCCCGGGCGCCACAGGCGACGAGGCGACCCTCCTCGTAGAGGCCGACGAGTTCGTCGTAATCGGACTCGAAGCGCAGCCCCTGGGACTCGACGAGTTCTCGGGCTTCGCGCGCAGTGGGTTGATCGAACAAGGCAGGCCCCCTACTTCCCCTTGTTGCCCCCGCGCTGGTGGGCGATGGCGGTGCGGGCGGGGCGGATGCTCTGCCTTTCCGTGAGGCGCTCCTGGGGGCTGGCTTCCGGGGGCTTGGCCCCTGGGATGGGCCCCTTCTCGGCTGCGCCTATTGCCGCGATGGCCTTGAGGAGTGCGGGGGGGACGATGGGTTTGGCCATGCCCCATTCTAGACGAATGGAGAGTCCCATTCCTATACCAGGCCGCGCTCCTTCAGGAGCTGCTCCGCCGCCGGGACATCGACCGGGGTATCGACCCCCAGGCTCATATGGGCCGTCTCGGCCACGCCGATGGCGATGCCCGCGGCGAGGGCCCGGAGCTGTTCGAGCATCTCGGCCTGTTCGAGGGGGTGGGGGGGCAGCTGGGTGAAGGCCCGCAGGGTTGCGGGGCGGTACGCGTAGAGGCCCAGGTGGCGCTTGAAGAGCTTCAACTGCTCTGGGCTGGTCCAGGGCCTGAAATCGGATTCGAAGACCGTGCCGCTGCGCAGGTAGGGGATGGGGCTGCGGCTGAAGTAGAGGGCCCGGCCCCGGTCGTCCGTCACCACCTTGACGGCATTGGGATTGAAGAGCTCGTCGAGGTGGGCGAAAGGGCAGGCGGCCGTGCCCATGGGCAGATCGGGGTTCTCGGCCATGAGCCTCACCACGGCGGCGATGGTCTCGGGGTGCATGGCGGGCTCGTCGCCCTGGAGGTTCAGGACCACGTCGAAGGGCTCCTCCAGCATCTCCAGGGCCGCCGCCACCCGATCCGTGCCCGAGGCCAGGGCGGGATCCGTGAGGAGCACCTGGCCACCGAAGGCCTTCACGGCGCCCTCGATGCGCCCATCGTCGGTGGCCACCACGACTCTGTTCACGCCTGTGGCGCGGGATGCGGCTTCCCACACCCACTGGATCATGGGCTTTCCCGCGATGAGGGCCAGGGGCTTGCCCGGAAAACGGGTCGCGGCAAAGCGGCTGGGGAGGACGGCCAGGGTTCGCATGGGGAGCTTTCCTTCGGGTCTGGTGCCGGTTTGATCATAGCAAAACCCAGCGGGGCTGCGCTCCTTCGATGGAGGCCCGCGCCAGGCCTGGCTTCCAAGGTGGACCTGGGGCTGGGATCCCGGCATAATCATCGGTTTGACCCTCTGAAGGTATGAAGGAGGCTTCCTTTGAATCGTCGTCTTGCCAAGTCCGTGGGCATCACCGCCACAGGCCAGTTCTATCCCGACCGCATCGTCAGCAACCAGGATCTGGCCCAGATGGTCGATACCAGCGACGAGTGGATCACCACCCGCACGGGTATCAAGGAGCGGCGGTGGGCGGAACCGGGCGTGGGATCCTCGGATCTGGGGGCCGAGGCCCTCAGGATGGCCCTGAAGAACCGGGGCATGGAAGCCGACGAGCTGGATGCCATCATCGCCTGCACCGTCACCCCCGACATGCTCTTTCCCTGCACAGCGGCCCTGATCCAGACCAAGGTCGGAGCCACCAAGGCCTTCGGCTTCGATCTGAACGCGGCCTGCTCCAGTTTCCTCTTCGGCCTCAGCACCGCCGCCAGCATGGTGGCCTCCGGCGCCTACAAGCGGATCGCGGTGGTGGGGTGCGAAGTGATGACCTCCATCGCCGACAGGACCGACCGCAACACCATCGTGCTCTTCGGCGATGGCGCGGGCGCCGTCATCGTGGAGGAAGTGGAGGAGGGCTACGGGATCCTGGACTTCGAGCAGAAGATCGATGGCACCGGGGCTCCCTTCCTCTGCATGCCCGCTGGCGGATCCCTGAAGCCGGCCACGGCAGCCACCGTGGCGGCCAAGGAACATTTCATCCACCAGCAGGGCCAGGAGGTCTACAAGCGGGCCGTGCGAGAGATGGCCGAGGTGAGCCGCCTCATGCTGGACCGGAATGCCATCGATCCCAAGGATCTCGTGCTCTTCGTGCCCCACCAGGCCAACAACCGCATCATGGAGGCCGCTGCCAAGCGCCTGGAACTGCCCCTGGACCGGATGGCCAACAACATCATGTACTTCGCCAACACCACCTCGGCCACGATCCCCACGGCCATGCACCAGTCCCTGGAGGCCGGCCGGGTGAAGAAGGGCGACCACGTGGTCTTCGCCGCCTTCGGCGCGGGCTTCACCTGGGGCGGCATGCTGCTGAAGTGGGCCTACTGATCCGATAATTTTCCATGCGCATCATCGCCGGGTCGATCAAGGGCCGCCGCCTCCAGTCGCCTCCGGACGGCGAAGAAACCGTCCGTCCCACCTCGGACCGGGCCCGGGAAGCCCTCTTCTCCATCCTTCAGGCCTGGCCCCGGGGGGCCTTCCTGGATCTCTTTGCCGGGACCGGCGCGGTGGGGCTGGAGGCCTGGTCCCGGGGCTATTCACCGGTCACCTGCGTGGAGAAGGAAGGCGCGGCCTGCGCCCTGGCCCAGGCCAACGCCCGCGGGACCGGGGTCCAGGTCCTCCACAAGGATGCTCTGCGGCTGAGCGCCGAGGCCTTCCGTGGCCTGGCGCTGGCCTTTGGGGATCCGCCCTACGCCCACTCCCGGGAGCTGTTCCTGCGTCTGGCGCCCCGGATCCGGGCCTGGATGGGGCAAGGCGGCATCCTGGTCTGGGAGACGGAACAGCGGGAGGAGCTGCCTGTTCCCGAAGGCTGGCTGGCCCTTGACTCCCGGCGCTATGGGGCCGCCCGCTTCCATTTCTTCCAGGCGGGATAGACTCTTTCCATGCCCCGCCTCTCCATCAAGACGAAATTCATGGCCATCATCGGCCTTCTGGTGCTGTGCTTCGTCGTTTTCAACACATTTATCTATCCCCGGCGAGTCGAGCGGCAGATCCGCGAACAGTCCCAGCTCAGTGCTCGGCAGGTGGCCGAAACCGCGAGCTACGCCCTGGGACCGGCCCTCGCGGCGGGAAACCCGGAGGACATCGCCAAGGTGCTGGAGGGCGTGAAGAACATTCCCGCCTTCCACTTCAGCGCGGTCTTCGATGAGCAGGGGAACCAGGTGGATTCCACGCCCTCCACCCCCCTCTGGGTGAAGGACTACAGCCGCAGCCAGGGGCGCAGCCAGGCGTTCACGCGAAGGGAAGATGGCCTCCTGGTGGCCACGGCGCCCATCTTCTTCCGTGAACCCCACCCCGACAAGGTGGGCGCACTGGTCCTCGGCTTCACCACCGAGGGCATCCAGAAGATGGTGAACGACAACATCTGGATGGGAGCCGCCACGGGCCTGCTGCTCCTGGGGATCGGCGTGGCGGCTTCGGCCTTCATGGAGCGGCGCTACATCAGGCCCCTCGAGCAGCTCACGGTCGGTGCCCAGCAGGTGGCCCAGGGGAACCTCGAAGTGGCTCCCGTCCTGGTTCACAGCCGGGATGAGCTGGAGGACCTCAGCCGCAGCTTCGATCTCATGACCAACAAGCTCCGCGTTTCCCGGGACGAGATCGAGCGCCAGAACAGGCTGCTGGAGTTCCGGGTGCAGGAGCGCACCCGCCAGCTGATGGAGACCATCTGGGAGCTGGAGGAGATCCGGGCGAACCTCGAACAGCTGGTGCAGGAGCGCACCAAGGGGCTCGAGGAGAGCCGCACCGAGCTCCGCGCCTGGGCCGAAACCCTCGAGGAAAAGGTGCGGGAGAAGACGCAGGAGCTCATGGAACTCAACGAGAGCCTCCTGGCGAGCTTCCAGAAGCTCCAGCAGGTGGACCGTCTCAAGGACGAGTTCCTGGCCAACATGAGTCACGAGCTGCGGACGCCCCTCAACGCCGTGATCGGATTCTCAGGGCTCCTGCTCCAGGAGAGCGCAGACCGCATCCCCGACGATGTGAAGGACGATCTCTCGATCATCCTGCAGAACGGGCGCAGCCTCCTGACGATGATCGATTCCATCCTGGATCTGTCGAAGATCGAGGCTGGCAATTTTGAACTCGAGTTGACGGTGCTCGATCCCCTGCAGGTGCTTGAGGAGGTCAAGGTGCTGGCGACGGGGCTGATCCTGGACCGCGCCGTCCAGTTCATCTACGTCGCCCCCCCCTGGGACGTGCGCGTGCTCGGGGATCCGGTCAGGCTGAAACAGGTCTTCACCAATCTGATCGGCAACGCCATCAAGTTCACCGAGCGCGGCCAGGTGAAAGTCCAGTTGGAGCGGGACGGGAAGCGGCTTCGCGTCGCCATCCAGGACACGGGCATCGGCATGAGCCCTGAAGAGATCAAGCGTCTCTTCCGTCCCTTCCAGCAGGTGGACGGCAGCATCACGCGGCGCTTCGGTGGCACGGGGCTGGGACTGGCGCTGTCCCAGCGCCTGATGGGCCTCATGGGAGGGGTCATCCTGGTGGAAAGCCAGAAGGGAAGGGGCAGCACCTTCACCGTTGAAATGCCCCTGCACGCTCCGGAGCACCCATGAATGAGAAGATCCTGTGCATCGAGGACAACCCGATCAACTACCGCTTAGTGCAGCGCCTGCTGGCCCAGGCGGGCTACGAGATGCACTGGGCCGAAGAAGGGCTCAAGGGCTTCGAGATGGCCATGGAGCTCAAACCGGACCTGGTGCTCCTGGACATCAACCTGCCTGGCCTCTCGGGTTTCGAGGTGGCCACCAAGTTCCGGCAGCAGCCCGAGCTGAAGGACCTGCCCATCATCGCCCTCACGGCCAAGACCCAGAAGAGTGATCGCGAAACGGCCCTGGTGGCGGGCTGCAACGGGTTCATCCCCAAGCCCATCGATCCCTTCGCCTTCGTCCGGCAGGTGGAGGGCTATCTGGGAGGCCAGCGGGAACGCCTCGAAAAGTCCAGGGAAGGGGCCGTGCTGCGCAGCTTCAATGTCCAGATGCTGGAGCATCTCGAAGTCCAGCTGAAGGAGGCCCAGGAGGCCAACCGGAAGCTGACCGCGACCCAGCAGGAGCTGGAGGCCCGCAACCGGAGTCTCTCGCAGCTGTTGGGCCTGGGCCAATCGCTCCTGCTCGAGCATGACCCGAATTCCCTCGTGCTCCGGGTCCTCGAACAGGTCCAGTCGATCGTGGGGGCCCAGAGCCTGGCCGCCTACCGCCTCCACCCCAGCGGCGGCTACTGGGAGGGCTTCCGCTGGCAGGGCGAACGCTTCGAGGTCGCTCCGACGCTGTCCCGGGATCATACGTTCTGCCAGCGCCTGCGCACCCTGGCCGATGCCGGACTCATCCACGGGACGCAGCTGCGGAGCCACCGGATCTGGGAGGAAGGGCTCTCCCTGGGCTTCTGGTGGCCCGGTTCCGAGATGAGTCTCCAGGTGCTGAAGAATCGCCAGGCGGAAAACGAGATCTGGGGGTTCTGGACCTTCGCCCGAGACGCGAGTCAGCCCTTCCAATCCCTGGATCTGGAGCTGATCGCGCTCCATGCAGCGCTGGCGCTGGTGAGCATCGAGAACGCGGAACTCATCCGCAGTCTCCATGAGAGCAGCCGGGCCCTGGCTTCCAGCTACGAGCACATGGAGGTCTCCTACCAGGATCTCCAGCACGCCAAGGCCGAACTGAGCCGGCAGGATCGCCGGGTGATCCTGGAGGATCTCTTCGGCAAGATCACCCACCGCCTCGATTCCCCCGTGCAGACCCTCAACCGCCAGAGCCGCGAACTGGACCGCCTGATCGGCCTGCGGGACACCCTGGGGGAGGGACTCTGCAAGGAGGCTCCCAAGGCGATCGGGGAGATCCTCAACGCGGTCTCCAAGATCAACGGTCTCCTGAACGCCCTCATGCGAAGAGTCGACAAGGACAGCCCCTCCACTCCGGAATGGCTGGACCTCCACGATCTGGTGCTCCAGGAACTGGAACTCCTGAGCGCGGAGGATGTGATCCCGGCCAAGGCCGCTGTGGAGACGGAGCTCACGGCCCAGAATTCCCGGATCTACGGCGTCTACGGGGACTTCTCGAAGCTGCTCCAGAATCTCGCCCTCCATGGATTCGGTGGCCCCACTCCCTCCACTCAGCTGCGACTGCGTTCCTGGACAGAGTCGGAGCTCTTCCACCTGGAGGTCCTGGACGAAGGGGGCCCGATTCCACCCACGGAAATGGAGGGTGCCTTCGAACCCTTCAGCGAACTCCACCAGCAGGCCGTCATCGGGATCCGCAGCCCGGGGCCCTCCCTCCCCCTCTGCAAGCAGCTGTTGGCGTCCTACCACGGTGAGATCGAGATCCGCAACGAAGGCGAGGGCACGGCCGTGCACCTGTCCCTCCCCCTGGGCTGAAGGGTGCACTCCCGGTAGCCAGCGCCGAAGGCGATGGCGTAGAGCAGCGCGAACCAGACTCGGTGCGCCCGGAGGGCGTGCGCCGAGAGGGCCGAACTGCGAGGGGCGAAGCGGGTAGCAGAGGGTGCAT
>JAYSNJ010000198.1:0-3154 GCA_043723905.1 Holophagaceae bacterium
ATCTTCCTGCGCTCCTTCAGCACCAAGGGCAATGGCGGTCGGGGGCTGGGCACCTACAGCATGAAGCTCCTGGGGGAGAACATCCTCGGGGGCCAGGTGGGCTTCAGCTCCACGCCCGAGCGGGGCACGGAGTTCTTCTTCTTCCTGCCTGACGCCCTGGCCTGAAATTCCCGGACACGGAGTTCCCTCCCGTTCATCCAAGGAGGGCACACCCACCCAGAGGAGCTGCCATGGACCGTCGCACGCTGATCGGAACCCTCGCCACCGGGGCCGTGGGGGCCACGCTGGCCAGTCGTCTCGAGGCCGAAGAGACCCCGAAGCCCGGTCCCCTGGGCGATCCCCTGGCGGACTACAGGGCCCGCCCCTTCGAGTTCGGCAGCGGCCTGCCCGGCCTGGGCAAGGATCTGCTGGCCGAGCATCTCACCCTCTACAAAGGCTATGTGACCCGGACCAATGCGCTGCTGAAGGAGCTCCTCGCGGCCGAAAGGGAAGGCCGAGCCGGAGCCGCGGTGCAGGAACTGCGGCGGCGCCTGGGCTTCGAGTTCAGCGGCATGCGCGTCCACGAATGGTATTTCGAGGGCCTCTCGGCCACTCCGGCCAGGGCCACCGAGCACCATCCCCTCCACAGGCAGCTGGCCGCCACCTGGGGCAGCTGGGACGCGTGGTGGACCGCCTTCAAGGCCACCTGCACCATGCCCGGCATCGGCTGGGCCGCCCTGGTCAAGGACCCCGTCACGGGCCGCCTGATGAACGCGTGGTTCCAGGACCACGAGAACGCCATTCCCGTGGGCGCTCAGCCCCTGCTGGTGGTGGATGTGTGGGAGCACGCCTACGTGAAGGACTTCGGCGCCACCGGCCGGGGAAAGTACGTGGACGCCGTGAAGTCCCTCATCGACTGGAGGATCGTGGAACGCAGGTTCTGACGCCCCTCAGGGTTTTTCAAGCCCCGGCACGTCCCCGGCCCTCACGGGCTGAACCGCAGCCTTCTCGGGTTCGATCACCTTCCCCTTCTCGGCCTTGCGGACGACTTCCACCGCCATCCGGCGGGCCTGTTCGGCACTGAGCTGCTTCTTGAAGGCCGGCATGGCCAGGCCGAAGAACTTCCCGTAGAGCAGGGCGTCCGCGATGTCGGCATCGGAGGTCTTGCCGGCCCACTTCGCGTCCGTCAGATCCTGCCCCCGCAGCTTCTGCCCCGCCCCATCCCGGGCGGAACCGTCCACGCCGTGACAGCGCACGCAGTTCTGCTGGAAGAAGAGGCGCAGATCCTGGGGAGGCTCGGCCTGGCCCGCCAGGGGCAGGACCAGGCAGGCGGTCAGGAGAAAGGGGAATCGCATGGAAGCTCCTCAGGCCCCTCGGGCATCCATGAGATGCCCCGAAGGGGGGCTGCGTGTGCGCCGTCCGGGAATCGGTTCCCGGCCTCGGCGCTACACTGGTCTCGGCCCTTCCGGCGCGGCCGCTGGGCGAGGGTGCCTTGAACGAGGGTTTCACTTACACCGAGATCATCAGCGGGCGCGGCGAAGGCCGTGTCCTCCTCGACTATCTCGGGGAGCGCTACGCCCACAGCTCCCGGGAGGCCTGGGAGGCCCGCATCCAGGGCGGCCTCGTCCTGGTCGAGGGACAGCCCGCGGAAGCCGGGGAGCTCCTCCACCGGGGGCAGTCCCTCGCCTGGCTGCGGCCGCCCTGGGAGGAGCCCGAGGTGCCCATGGGGTACGCCCTCCTCTTCCGCGACGAGGATCTGCTGGCCGTGGCCAAGCCTTCGGGACTCCCCACCCTGCCCGGCGGTGGCTACCTGGACCACACCCTCCTGGCCCTGGTGCGGCGGCACTATCCCGGCGCCTCCCCCGTCCATCGCCTGGGCCGGGGGACTTCGGGCCTGGTCCTGTTCACGCGGACACCCGAGGCGAGCAGCCACGTCCTGGCGAGCTGGCGGGAGCGCCGGGTGGTCAAGCTCTACCGCGCCCTGGTGCAGGGCCGGCCCCTGGAAGACGCCTTCACCGTCACCGCGCCCATCGGCCCCGTGCCCCATCCCACCCTGGGCAGCGTCCATGCCGCCTCGGCCGCGGGAAGGCCCTCCACCAGCCATGTGCGTGTGCTGGAACGGCGGGGGGAGAGCAGCCTGGTGGAGGTCCACATCGAGACCGGCCGTCCCCACCAGATCCGCATCCACATGGCCTTCAGCGGCCATCCCCTCGTTGGCGATCCGCTCTACGCCAGCGGCGGCGGGCTGCGGGGAGGGGGCGCCCTGCCCGGCGAGGAGGGCTACCTGCTCCACGCCCTGCGGCTCGTATTGCCCCACCCCCGCACCGGGAGCCTCCTGTGCCTGGAGTGCCAGGCCCCGCCCCTGCTGCGGCCTGAAGGGGGTTGAACCCTCAGCCCCGCCCGAGGGCCTCGAGGTGCTGCTGGAGTTCCCTCATGGTGAAGGGCTTGGAGAGCAGCGTGACGAAGGGATGCCCCTCCACCAGATCCAGGGCGGCCTGATCGGCGCGACCCGTGGCGAGGAGGACGGGCAGCGCGGGTCGCAGGGCCCGGATGCGCGGCAGTGTGCCGGCCCCCCCTAGTCCCGGCATGTTCATGTCCAGGATCACCACATCGGGCTCCAGTCCGCCTTCCAGTTGAGAGAGGGCCTCCTCGCCCGTGAAGACGGCGGTCACGGGATGGCCCAGCACCTCCAGGATCGCCTGGACGGAACTCTGGATCAGTTCGTCATCGTCCACCAGCAGGACGCTCAGCGCCCCAGGCTGGGCCTCGGGCCGGGGTTCGGCGAGGGTTTCGGGGACCTGGGCCGGGGCCTCGCAGACCGGGAAGCGCATTTTCACCCGGGTGCCCAGGAATGGCTCGCTCTCGATCTCCATCTGCCCGCCGTGGGCCTTCACGGTGCTGTAGGCCATGGTCAGGCCCAGCCCCGTGCCCTTGCCCTGGGCCTTGGTGGTGAAGAAGGGATCCAGGGCCTTCTCGAGGATCTCCCGGGGCATCCCGGTCCCCGTGTCCTCCACCCGGACCTCGACCCAGTGGGCGTCCACGTTCCGGGTCCGGAGGGTGAGCGTGCCGCTTTCGGACATGGCGTCCACGGCGTTGACGCAGAGGTTCATGAAGGCGTGGGTGAGGGCGCTCCCATCCCCCCGGATGGGCCGGAGACCCAGGGCGAGATCCAGCT
>JAYSNJ010000199.1:0-25549 GCA_043723905.1 Holophagaceae bacterium
GCCATCGTGGTCGGCACGCCCTATGGCGGGGTCAAGGAGCAGGGGGCCGGAATCTATGCCCAGGTCATGGCCGAACGCGGCTTCGTGACCATCGCATTCGACGAGTCCTTCAACGGCGAGAGCGGGGGCAGCCCCCGGCATGTCTCCTCGCCCGATATCTTCGTGGAGGACTTCAGTGCCGGCGTGGACTACCTGGGGACCCGGCCCTTCGTGGACCGGAACCGGATCGGTGCCATCGGAATCTGCGGCAGCGGCGGGTTCGCCCTTACCGCCGCCCAGGTCGACCGCAGGATCAAGGCCGTGGCCACCGCGAGCATGTACGACATGAGCCGGGTAACCCGCCTGGGGTGGAAGGACAGCATGACGGAAGCGCAGCGCAACAAGATGCTGGACGAACTCGGCGAGCAGCGCTGGGCGGATTTCGCCAGCCAGACGGCCAAGCTGAACCCGACCTTTCCCCGAGAGATCCCGAAAGAGGGGCCCGACCCCATCACCCGCGAGTTCTTCGAGTATTACGTGGCGCCCCGGGGGCACCACCCGCGTTCCATCGGCTCCTTCACAATGGCCAGTTCCATGGCCTTCATGAACTTCCAGCTCATGAGCCACCTTCCCTCGATTTCCCCGCGACCCATCCTGTTCATCATCGGCGAGCAGGCCCACTCCCGCTACTTCAGCGAGGACGCCTACAAGGCGGCAGCCGAACCAAAGGAGCTATACGTCGTGCCCCACGCTAGGCACATCGATCTCTACGACAGGGTGGACGTGATCCCCTTCGACAAGCTGACGGACTTCTTCCGGACCAACCTCAAGTAGTGTTCGCCTGGTCAAAGGCGGAGGAGACATCCCCATGCAGACGCGCACACTCGGACGAAGCAACCTCGAAGTCTCGGCCCTCGGTCTCGGCTGCATGGGGATGAGTTTCTCCTACGGCCCCCCGGCCGACCGGCAGGAAATGATCGGGCTGCTGCGAAGCGCCGTGGAGGAGGGCGTAACCTTCTTCGATACGGCGGAAGTCTACGGTCCCTTCACCAACGAGGACCTCCTTGGCGAGGCCTTGGAGCCCTTCCAGGGCCGGGTGATCATCGCCACCAAGTTCGGCTTCAAGATCGACCCGGTGACAGGGGCGAACCTGGGCACCCTGGACAGTCGGCCCGAGCACATCCGGGAAGTGGCCGAGGCCTCCCTCGGGCGGCTCCGGGTCGACGCCATCGACCTGTTCTACCAGCATCGGGTGGACCCGGAGGTGCCCATCGAGGACGTGGCCGGCACCGTGAAGGATCTCATCCGCGAAGGCAAGGTGAAGCACTTCGGGCTCTCCGAGGCGAGCGCCGCTACGATCCGGCGCGCCCACGCCGTACAGCCCGTGACGGCCCTTCAGAGCGAGTACTCCCTCTGGGAGCGACGGGTGGAGGCCGACGCCCTGCCGACCCTCGAGGAGCTTGGCATCGGACTCGTGCCCTACAGCCCGCTCGGACGCGGCTTCCTCACGGGCAAGGTCGATGCGAATACCACCTTCGCCGAGGGGGATTTCCGGAACACCCTCCCCCGGTTCACGCCCGAAGCGCGGAAAGCCAACCAGGCCCTGGTGGACTTGCTGACGCGAATGGCTCAAGAGAAGAAGGCAACGCCCGCCCAGCTCGCGCTCGCCTGGCTGCTGGCCCAGAAACCATGGATCGTTCCGATCCCCGGCACCCGGAAGCTGGAGCGTCTGGAGGAAAACCTGGGCGCAGCATCCCTCGAACTCACCACCAAAGACCTTAGGCAGATCGAGGAGGCCGCTTCGAAGATCGCGATCCAGGGGGACCGGTATCCCGAGCACCTCCAGAAGCTCGTAGGGCGCTGAACCTGGAGCCTTCGAAGAGGACACGCCCATGCCGATCTCCGAAACTGCACAGCGCAACCACGAGAAATTCTTCCCGAACCACCGTTCGACCCTGAAGGTGACGGACCCCGAACTCATCGAGGTCTTCGACAATTTCGCCTTCGACGAGGTGCCCTCCCACGGGAGCCTCGACGACCGGACCCGTCTGATGGTGATCCTGGCGGTGCTGATCGCCAGCCAATCCCTCATTGAATTCAAGGTCATGGTGCGGGGGGCCATGAATGTCGGCGTCACGCCCACCGAAGTGAAGGAGATCGTGTACCAGGCCGTGCCGTACTGCGGGATGGCCATCGTCTTCGACTTCCTGCACGCCACCAACGAATTACTCACCGCCTTGGGCGTCAAACTTCCCCTGGAGGGGCAGTCCACCACATCGCAGGAAACGCGATCCCGACATGGACTGGCGCTCCAGAAGGTGATCTTCGGCGAAATGATCGAGACCATGCAAGCAGATGCGCCAAAGGACCAGACCCACATCCACAGCTTCCTTTCGGCCAACTGCTTCGGAGACTTTGTCTCCCGCTCAGGACTGGATTTGAGGTCGCGTGAACTGCTGACCTTTTCCATGCTCCTGGCCCTGGGGGGCTGTGAAGCCCAACTCAAGGGCCACATCCAAGGGAACATCCGCCTGGGGAACGACCGGAGCCTCCTAATGGACGTGATCACGCAGGTGCTGCCCTACGTGGGCTATCCAAGGAGCCTCAACGCCATCCGCTGTCTTGATGAGGTGGCTCCGCCTGTGCGGGAAAATCCGGCAACGATTGCGTAGCTGGTTTGCTTCCGGGGAGATAATGAGCGATGCCCAAGGCTGAACTTTCCACACATTCGGGAGTTTCCATGCCGGAAGACCTTCGACAGGAACTGGCCAAGCTGGCTGGACTGCTCCTGACCCATGCGCCGTACGACGGGAGCTTCGACCTCCGGATTCCCGGGGTCCAGGTGTTCCGCGCTTCGCAGGTCTACCGGGAACAGATGCATGGCGTCCACAAGGCGTCCTTGTGCATCGTGGCCCAGGGCGCCAAGCGCGTGCTGCTCGGGCAGGAGGCCTACGACTACGATGGGTCGCGGATGCTGGTTGCCTCCGTGGACGTGCCGGTGGCGGCGCAGGTCATCAAAGCCAGTCCGGGCGAACCCTACCTCTGCCTCAAACTCGAACTTGATCCCCAGCGGGTCGCGGAACTGGTCCTGAAGGTCTACCCCCACGGTCTGCCTCAGATCCAGAAGGAGCGGGCGGTTTTCATCAGCCAGACCGAACCCGGCATCATCGAGGCCGCGTCGCGGCTGATCAACCTGATCGCGCATCCCGACGAGGCCGATCTGCTGGCGCCGCTCGTGCAGGACGAGATCCTGATCCGCCTGTTGCGCAGCCCCGTGGGGGCGCGAGTGGCCGAGATCGGACAGGCTGAGTCAAGGCTTCAGCGGGTGGCCAAGGCCGTTTCCTGGGTGCAGTCCCATTTCGACCAACCCCTGGATGTAGAGCGGCTGGCGACCCTGGTTCACATGAGCCCGTCCTCGTTCCACCAGCACTTCAAGGCGGTGACCAGCTTGAGTCCCCTCCAATTCCAGAAAATGCTACGCCTCCAGGAGGCGCGACGCCTGATGCTGACGCGGATGATGGACGCCGGGAGTGCCGGTCGCCAGGTGGGCTATCTCAGCCCCTCCCAGTTCACGCGGGAATACGGTCGCTATTTCGGAGATGCACCCACCAAAGACATCGCCAGGCTGCGCCAGCAGGGGATCGCGGGTTAACACGGGTGCCGGCCGCCAATCTGCCAACGTCCTTCGTTGCCCGACCACTCTATGGATTCGGCGACATGGTGCCAACTTCGACCTTGAGAGGCAAAATGAACGATTCTTTTAAAGGTATTTTCGAGCGGGATCTCTCCGGAGAAGTGATCTCTTTGCAGGATCCGGAGTACGACCTGCTTCTTTCTGCGATCATGCAGGCCCAGCAGATCTTGGCGGAACTGAATCACGGCTATCACGAGCCTGCCGAAATCCGGCGTCTCTTCGCAAAGCTTACCGGGGGTGAAGTCGATTCGAGTTTCAACCTGTTTGCACCCTTTTATACGGACTTCGGCAGGAATATCCGGGTCGGCAAGGGCGTCTTCATTAATCATAGTTGCGAATTCATGGACCGAGGAGGGATAACCATCGGGGATGGCACGCTCATCGGACCCAAGGTCAACCTCGTTACGATTGGTCACCCCGAAGATCCCGAGCAGCGTCATTCGACCTGGACCGCTCCCATCACGATCGGGAATAACGTGTGGATCGGCGTTGCCGCGACTATTCTGCCTGGGGTAACGATCGGGGATAATTCCATCGTGGCTGCCAACGCTGTTGTCGCGAGGTCCGTGCCGGCGAACACCCTTGTTGCCGGTGTGCCTGCCAGGGTGGTTCGCTCGATCCGATCCGGCGAGGCACACCCCAGATAGGTCCATGCTCGGAATGTTCGGAATCCGTAGAGGCCAAGACTAGACCTCATGGCACTCTTTCGAGCCGGTTTCTGACAACACTCAACTGCAAACATTCAGCCCCCAAACTTGGATTCTGGCGGGTGAAACATTGGACTTACGAGAACATTCGCCCCAAACGAAAGAGCCCGGCCACTCGCGTGACCGGGCTCCCAGGTGTTGCCAGTGTTGATGTTGCAACTGGCTTTTGGGGCGGGGCGAAGGGATTCGAACCTTGGGTTCGCTGGCGCTCACCCCCGCGACGCTGGTTGCGGCCGGGGCTTCCGGCTGTGCCGGACCGTTCGGGACGCAGTGCGTCCCTCTCTGCCCCTACCGCCGCACCATCGTCGACTCGAAGGTTCGAATCCTCATGTCCAACAAATGAAAGGGCACCCGAGGGTGCCCTTTCATTTGTTGGTCGGGGCGAAAGGATTCGAACCTTCGACCCCCTGCTCCCAAAGCAGGTGCGCTACCAGACTGCGCCACGCCCCGACGGGTTCCTAGTGTAGCGGCTTCACTTCCCCGAAAGGGAGACGCTGCGCAGATTCAGGCCCGAGCGCTGCAGTTCGAGGATGTTCTGGGCCAGGCCGGACAGCAGGGCGATCTCCAGATCCTCGCTGCTGCGCTTGTTGGCGGTGGGGGGCGGCACGCTCTGGATGGAGCTGGCCTTCTTGCCCTTGGCCCAGGTGAGGTTCAGATCGAAGCCGACCTTCTTGTCCTGGCCGCTCAGTTCGCCGGAGACGCTGCTCATGACGCCGCCGGAATAGCCCAGCTTCAGGAAGCCTGGGCCTTCCATGCCGCGGCTGTGGTTGCTGATGCTGATGGTGAGCGGATGGCCCTTGTCGTCGTAGACGAAGTCCATCTGAGTGCGGATGCCCTGGCCGTCGTTGGTGAAATTCATGCGCTGGGGCAGGCGGGTGTTCTTGTCCACCTGGATTTCCAGGCGGCCGCGCTTCCAGAAGCCGAGGCTATCGGCCAGGCTCTGCTCGCGCTTCTTGGGGTCGTAGGCCGACGTGGGCGCGCTGAAGACGAGGGTCTGCAGGCTCTTCCCGCCGGCGTTCTCCTCCCTTCCCAGACTGGCCTTGAAGACGGGGCCATCCACGTAGACGGCCTTGATGTCGTTGAGCATGGAGCGGAACCAGCCCAGGTAGGAGAGGGGCGCGTCGCTGGGCCCCGGCTCCACGCGGGTGGTGTAGGCGTTCTGGGTCTGGCTGTAGAGGAAGCCGCGGTTGCCCACCCGAGTCCAGAGGATGTTCCCGAAGCTGCCGGTCGCCTCGGTCTTGAAGTCGCTGTTGGCGAAGTAGGTGCTCTTGACCTGCAGGGTGGCCTTGCCGTTCTGGGTGATGCCGCCCTTGAGCTGGCCCTGGCTGAGCTGGTCCGCCTTGGCGCTGAGGGCGGCGGCGGAGACCTGGATGGAGAGGCCGCCCTGGATCTCGACGGCGTTGAAGTCCTGGTAGGCCTTGCCGAACCAGGTGTCGTTGATGGAATTGAGGACGGATTCCAGCGTCTGCCGGGCCACCTGGGCCTCCAGGTTCACCTTGACGGGGGCCCCGGCCTTGGGCTTGGAGGCTGCCTGGGGCTTGGGCTTGGGGGTCGCCTGGGCGGAGAGGGCCAGGGCGAGGGGGAGGGAGAGCAGGGGGGAAAGGCGCATGGCTAGATGGACTCCTATCGACGAGTGGAGTGAGGTGAGGCGAGCTTCTGTTCCCGCTTCTGCTTGGAAAAGCAGGTGCGGCAGAGGACGGCCTTGGGATCCGTGGGCGCGAAGCTCAGGAATTCCTTGGTGCCGCACTCGGAGCATTCGATCTGGACCAGGACCTGGGCCTCCCCCCGCTTCTTGGACTTGTGGGGGGGCAGGCTCTTCCGGTAGCAGTCCGGGCAGGCGAAGAACTTCTGGTCGGGCGTCAGCTGGAAAGGTTTCCCGCAGGTGGCGCAGAGCTTCTCCCGCAGATCGGAAGTGGCGGCGGGGTCGCGCTTCTGGACCCGCACCGTTCCCGGGGCTCCGGACTGGGTGGGAGCCGAGGGCTCCTCCTTGCGGGGCCGGGTCGGATGGGGTTTGGGAAGGGGCATGAGGGCCTCGGATTGCCTTGAAAGCAAAAGGAAAGCTTACCATCCAGTGGAAAAGGGCCGAAGCGGGGAGATGCCGAGGTGGCATCCTGGTCCCATGGAATGTGCCCTGGATCTCCTCCGCCCCCTCCTGAACGGCCAGCCCCGGGCCCTGGCCCGGGCGATCACCTGGATGGAGAACGGCCACCCCCAGGCCCGGGAACTCATGGCCCTGGTATGGCCCCACCTGGGGCGCGCCGCCGTCCTGGGGCTCACGGGGGCGCCCGGGGCGGGCAAGTCCACACTCACGGACCAGTTGGCCCGGGCTCTCCGGGCCGAAGGCAAGAAGGTGGGCATCCTGGCGGTGGATCCCACCTCGCCCTTCAGCGGCGGCGCCATCCTGGGCGACCGCATCCGCATGAACCACATCGCCGATGACCCGGGCATCTTCATCCGCTCCATGGCCACGCGGGGAGCCTTGGGTGGCTTGGCCCGGGCCACACAGGACGCCATCGATCTGCTGGACGCCGCGGGCTTCGATGTGGTGCTGGTGGAGACCGTGGGCGTGGGCCAGGACGAGGTGGACGTGGTGAGCTGCGTCCAGACCTGCGTGGTGGTGCTCATCCCCGGCATGGGGGACGATATCCAGGCCCTCAAGGCGGGGATCATGGAGGTGGCGGACATCTTCATCATCAACAAGGCCGACCGGGATGGCGTGGAAAAGGTGGAACGGGAGATCGAGGGGATGAAGTCCCTGTCCTGCACGCGGCCCTGGGATCCGCCCGCCCTGCGCACCGTGGCCTCCCTGGGCCAGGGCATCCCGGAAGTGCTCGCCAAGGTGCGGGAGCACGGGATCTGGCTCCGGGAGCACGGCGGCCTGGAGCGGAAGGCCCGGGACCGGGCCCGGCTGCGCTTCGAGAGCCTCCTGGCGGAGGAGGCCGCCCGGCGGGCCCGCCACCGGGCGGGGGAGGCGAAGGTGGAGGGCCTCATCGCCGCCATCGCCGACCGGCATTTGGATCCCTACGCCGCGGTAGCCGAGGTTCTGGATTCCCCCCAGTCCTGACGCGGCTCGGGATCCTTGCACAACCCCCCGATCGGACATGCCCGGAGTTGAGTTCGCCGATGGCGGGCCGATAGGAGTGTGTGCCCGCCCCTTCCTCCCCCAGCGATAGCCCCCAGGCCGTCCGCATGGCCTTCCAGAGGCTCTGCCGGGAGGGGGCCAATCTCTTCCTGCGGAAGGGGACGCGCCGGGGCCTCTTCCCGCTGCTGGCGGAGTCGGAGGGCCGGATCGCGGTGGCCATTTCGGAGCTGGAGCGGCTCCAGTGGAACCTGGAGCCCGGCGGACATCTCAACGCCTTCTTCCTGGACCGGGGCCGGCGCTTCGAGGCGACCCTCACCCTCGTGGAACCGGGTTGCCTGGACGGCATCGCCTGCTACTACTTCGAACAGCCCCGCCTCCTGGCCTGCCTGGATGACCGCAGGTTCACGGACTTCGTGCCGCACAAATCCATCCCCTGCGTGTTCTCCACGCCCAGCCACGATGTCTGCGAGGGGCGCATCCGCGCCCTGGGGGCCGAGGGGATCGAACTGCGGCCCGAGGGCAACGACGCCTCCCGGTTGGACCTGCTGCGGGTGGAGGGCACCAGCACCATCGAACTCTCCCTGGGGCCCGACACCCGCCTCCGCCTCGAGGGGACCGTGGCCTATTTCCGCGAGGGCCTGGCCGGGATCGTGTTCCGGGAAGAGGGGGCCGAGGCCGCCCTGCGCACCTTCCGCACCTGGCTGATGGATTCCCTCCTCACCCAGCTGCAGCGGGATCGGGAGGCCTTCAATCCGGGCGGCACGAGAACGGTCCGGAACCTGGGCCCCTCCGGGGAGAGGCCGGGCTTCAGAGCCAGGCTCATCGAGGACCGGGAGCCCCTGGTCCTGGTGATCTGTGAGGGGGAGGCGCTGCCCGAGCGTCTGGCCCGGGCCCTGGGCCGGGTCTTCGGCTTCGCCGCCCTGGACTACCTGCAGGGCCCCGTGCAGCCCCTCGCCGCCGCCCTGGCCGGGGAAATCCAAGGCTGGGGGACCCTCCGGATGATCCTGGTCCACCATCGCCTGCGGCTCCTCAGCGGCATGGAACTGCTGCGCAAGCTGGTGGAGGAGGAGGGCTGTCCCGTGCCGATCCTGGTGATCGGCAGCGACGAGGATCTGGAACTGAAGCGGGAGCGGGCGCGGTCCCTGGGAGCCCTGGACTTCGTCCCCGTCCAGCCCTTCCGGATCCTGACCCTCAAACTCGCCCTCGAAGAGGCCCTTCGCCTGCCGGGTTCCCAGCACGGAACTTCCGTTCCCGGCTGATCCTGTCGATGAGGAGGGAATGGCACAGCCAGCGCTTCATCTCGAGGATCCCGAGGACATCCGCAGGGTGTTCCAGCGGATCTGCCGCTCCGGGGGAGGGGTTCGGCTGAAGTTCGGCGCCTTCGAGCAGGCCTTCCCCGTCCTGGGCGAGGAGCCGGGCCGGGTCCTCCTGGGGATCACCGATGTGGAGCGGGGCCAGTGGGAACTGAAGCCCGGCGCCAAGGTCCTCATGGGGGTGGATGACCGGGGCCGGAAGTTCGAGGCCATCGTGGAAATGGAGGGACACGGGCGGCTCGAGGGGGTGGAGTGCTGCCACTTCGGTGCCCCCCGGACGCTCAAGTGCATGGACGAGCGGCGGATGGCGGATTTCCTGCCGGAGCGGCCCCTCTCCTGCACCTTCACCACCCACGCCCTGGATATCCGGGACGGGTGGATCCGCGCCTTCGGCAACGAGGGCCTCGAGCTGGTGCCCCGGGCCGGAGAGCCCGTCCGGGGGGAGGCCCTGCGCCTGGGGGCGGGCACGGTGGTGGAATTCGCCCTGGATCCGGCGACGAAAGTGGTCCTTCCCTCCCAGGTGGACCATTTCGGGGAGGGCTATACCGGCCTGCGCTTCAAGGATGAGGCGGACCCTCAGGCCCTCAGGAACTACCGTGGGTGGCTGGGGGAGATGCTGCGCTCCCAGCATCAGAAGGACCAGCAGGACTTCGATCCCAAGGGGGCGCACAGCCGGGGCAAGGAGGAGGGCGAGGCGGCGCGCCCGGGCTCCCAGGCCCGGGTCCTCCTGGAGCGCGACCCCTTGCTCCTGGTGATTGCCGAGGGGGACGCTTTTCCCCGGCGGATCGTGGAATCCCTGGGACGGAAGTTCGGCGTGGCCTCCCTCGACTATGTGCAGGGCCTCGTGAGGCCCACCCTGGGAGCGACGGGGGCCGGGGAATGGGGCCGGCTCCGCCTCATCCTGGTCCACCAGCGGCTGCGGGTCAGCAGCGGCCTGGAACTGACACACCAGCTGGTCGAGGGAGAAGGCTGCACACTGCCCATTCTGGTGGCGGGGATCGAGGAGGACGTCGCGCTCAAGCGCAACCGCGCCATCGCCGCGGGCGCCGTGGATTTCATCTCCGTGGAACCCTTCCGCGTCCTCCAGGTGATGAAGGCCATCGAGGACACACTGAAGATGTTCGGATAAGGATCGTGCATTTCGAGTAGTCGCCCGCCGTCGGGCGGGCGGCGATATTGGGATCCACGAAGTGGGTCTTCGCCCGAAGGGCGAAGAGGAGCGGCGCGGCACAGGCTTGGTGCCCCCGAAGGGGGTGCGCCTAGAAGCCCAAACTGGGAGGGAGGATGCGGGTCGCGAAAGGCGCGCAGCGCCAGGAGCGGGCCCCCGCACCGACCGAACGCCGCGGCTCGAAATACCGTAATGCGCTGTCCATTTGGAGATGATGAAGGTGCCTTAAATGCACCCCGCTCATTTGTGGTAGGTCTTCCCCTTCAGGATCGTGAAGGCCCGGTAGAGCTGTTCCATGAACAGGACCCGGCCGAGGTCATGGGGGAAGGTCATGGGGGAGAGGCTGAGGTGCTCCCGGATCTCCGCCTTGAGGCCCGGGTCGAAGCCATGGCTGGAGCCGATGGCGAAGGCCAGGCTCTCGCCCCGGTCCATGCGGGCGCCGAGCCAGGCGGCGAACTCCTCCGAACTCCGGCGGGGCCCCTCGGCGGAGAGGAGCACGGGGCAGCGCACGGAGCCGAGCTGGATTCGCAGGCGCTTGGCCTCCTCCGCCAGCTGCTGGGGGGGGGTCCCCCGGCCTTCCGGGATCTCCAGGAGCTCGAAGCGGGCATAACCCTTCAGGAGGTCCCGATAGTGGGCCTCCAGTTGCCGGACACCGTCCAGCTTCGGCTTGCCTATGGCGATGAAACGGATGGGATACACTTGACCCTGTTTTGGTAGAATCACGGACAAATAGGAATCATTCTGTCAGATCCCATAGGAGGCCTCATGTCTTTCACTCGTGCTTGGATTCCGGCGGTCGCCGGCATCGCCCTCATCCTCGGCTGCGACAGCAAGCCCGTGGACAAGATCCCCACGACGGCACCCACCGCCATCAAGGAGCCCCACGAGGTGCTTCAGCACCTCCAGTACATGTCCGTCCGCAAGGACATGAAGCACACCAGCCTGATCGTCCCGGTGGATGCCGATGTCATCCACGGCTCCGCCTGGTGGTTCAACAAGCACGCTGGCGACATGGGCGTCGCCTACACCGCTGACGAGATCAAGACCTTCGGCCTCGAGCCCCTCCAGGACTCGGGCTACTTCGTGGCGGGCCTCACCCACAAGGATCTCCAGGATGCCCTGGACAAGCTGAGCGCTGCGACCCAGGCCGCTCCGGCCAAGGGAAAGAAGGGCAAGGCCGACAAGCCGGCTCTCCCAGAGAACCTGGCCTCCCTCAATCCGGAGAGGCTCGATTCCCTGCCGACCAGTGCCAAGTTCCCCGACGGCCGCCCGAACCCCGAATTCGAGAGCATCAAGAACAATTCTGCCATGCTGCGCGCAGCGCTCGCAGGCGGCCTGTACCGCGTGATGAAGGGTGTGCCCGCCGAACTCTGGCCCGAGGTCTCCGTGATGGAGGTCAAGCAGAACCCCACCAATACCAAGATGAAGGATGTCTACCTGGGCTTCCAGGGCACGACCATCATGCAGGTGACCCTGTACCAGCCGGAAGCCACGAAGCCCTGGGGGATCACCTACGTCTACTTCAAGGTCGGCGCCAAGAAGCTGGCCCAGGTGGCGGAAAAGCTCAAGGCGCAGCAGGCCCAGTAAGTCCCTCCATGTGCCGATGATCACGACTCCCGTCTCGACCCGGTGACTCAGCGCTAGAGTAATCGCGTCAGGCGGGACGCCCTGACGGGTGCCTGGGTGCCAGGCCCACATCCATCAATCCAACCTCAAGGAGTTGTTCAATGGCTGATATGGCCTTCAACCCATTTGAAATGGCCCAGAAGCAGTTCGATGGCGTGGCTGAGAAGCTTGGCCTCGACCAGGGCGCCCGGGATTTCCTCCGCACCCCCATGCGCGAGTACCACTTCAACATCCCCGTCCGCATGGACAACGGGACGACGAAGATCTTCAAGGGCTTCCGCGTGCAGCACAACGATGCTCGCGGTCCCGCGAAGGGCGGCATCCGCTTTCATCCCCATGAGACCGTGGACACCGTCCGCGCCCTCGCGACCTGGATGACCTGGAAGTGCGCCGTGGTCGATATTCCTCTCGGCGGCGGCAAGGGCGGCGTGATCTGCGACCCCCGCGAACTCTCCGACCGTGAGCAGGAGCAGATCTGCCGCGGCTGGATGCGCAGCGTGGCCCGGAACGTCGGCCCCGTGCAGGACGTGCCCGCGCCGGACGTCATGACCCACGGCCAGCACATGCTGTGGATGATGGATGAGTACGAGCACCTCATGGGCGGTCAGTACCCCGGCGTCATCACCGGCAAGCCCGTGGGCATGGGCGGTTCCCTGGGCCGCACCGAGGCCACCGGCTACGGCGTGGTCTACACCATCCGCGAAGCCCTCAAGGAACTCGGCATCGACATCAAGACCGCCACCGCCTCCATTCAGGGCGCCGGCAACGTGGCCCAGTACACCGTGGACCTCCTCCAGAAGTATGGCGCCAAGACCATCGCCATCTCCTGCTGGGACAACAAGGACAAGAAGGCCTACACCTACCGCTGCATGGCTGGCATCGACTTCAAGAACCTGCTGGCCTCCATCGACAAGTTCGGCACCATCGATCCCGCCAAGGCCAAGAGCTTCGGCTGGGAGCAACTGGATGGCGAGGCCTGGGTCGAGCAGGAAGTCACCGTGCTCGTGCCCGCCGCCCAGGAGAACATGCTGAACGGCACCAACGTCCAGAAGCTGAAGGCCTCCGTCAAGGTCATCGCCGAGGGCGCCAACGGTCCCACGACCCCTGAAGCCGACGCCGAGATCTGCAAGCGCGGCATCTTCATGATCCCCGACTTCCTCTGCAACGCCGGTGGCGTGACCTGCTCCTACTTCGAGCAGGTGCAGAACAACATGAATTACTACTGGGAGAAGGAAGAGGTCCTCACCAAGCTCGACCAGAAGATGACCAACGCCTTCAAGGCCGTGTCCGCCATGGCCCGGGAGAAGAAGGTCTACATGCGCGACGCCGCCTACATGATCTCCATCAAGCGCGTGGCCGAAGCCTGCCACCTGCGCGGCTGGGTGTAATAACCCGGAAGTCGTCTGCATCAAAAAACAACGGCCCGCATCCCGCGGGCCGTTGTTTTTTGTTCGCTACACTGCCACGGACGCTCCTTCGAGGAATGCCGCCATGACCTCGCACACCTTCGGCCAGTCCCGGGAACTCCAGACCATCTTCCAGATCGCCCGGCTGCTGGCCCACCAGGAGCTCCCCTTCGGCCAGATCCTCCAGCGGGTCGCGGAGGAACTGCCCAGGGGCTTCCGGCACGAGGAAGTCTGCCGGGCCTGCATCCGCTTCGGGAACGCGGTCTACCAGAGCCCCGGGTTCCGGACCAGCCCCTGGACCCTGCGGGCCCCCATTCTGGTGAAGGGCGAGGCCCTGGGCGAAGTGGAAGTCGTCTACCTGGAGAACCGCTCCAGCCGCGCCCCGGACAGCCCCTTCCACTTGGACCAGAAGAAGCTGGTGGACCTCACGGCCCTGAAGCTGGGGCAGGATGCGGAAGCGAGACAGGAAGGGCCTGCGGCCCTGGAGGACGGCAGCCAGGCCGCGCCGGTCTTCATGGAGCGGAAGCCGGAATGGCGGGGCATCCTCGATCTCCTGGGCGAGATCGATCCCAATCTCCACCACCGGCTGATCCGGCGCCTGATGAACCATGCCACGAAGCTGGGCGTGCCCGGCGTGCACAAGATGATCGCCCAGTTCGACCCCGCCATCTACGCCCAGGGGGACGCCTCCTCTCACGGCTCCAACGCGCCGCTGCCCAAGCGGGACATGGCCGTGCTGCGCAAGACCTTCGCCGAAATCCAGGACGTGGCCACCATCGTATTCGAGGATGGGGAGCTGAACAGCCTCATCAAGCAGTGGATGAAGCAGGACAAGCTGGGTTTCCTCGCCATCGCCACGGAGAAGCGCGATATCCCGCTGGTGGAGATCACGGAAATCGTCGACCGCTTCTGCCGGGAGACCCGGGAAGACGAACCCGCCCTGTCTCCCGCGGACGACCAGAACGTGCGGGTGGCGCTCATCCGGCGCTTCCTTACGGACAACCTCAAGTTCATCGGCATCGCCAAGCACCATCTCTCCATCTACGACTTCGGCAAGCTGCTGGGCCACGTGACGGGGCCGGCCCAGGGCAACGGCAAGATGGGGGGCAAGGCCGCCGGGCTCATCCTGGCCGCCCGGATCCTCAGGCGCGAAGCCAAGGGCAGGCCCCACATCGAGAGCATCCGCACGCCGCGCACCTGGTACATCACGTCGGACGGCATCTACAACTTCCTGCGCCACAACAGCCTCGAGGATCTCTGGAGCCTCAAGTTCTCCCCCCTGGAGGAGGTGCGGCACACCTTCCCCTACCTGGAGCAGGTCTTCAAGAACTCCTTCTTCTCCCTGGAGATGTACCACCAGTTCCAATTCGCGCTGGATGACCTGGGCGAGGGACCGCTGATCGTGCGCTCCTCGAGCCTGCTGGAGGACAGCGAAGGGACGGCCTTCTCCGGGAAGTACCGGAGCCTCTTCCTGGCCAACACCGGTACCCGCGAACAGCGCCTGGACGCCCTCATCGACGCGGTGGCGGAAGTCTACGCCTCGGTCTTCGGCCCCGATCCCATCGAGTACCGGGCCGAGCGCGGTCTCCTGGATTTCGTCGAGGAGATGGGCATCATCATCCAGCGGGTGGTGGGCCGCCAGGTCGGCAAGTACTTCTTCCCGGCCTTTGCCGGCGTGGCCTTCAGCCACAACGAGTTCCGCTGGTCGCCGCGCATCAAGCGCGAGGACGGCATCGTGCGGATGGTGGCGGGGCTGGGAACCCGCGCCGTGGACCGCGTCGGCAGCGACTTCCCCTTCATGCTCAGCCCCGGCCAGCCCAATCTCCGTGTGAACGTGACGCCGGACCAGGTCCTCCACTACGCCCAGAACTACATCGATGTCATCAACCTGGAGACGGGCCGCTTCGAGTCCCTGGCGATCCGGGACGTGATCAGGCAGACCGGGGACGAGTTCCCCCTGCTGGAGAAGATCGTCTCCGTGAACGAGGACGGTTTCCTCAAGAAGCCCATGAAGGGGATGCTGAACACGACCACCGACGAACTGGTAATCACCTTCGCCGGGCTCTGCGAGCAGACCGACTTCGTCAGCCAGATCCGGGAGACGCTCGCCATCCTGCAGGAGGCCATGGGAACCCCCGTGGATCTGGAATTCGCCCACGATGGGCAGCATCTCCACCTCCTGCAGTGCCGACCCCAGGCTCGGATGGAGGAGGATCGCCACGTGGCCATGCCCCACCGGATCCCCTTCGAGCGGAAGCTCTTCTCGGCCAGCAAGTTCATCACCAATGGCCAGATCTCCGGGATCCGCTACCTCGTCTACGTGGATCCCGAGGAGTACCGGAAGCTGCCGGATCTCGCCGACCTCCTGGGGGTCGCGGAGGCCGTCAGCCGCCTGAACGCGCTGCTGCCCCGCCGGCAGTTCATCCTGATGGGCCCGGGGCGTTGGGGCAGCCGGGGCGATGTCACCCTGGGCGTGGGCATCACCTATTCAGGCATCAACAACACCCAGCTCCTGGTGGAGATCGCCCGCAAGAAGGGCAACTACGTGCCCGATCTTTCCTTCGGCACGCATTTTTTCCAGGATCTCGTGGAGGCCAAGATCCACTACCTGGCCCTCTATCCCGACGAGGAGGGGAATCTCTTCAACGAGGACTTCTTCCAGAACAGCCCCAATTCGCTGATCCGGCTCCTCCCGGAGTACACTCGGCTCGAGCGCTGTGTGCGCGTCATCGATCTGGACGAAGTGTCACCGGGTTGCGAGCTGAACGTCGTCATGGACGGCGAAAAGGACCGCGCTCTTGGCTACATCCGCGATCACCGCGAGCACCATCCCGAACACTGACCCCTCGCCCCGGACCCCCCCTTGCTCTATCGCGCCCATCTCCTCAATCCCGCTTCCCCCCACCGCCTGGAGGACATCCCCGATGGCCTGATGCAGGTGGATGCCGATGGCCGCATCGGCCTCGTGGGGCCCTTCGAGGCCGTGGCAGCGCTCTGCCCCTCTGAGCCCGTGGAGGACCTCCGCCCCCACTGGATCCTGCCCGGCATGGTGGATCTCCACGTGCACCTGCCCCAGCACGAGGCCGTGGCCATGGATGGGCTGGAACTGCTGCCCTGGCTGGAGACCTTCATCTTCCCGGCCGAGGCGCGCTTTGCCGATACCGCTGTCGCCCAGCGGGCGGCAGCCCGCTTCTTCAAGGGTCTCCTCTACCGCGGCACGACCACCGCCGTGATCTACACCACCGTTCACGAGGCCGCCACCGATGCGGCCTTCCGGGAGGCGGAACGGGCGGGCATCCGGGCCGTCATCGGGAAGGTGATGATGGACCGCAACTCACCGGACGCCCTCCGGGAGGACACGGCCGTCTCTCTGGCCCAGAGCGAGGCCCTCTGCCAGACCTGGCATGGCCGGGACCGGGGGCGTCTGCAGTACGCCTTTACGCCCCGCTTCGCACCCACCTGTTCGGCGGAGCTGATGCGGGGCGTAGGTGCCCTGGCCTCCAAGTACGGCGCCTACATCCAGACCCATGTGAGCGAGAACCTGCAGGAGCTGGAGTGGGTGAGGGAGCTGTTCCCCGAGGCCTCCAGCTACACCGATGTCTACCGCCGCATGGGCATGCTGGGGCCCCGGACGCTGCTGGGGCACGGCATCCATCTGGATTGCGCCGAACGCGCGCTGCTATGTGAATCCGGCACGACACTCGTCCACTGCCCGCGCTCCAACGCCTTCCTCAAGAGCGGCATCATGCCCCTGCGCCAGTGGCTGGAGGAAGGGCTGTCCCTGGGCCTGGGCACGGACGTGGGCGCGGGGCCGAGCCTCTCCATGTGGGCCGAAGCGGCCTTCGCCTGCACCGCCTCCAAGCTGCGATGGGCGGAGGGCCAGAACCTGGCTGATCGGCTGGGGCGGATGGAAGGGCTCGATGGCGTTCACCGCGCCGAGATTACCCAGGCCTTGGGCCTGTCTGCGGGCGCGCCCGTGGATCCGGTCCAGGCCTTCTTCCTGGCGACCCTGGGAGGCGCCCAGGCCCTGGGATTGCAGGATTCCATCGGGAGCCTGACGACGGGAAAGGAGGCGGACTTCGTGGTGGTGGATCCCCGCATCGTGGATCCCGCGGAGAGCCGGAGGCCTGAAGCCCCCGAACACACCCTCTCCCGGATGCTGTACCGGGAGCATCCGGGCATGGTGCGGGCCACCTACATCCGAGGCCGGCGGTGCTTCACCGCGGAGGGCTGATTCCCAGGCCCTTCTTCCTGCGCCCAGTGGAACTTGTGGCGCAGGGGCTGCTGGGCCAGCGCCTCTGCCGGGAGGACATCGTCCTGAGGATCACGGAGGTGGAGGCCTACGGTGGCGAGCTGGATAGTGCCAGTCATTGCCGCTTCGGGCGCACCCCCCGCAACGCCCCCATGTGGGAGGAGGGCGGGCGCGGCTACATCTATTTCTGTTACGGCTGCCATCACATGCTGAACGTAGTGGCGGGACCCGAGGGCATCGGCGCCGCCGTGCTCATCCGCGCCTGCGAACCCCTGGAGGGACTCGCGCTGGTCCGCGAACGCAGAGGGGGCCTGGAGGGTCCGGCGCTCCTCACGGGGCCAGGCAAAGTCGCCCAGGCCCTCCAGCTGGATCGCAGCTTCAATCATCACCTCCTCTTCCGGGCAGGAGGGCTGGAACTGAGACAGGGCGAGGCCCCGGACCGGATCCTGAGGGGACCGCGGGTGGGCGTGGATTTCGCTGCGCCCGAGGATCGCATGGCCCCCCTCCGCTTCGCGGTGGCCGGAACCCGCTGGGTGACGCGTCCGCGGGACCTGGGGTGAAAAGGGGTTCACCGATCTGCGATGGCCGCCGGGAACGGTGGCGGTGAGATACTGGCGGTCTCCAAAACGTGGAATCGGGAGTCGGAGGGTCCATGGCCGATGGATTGAGAAAGCCCATGATCAAGAAGAGGTTCCCCTGGGGCTGGGTGGGGCTGGGAGTGCTGGCGGTGGGCGCGGGGGGCATGGTCTACGGCTTCCAGCATGCCCCCCTGAGTCTGGTGATCAGTCACCCGGTGGTCTTCAAGGTCGGCGACCGCGATCCGGTCCTCACCGCGAGCGGCTACCTCGTGGCCCGGCACCGGGCCACGGTGAGCGCGAAGGTGCCGGGCCGGGTGGCCTGGCTGGGCGTGGAGGAGGGGCGCCGGGTCACCAAGGGCCAGGTCATCGCCCGGCTGGAGGACGCCGACACCCAGGCCGGCCGCGACCAGATGGCCGTGAATCTCCAGCAGGCGGAGACGGATCTCGCCCGGGGCGAGGCCCTGGCCCGGGAGGGCGTCCTGGACCGGGCCAGCCTGGACCGCCTCCGCACGAACGTGGCCACCTACAAGGCCCAGCTGCGCTACCAGGATGCCGTCCTGGAGAACATGGTCCTGCGCGCCCCCTTCACGGGCACGGTGACACAGAAGCTTTCGGAGGTGGGTGAAACCGTGAGCCCCGGCAGCGCCGGGGGCGCCAACGCCATCAACGCCGTGGCGGTCCTGGTCGACTTCGAGAGCCTCGAGCTCGAGGTGGAGGTGAACGAGACGGGCATCGTGAAACTGAAGAAGGGCATGCCTGCGGAAATCAGGGTGGATGCCCTGGACTCGGAGCCCGGAGCCAAGGCTCTCCGGGGCGAGTTGCGGGAGATCTATCCCACCTCCAACCGCCAGAAGGCCGTGGTGGTGGTGCGCGTGGTGCTGCTCGACAGGCATCCCAGCCTCCTGCCGGACATGGGAGCCAAGGTTACCTTCCTGGGAGCCCCCTTCCCGGAGAACGCCTATTTCATCGGCCGGGAGCAGGTGGTGCGCCGCCAGGGGAGGCCCTTCGTGTGGACCCTCAAGGACGGGAAGGCCGCGTTGGCGCCGGTGGAACTGGGGGCGGAGAACCCCGTGGGCTACCAGGTGAAGGGCCTCTCCGCCGGGTTCCCGATCCTGGTGGTGCCCCAGGAGGTGAAGCTGGAGGAAGGTCGGCGTATCCAGGCCAAGGAGCAGTGACCATGTCCAACGGCGACAACGGCCAGGACGGCACCGGCGAACCCATCATCCGCCTCCGCAATCTGGCCAAGAGCTACTACCGCGGATCCCTGGAGATCCCGGTCCTCACGGGCATCGACCTGGACGTCCCCAGGGGGGGCTTCTACGCCCTCATGGGGCCCAGCGGATCGGGGAAGACGACGCTCCTCAACCTGCTGGCGGGCATCGACCGGCCCACGGGCGGCGAGCTGGAGGTCTGCGGCTACCGCCTCAACGACTTCGACGACGACGAACTGGCCGCCTGGCGGGCCTCCAACGTAGGCTTCATCTTCCAGAACTACAACCTGATCCCCGTGCTCAACGCCTTCGAGAACATCGAACTGCCCCTGCTCCTCACGGACCTGTCCCGCAGCCAGCGCCGGGAGCGGGTGATGGAGGCCCTGAGGCTGGTGGACCTCATGGACCGCATGCACAACTTTCCCCGGCAGCTCTCGGGGGGGCAGGAACAGCGGGTGGCCATCGCCCGGGCCATCGTCCATGATCCCGATCTGATCGTGGCCGACGAACCCACGGGGGCGCTGGATGCGAAAAACGCCGAGGAGGCCCTGAATCTCATCCAGCATCTCAACGAGGAGCTGGGCAAGACCATCGTGATCGTCACCCACGATCCCAAGGCCGCCCGCCACGCCCATATCCAGATCCACTTGGAGAAGGGCGTGCTGGACAGGACCGTGGAGGTCCACGAGCTGCCGCGCCAGGAACCTCTCCTCCACGGCCACGTGCTCCATTGAAATTCCTCAGCCTCATCGTTCGCTCCCTCTTCCGCCACCACCTGCGGACGATGCTGACGCTGTCCTTCCTCTCGCTCTCCGTGTTCCTCGTGGCCCTCATGCAGGGCTTCCTGGGCACCCTGGACGCCATCAGCACCAGCGCCGCCAGCGGATCCCGGCTGGTGGTGCAGGACAAGGCCTCCTTCACCAACGTCATCCCTGAGAGCTACGGCAACTTCCTGCGCGCCCAGCCCGAAATCGAGGCCGTGACCCAGCTCCAGTGGTTCGGCGGCGAGTACAAGGACCCCAAGAACTTCTTCGCCAATTTCGCGGTGGAGAAGGATACCTACCTGAGGGTCTACCGGGAGGAAGCCGGCCTGGATTCCCTGCCTCCGAGCCAGGTGCGGGACTTCCTGCAGGATGGCAACGGCTGCGCCGTGGGGAAGTCCCTGGCGGACAAGTACGGGTGGAAGGTGGGGGATGTCGTGCCCCTGCGGAGCCCCATCTTCAACATGACGCTGAGGCTGAACGTGCGGGCCATCTACATCGGCAAGCGCCAGTCCGATGAGCAGGCCCTGGTCTTCGACCTCAAGCAGATCCAGGAAGCGGTGCCCTGGATGAAGGGCCGCGTGGGCTCCTTCATCGCGAGGGCCAAGCACGCAGGGGATATCCCGAAGCTCTGCGAGCGCATCGACCGCAACTTCGCCAACGCCTCCCCCGAAACCCTCTCCATGAGCGAGAACGCGTTCAACCTGAACATGATGAAGATGTTCGGCGATTTCGCCACCATGCTGCACTCCATCACCAGTGCGGTGCTGGCGGCGATCCTCCTGGTCACCGCCAGCACCATGGCCATGAACATCCGGGAAAGGTCCACCGAGATCGCCGTGATGCGCGCCCTGGGGTTCACCACGGGCAAGGTGATGGGGCTGCTCCTGGCGGAAGGCTTCCTGCTCGCCCTCCTGGGCAGCATCCTGGGCCTGTCCATGGCCAGCCTCGTGGCGAAGGTGACGGCGGGCCTCGCCAGCGCCATCCTGCCCTGGATGGCGGATTTCTATATTCGCCCGGACACCCTGCTGCTCTGCGCCCTGGGCACCCTGGGCCTGGGGCTCCTGTCCACCTTCGTGCCCGCCTACCAGGCCAGCCGCAGGCCCATCGCCTCCGCGTTGAGGGCGTTGTAGTGCAGGGGCCAGTTGGCAGTGAATAGTGATCGGAGGGGGGATGACTGAAATTCGGAGCTACCGCGATCTGGTGGTGTGGCAGAAGGGAATGGAACTGGTGGAGGGGGTTTACCGCGTTTCGCGGACCTTCCCGAAGGAGGAGGTCTATGGACTTGTGAGCCAGGTGAGACGCGCTGCCGTCTCGATCCCATCCAATATCGCGGAAGGACAGTCCCGGTTGACCGCAGGTGAATTCGTCCAGTTCCTCGGCATTGCCCGAGGGTCGCTTGCCGAGGTTGAAACCCAGCTCCTCCTCGCCCAGCGCCTAGCCTTTCTAACTCCCGAAACCACCGAGCCTCTCCTCGAACTGACCGCCGAGATTGGTCGGCTCTTGAACGGCCTCCTCCGCTCTCTTTCCACCCACTGACCACTGGCCACTGACCACTGACCTATATGTCCCTGCTTTTCATCCTCCTCGCCCCCTACCTCGCCTGGCTTCTGTGGGCGGCCTTCCGCTATCCCGTGCCCCTGATCTACAACTGGCGCTCCCTCTGGCGGCGCTGGGTGGGCACCCTCGCCACCGTGGGGGCCGTGGCCATCGTGGTGATGATCTTCGTGGTGGTGCGCTCCATGGCCGCGGGAGTCGCCAGGACGTACCTGAAGAGCGGGCGGGAGGACCAGGTGATCGTGCTGCGCCCGAACGCCCGGGTGGAATTGATGAGCGTGGTGATGCGGGATCAGGCGCGGCTCATCTCCACCCATCCCCTGATCGCCCGGGACGAACTGGGACCCCTCGTGACCACGGATGTCGTGGTCACCAAACAGGTGGCCCTGGCGGATGGCACGGGCAGCATGTCGGTGACCGTGCGGGGCACCACGCCCACGGGCATCCGCATGCGCAGCCAGGTGAAGCTGCTGCAGGGCCGCTGGTTCAATCCCAATCTCAGCGAGGTCGTCGTTCCCCAGCGGTTGGTGGGGAAGTACGTGGGGCTGGAGCTGGGCCGCAGCTTCGATATGGCCTCCCGCCGCTGGAAGGTGGTGGGTGTCTTCGACGGGAGCGGCAGTGCCTTCGATTCCGAGATCTGGATCGATGCCAATGACCTGGTGCAGGCCTTCCACCGCTGGAACGCCTTCTCCAGCGTCATGGTCCGGATGCGTCACCCCGAGGACGCCCCGGCCTTCATCGCCGAGATGGAGCGGGATGTGCGGCTCAAGCTGGAGGCCAAGACCGAGCCCCGGTACTTCGAGGAGATGGGTGACGCGGGGCGCCCCATGCAGATCCTCGGCCAGATCATCACGATGATCCTCACCGTGGGCGCGATCTTCGCAGCCATGAACTCCATGTACTCCGCCATCGCGGGCCGCACCCCGGAAATCGGGACCCTCCGTGCCCTCGGATACCGGAGGCGCGAGATCCTGGCCAGTTTCCAGTGGGAGGCCATCCTCCTGACACTGCTGGGAGGGGTCCTGGGGTGCGGCTGCGCCTTCTTCTTCAACGGCCTGCAGACCGGCGCCACCAGCATGGCGACCTTCTCGGACGTGGGCTACGCCTTCGCCGTCACCCCGGCCCTGGTGGGTCAGGGGCTCGCCTTCAGCCTGGTCATGGGCATTCTGGGGGGCTTCCTGCCGGCCTGGAAGGCCAGCCGCATGCCGATCACCGAAGCCATGAGGGGCTGAGTCTTTCCGGGAGAATAAGCTGTCGAGTCTTGACACCATCGCCTTGCGAGGTAAATATTAGGCTAAACGGGAGGGCCCATGGACCGTGAACTGCTCAAGGGGAGTACTCCGCTCCTTCTCCTATCCCTGCTCGAGGATGGGCCCATGTACGGCTACCAGATCATCGAGACAGTGAAACAGCGCACCGAGGGGTCGTACACCCTGAAGGAGGGGGCTCTCTATCCCGCCCTCCACAAGCTCGAGGCGACCGAATTCATCACCTCGTACTGGCAGACCCAGCCCAATGGTCGGGACCGGCGCTACTACTCGCTGCTGCCCTCGGGGAAGGCCTTCCTCGAGGCCAAGAAGCAGGAATGGACGGCCTTCGTGGCCATGGTGGATGTCTTCGTGGGGCCCAAGGCATGATGCTTCTGCACCCAGGTCTCTCGGAGCGAGCCTTCCCGCTCGGGAGGGGCCACGTGTGAGCCAGGTTCTCGCAGCCTATCTCGACGAGTTCGCTCAGGGCCTCTCCGGGCTCAGTGCGAGCCGTCGCCGGCTGCTGATCCGGGAACTCGAGGGGCACCTGCTCGACGAGGCCGAGGCCCGGGGCATGCTGGACGAGGCGGGCATGCGTGCCCTCATCGCGGAGAAGGAGGCTCCCGAGGCCCTGGCCCGGGAGATCACCAGTGGAGAGAGTGGCGACACCACCCACCGTTCGGAGACTGCCTTGCTTGCCGGAGCGCTGCTGGGCCTGGTGACGGGCGGCTACCTCTGGCTGCAGGGGAACTGGTCCTGGCACTTCGCCCTGGTCTTCGGCACGGCGCACGGTTTCGCCGTGGGCACGGGCATCTTCCTGGTGCGCAGCCGCTGGCAGCGCTTCGGAGCCGGCATGCGGCTCTTCCTCTCCGTCTTCTTCGGAGCCCTCCTGGCCATCCCCCTGGGCTTCACGGGAAACCGGAGCTTCCTCTACAGCCGTCTCATGTACGGCGCCTTCACGGGCTATCTGGTGGAGCGGCATTCCGAGGGCCGCCCGGCCTGGCAGCCGATCCTGGAGACGGTGGGTTTCACCGTGCTGGACTTCCTCCAGTTCTCGTTCTTTCATCCCCGGTGGAACTACGGCTGGGTGCTCGAGATGACCTTCAACTTCACCCTGACCCTGGCCGTGCTCGTGGCGCTGAACCTGCGGCGGGTGATGGCGGGGCGCTGGATCCTCGCCGCCCGGGGGGAGCGCTAGATTCCGGAATTCCCATTGAGCTCCAAGTGCTCCCGGGTTAGACTATCTCTCTTATGCGTGAACAAGCCGCGGGCCTTGATGCCTCCGGTCGGTTCCAGGAGGAAGCCATGAAGCCGAAAATTCACCCCGAGCTGCACGTCGTGACAGCCCATTGCCAGTGCGGCAGCGAGTTCGAGACCCGCTCTACCAAGAAGGAGATGCGCGTCGAAGTCTGCTCCGCCTGCCACAACTTCTACACGGGCAAGCAGCGGGATATGACCATCACCGGCCGCGTCGAGAAGTTCAACCGGAAGTATGCCAAGAAGGAAGTGGTCGAAGTCGAGACCGCTCCCGTCGCCGAGGCAACACCGGCCGTCGAAGTCCAGTAGCTGCACCGATCCGAGGAACGGGCCGATTCGTCGGCCCGTTCCTTTTGTTTTCCGGGGGACCGGCTAGCGCCTACACCCCCGGACCCCCGCGCCGGACACGAGCAAAGCCCGCATCTGGCTTGTGTTTTCCGGGGGCGCCAATGCCCTCGCATCCTCTGTGTTTTCCCAGTGCTCTCCGTGTCTCCGTGGTGGATCTTTTTTGATCCCTGAACCCAGGAATATCCATGTTCGACCAGCTCGAAGCCCTCGATGCCAAGTTCCAGCAGGTGGAAGCCCAGCTCCAGGACCCGGCCTGCGTCAGCGACTCGAAGAAGCTGCGGGAGCTGACCAAGCTCCGCGCCGAACTGGAGCCCGTGGTCCTGGCCTGGCAGGCCCAGCGCACCCGGATGCAGCAGCTGAAGGAAGCCGAGGAGATCCTGGGTGACCGCTCCATGGACGCCGAACTGCGCGAGATGGCAGAGCAGGAGATCCCCGAGCTGAAATCAGCCATCGAGACGGGCGAAGCGGAATTGAGAAAACTGCTCGTGCCCAAGGACCCCAAGGATGCCCGCAACGTCATCCTGGAAGTGCGGGCGGGCACCGGAGGCGAGGAGGCGGCCCTGTTCGCCGGGGAGCTCTTCCGCATGTACCTGCGCTTCGCCGAGCGCAAGGGCTTCAAGGTCTCCGTGCTCGACGAGAGCGAAGCGGACATGGGCGGCCTGAAGGAGGCCGTGGCCGAGATCGAAGGCGAGGGGGCCTACTCCGTCTTCCGCTTCGAGTCGGGCGTGCACCGCGTCCAGCGAGTGCCCAAGACCGAGACCCAGGGGCGCATCCACACCTCCGCCGCCACCGTGGCCGTGATGCCCGAGGCCGACGAAGTGGAGATCGACATCCATCAGAAGGATCTGCGGGTGGACACCTTCTGCTCCGGGGGCAAGGGCGGGCAGAGCGTCAACACCACCTATTCGGCCGTGCGCCTCACGCACCTGCCCACCAACACCGTCGTCCAGTGCCAGGATGAGCGCAGCCAGCTCAAGAACATGGCCAAGGCCATGACGGTGCTGCGTTCGCGCCTGCTGGCCAAGGCGCAAGGCGAGGCGGACGCGGAATCCTCCGCCCTGCGCAAGGCCCAGGTGGGGTCCGGGGATCGCAGCGAGAAGATCCGCACCTACAACTTCCCCCAGAGCCGCGTCACGGACCACCGCGTGAACGTCACGATCCATTCGCTGGAGACGTTCATGCAGGGCCAGATCGAACCGATTCTGGAACCTCTGCGCGCCGCCCACGAAGCGGAGCGACTGAAGCAGCTGGGCTGAGGCCCTGTATTCACGTGGCCGCGGAGCGCTCGCCGCTTCGCAGCTCGGCGCACGCGGCCTTGCTGCCCCGCGAACGGACGCCGCACAGCGGCGTCCTCCCACTCCCC